>JAZKAG010000026.1:16091-17436 GCA_040389265.1 Acidobacteriota bacterium
CGCCCAGCGCGCCTTTGTAGTGATTCGTCAGGCAAACGCCAAAGACGGGAAACTTCATATCGTATTTCAAGCGTCGAACGACTCGCCGTTGTTCGACCCAGCGATCATCGTTGAGAACTGGGGCGACGGCGATCCACGGATAAGACTCAATGGCAAATTGGTTCCCTGGAATCAAACATACCGCTACGGGAAGATTGAGACGCTTCAAGGAACTAATTTGATCGTTTGGATCGAGCTCCATTCGAACCGGCCGACGACCATCGATCTCGTTTCTTCAATTGCGAAATAGGAAAGGCGGATTGTGCCCGGTCGCTGCTGGATGATCGCATCATTATTCTTGCAGCTGACTGCGTTGCCGCTATTGGCCTCGTCCCAGACCGGTAACGGCCCAGTTGCGTGGTGGAAATTCAACGAGGGCTCCGGAAACGTCACTGCGGATAGTGCAAGCGGAACGCAAGACACCATTCTCAACAATCACGAATGGGTTCCCGGCGTATCTGGATCCGCCCTGAAATTTGATGGATTCGCCACACTCGTAACTCACAGCCCAAAGAATGTCCCGGCCCTTAATCGCCACTTCACCATCCAAGCTTGGATCGCACTCCAGTCATATCCGTGGAATTGGGTCGCGATCGTCGATCAGGAAAAGAATCGGAAGGCGGGCTATTTCTTCGGCATCGACTCCGAGGGCCGCCTTGGCATGCAACTCTCCGTGTGGGGCCAATGGGAGATTTGCCGTTCCCAGGTCCGATTGCCTTTAATGCGCTGGGTAAATGTCGCCGCCACCTATGACTCGCAAGAAGGCATCACCCTGTATATCGACGGCCAATTTGCCGGCAAGCTCCCCGTCACCGGACGCATGACTACGACCCGCGACATCGGCCTCCAGATCGGACGCAATTTTCAAGAACTTCCGCCCACCGCGAATGTTCGCCCCTATGAGGATTTCCCCGCATCCTACTCGCTCGATGGCATTCTGGATGAGTTGCAGATTTACGATCGCGCCCTTTCGTCCGCCGAGATTGCGAGTTCTTACTCTGGGCTTAAACCAATTGGCCCTCCTCCGCTCACCGCCCGTCACTGGCCGTCCCTCCCAGATTCCAAGAATTTTGGGGCCGTTTATGCCGATCTCAAGCTCTATCCGGAGTGGGACGCGCTCTGGCGCGTCGGTCCTTACACTGATGTTGTCGTAAATTTTGCCAGCACTCCTTTTCATTATGTGTTTTGGCATGGCGCCAACTTTGGCGACGGAATGGTCACCGGCGACGGCATCTGGATCGGCGACCAAAGCTTCGAAAGCCACACTGTCCTCGAGGGACATCACCTCACCGCCGAACACATGAAT
>JAZKAG010000026.1:17446-23284 GCA_040389265.1 Acidobacteriota bacterium
GAATGACAAGCATGATATGCATTCCCATGTCGCCATTGTCGAGAACACTCCGGCCCGGGTCGTTCTACATTGGCGGTATGGACTCGTGGATGTAATTGGCAGATTCTCCAATGCGGATTCACTGACCGGCTGGGGCGACTGGGCTGACGAATATTTTTATATCTATCCGGATGGAACTGCAGTGCGCTTCGGAACCATTCACGGAACCGCGAGTCACTATTCCTTTACCGAACCGACCATCCTTTTAGAACCAGGGAAGAAGGCCGAAGATTACGTGTCGCTGCAAGCGGCGACAATTGCCAACGACCAGGGTGAAACCCGCACGTATTCATGGGCGAACTCGTTTCCCTCATTTCCATTTGCGGACCAGCCCTCAGGTGCGAATATCGCTGTTGTCAATTTGAAATCAACCTACAGGCCCTTTTATATCTATCTACCCGGCACCGGGCTTGGACCCTACGGCGCGGCTGCAGAGCTAAGACCCGCATACTCTCATTTCCCAACGTGGAATCATTGGCCAGTCAATCAAATTCCGTCCGATGGCCGCGCTGCCCTGTTCCCGGATCATTTCAGTAGCGCCGCGATCATGTCCCCGGAGACTCATCTGGTCACCTCGGAAGGACCCCAGCCGACGAAAAGCACATATTTCCTCTTCGGGCTGACGAATCAACCCATCTCATCTCTAGCGATACTGGATCGCTCCTGGATTCATCCCCCTGCAATCAGTATCGCGGGAAGAAGCTTCGCTGCAATATACGACCCCTCGCAGCGCGCATATATTTTGACGCGCCAATCTTCGACTCGAAGACAGCAAAAAACACGGCTACAGATTACCCTCTCAGCCAGCGAATCATCTCCTGTCGTGAACCCAGCCTTCGTCATAAAAGATTGGGGCGATCGCCAGACGGGGATCCGCGTCGACGGCGAAAGGCCGCCAACGGGAAAAATTCGCACCGGTTTTGTCGATCATCTCGACGGGACCGATCTGATTCTATGGATTCCGTATCAATCCACGCATCCGATTTCGCTCACGATAACCGCACGCGACGAAAATTCTCCGTGGCATACCCAATAATAGGCGGATTGGGCGCGAGTTTCCCTCGCCGCAGTTCCGAATCGTTCGAGCTTGCCGCACAGCGATGGCTCATGACGGATACGGCGAAACTTCCGGTTTGATCCGTGAACTGGCGGCCCTGTAGATTGCTCTACTGAACCGTAAGGGTCACGACTCCCGAACTTGTTGCCTGATGAGTCTGTGGCTGGACTTGGCTGTTTCCGGATGAGCCTCCTCCACAGCCGCTTACTGCTGTAAGCGTAAAAGCGAGCCCTAGAAAAACGATGAGCAGAATGCGCCGCTCCGCCCGTCTCCTTCTGACAAACGCGAGCGGGAATAGGAGAGCGGGTAAGAACATCATTGCCGACGCCGCACCTGGCAATGTCTCGTTAAAGACAACAGTGATGGGATAAGCGCCAGCGGGCGTAGTTGCGGACGTTGCGATGGTAACGGCGGCGGAGGCGGATGAGTAGGTGCAGGTGGCGCCACTGGGCAAATTCAGGCAAGTCACGGAAACATCTGAGGCGGATGAGAACAGAGTCACCGGATAAGTGGCCGTCGAGCCGGGGGCTACCGTCGCGGTAAGAGCGGTGAAGGAGGGGCTCGACATGGAGCTTGCCGAATCTACCTCAAACTGCATCGAGTTCGAGGTGCCTCCGCCCGGGCCTGGCGATTGTACGGTAATGGTGGTGATCCCCGCTGCGGCAATTTCAGGGGCCGTGACCTGTGCAGTAAGTTGAGTTGCGCTGGTGTACTGCGTAACAAGAGCGGTCGATCCCCAATAGACGGTAGAGCCGGAGATAAAGCCGGAGCCGGAAACTGTGAGCGTGAAAGCGGGGCCCCCGGCGGCTGCAAATGCCGGAGACAAGCTGGCGAAGGCTGGCGCTGGATTGTTGGTCAGAACCACGGTTTCATTCAGAGTGTTCGATGTGCTGGCCTGGAAACCGGGGGCTCCCTGATAGGCCGCGGAGATGGTGAGATTGGCCGCGGCTGTGGGCGCCATGCCCGTGAACGTGGCTATGCCCGATGCGTTCAGAGCCACGCCCTGCGTCGTCGAGCCAATGGTGAATATCACGGTTCCTGTCGGTGTCCGTGACCCGCTCGACGAAGTCACCGTAGCCGTGAGTTTATAGGACGTGCCAGTCGCGAGTGTACCGCCGCTCGGAGCGATCGATAGAGATGTGGCAGTGACGACGGTTGGGACCACAGCCAAGTCCATCGCGACCGAACTTCCGCCGCCTGGAGCCGGATTGAAGACAGCCACCTGCGCGGAACCGGCGGTGGCAATGGCAGCAGCCGGAACGGAAGCGGTTAATTGCTGAGCGCTGACGTAGGTCGTCGCAAGCGGAGCGCCATTCCACTCGATCACCGAGGATGACAGGAAGCCCCTCCCGTTCACGGTGAGCGCAAAAGTGGGGCCACCGGCGATTACGACCGTTGGTGATATGGAGTTAAGAACGGGAGTCGGATTCGATGACTGCTGCCCCACAACGCTGGAGCGGAGAATGTACACTTCCTGGTCGGTCAGTCCCGCTCCCGGTGCAATGAACGCCAATCCATTCGTGGACCAGCGAACGATCGATCCCATATAGGGGTAGTTGAACTGAGGGAACGCGAGGGTTCCAGTCAATGCGAGTGATTTGACTCCATAGGCTGAGACGAGAGCCGCCTCCGAATTATTGTATGCCTGGTTGCCAATCACATAGATTTCGCCCAGCGAGCTGTCCAGGGCAATATTGTGCATGTTGGGATACGTAGTTGCGTTGTCGGTTTCGACCGGGAAAGTTCCAATCTTCACCTGCGTCGTCGGATTCCACACTTGGCCGGCGCTCGTGTACAAGAGCGTGCCATCTGAAATCACCTGTGCGCCGGTGGTATTGTTGGCGCCGCCGGTATACCCAGCGGGCCTTGTATATTGCAGACCGGAACTGGTCAGTTTCACGGTCTGGAAAAATCCTCCTCCATAGCTGAAGGGCAGGCCATAGATGGTCAGTGGATTCCCGGCCAGCGCTACGTTGGTGAAATTCGGATCGGCGTAGCAGCAGGCTGAGCTCGGAATCTCATTCACAATCCCCGCATCATTGAACAAAGAAAGGATGCTTCCCTGCGCCAGCAGAGCCTCCCGCGGGCTCCCGGGTACCGTTTCCAGATCAGTCGCGGAGAGAGTGGCGCAAGTGGAACAGTAGATATTCGGTGTGTACGGAAAGGTGCGCTCCACCGCGTTGGTACTTAAATTGATCCGCTGCACGGTTTCATCGGTCTGATTCGCAACAAAGAGATAGGACCCATCGGAAGAGGCCGCGAGGAACAGCGGATTGTTTCCGACCGGAATCGGTGTTCCTTCCGCGCCCGTTGCCGGATTGATGGGAATCACGGTATTGGAATTGGTTGTTGCAGATGCTGGAATAGCTGCATAGAGCATTCCTGTTGCTGGGACGGAAACAAGCACGGAAGGATCGATCGCCAATGTCTGGTAAGGCGTAACGGTAATCGACGGGCTGGCGCCTCCGCCCGGCAATGGATTGACGATGGTAAGGTACTGCTCTCCGATGGCGGTCAGAGATGAAGCGGGAATGACAGCTTGCAATTCGCCATTGCTCACAAATGTCGTCGCCAGCGCAACTCCGTTGAGCTGCGCGACGGATTGAGGATAGAAATTCGCGCCTGAGATCGAGAGGTTCCCCGCGCCGTTATTGATGATCACGGTTGGCGCGCTGATGGAGCTGATCGAGGGGACGGCATAAACCGCGTCCCCCACCCCGGTGAGTGCGATGGCAAGCTGCGGCGTTGCCGGGTCGTTGGAGGAGATGGCAACGGTACCCGTCTGCGTTCCGGAACCAGCGGGTGAAAACGCAATCTCTATTGCGCACGGAACATATGGGGTGGCTGGAAGGGGCTGCGTGCAGCCGTTGCTTACCAGGGAGTATCCAGCTCCGTTGACCGTTACGGCCCCAAGGGAAAGTACCGCTTGTCCCCCGTTAGAGATGAGCAACACCTCGTCGACCGCGGGCGCGCCAACCAATACGTGGCCGAACAACAATGGATTGGCGTTGGCGACGATTTCTGGGGCGATCCCCTGACCGGTGAACGACACGATTTGCGGAATAGTTTGAGCATTGTCGGACAGCGTGATAGATCCGTTGGTGGCCTTGCTGCTCACGGGAGTGAAGGTAAGCGAAACAGGGCAGACAGAATCTGGGGCAATGGAATTGCAGCTTGCGGCCGCGGTCACCGTAGGATCAGACGACGCAATCGCTGTGATGTCTAACGACGCATTGCCGCAGTTGGTGATATTCAGCGTTTGGTTGCCCGAACTCTTTGCATTCACATTGCCGAAGTTTACGCTGAAAGTGCTGAAGCACACCGATGGCGCTGGCGTTGACATGTCGATCTTGGTCACGAATGAATGTTGATAACCCACACCTGGATTCGCCGGCGGCGGCAATTGCGGCTCGAAACTCCCTGGGGTGGTAGGGAAATTGCGCGACAAAGTAGTGCCGATAGCAAGCAGGTGATCGGTTTTATCGACGGCAATTCCCGAGAATAATGAACCTCCGAAGGATGAGTCTACGGAACTCAAGTAGGTGGAGAATTCAAGCGAGCTAAGGTCGGGACTCAGCTCAGCCAGAACCATATCCGAAGTCGAACCAGTAAACTCATACTGCGTTACAAATGGATTCAGCAGCGGAAAACCCTACCCTCCTCCGTTACCGCCTACGAAGATGTTGTCGTGACTGTCGAGAGCAACGGCTGTAAATCCGTAGCCTCCCACCGCGCCTGCGCCCAGGTAGGTGGCCCCCAGAATGGCTGTTGCTTTCGGGTTGAGCACCATGACATAGGCACCTTCGATCTGTCCGTCTGGAATTTTTACCGGAGCCTTTTGGTACGCATTTGCGCTGATCGGCAGATTCGTTTCTTGCGTGCCACCAGTCAGATAGAAATTGCCCACCGCATCCACAGCCAGACCGCGACCATAGTCTGTTCCCGGGAGATAGCTCGCGAAGTTAATCGCCGACGCAGTGGGATTCAATTGAAGCACAAAACCCGCGCTTGCGTTTTCGACATTCACATACGCATTGGGAAACTGGGAGCCAACTACGCCGGAAGTAGTGGTCAGACCCAGGCCGGCCGTTCCGGCGATTGTCACGTCTCCGGCAGCATCCACCGCGATACCGGAGGGCACGAAATCATTCGTGTACGGTTGCAGAAGATCGGTCGAGTTGGTGTCGTTTCCTGGGATCACTGTCGAATAGACAAGTTTTCCTGTCGGGTCCACCTTCAGGACGAAGGTTTCGTTGTAGGGATAGCCAACGACCGATGTAGCGAGAGTGCCCGCTGTGATCTGGAAATTCGAGTTCTCGGTAGTGCCAGCCAGATACGCGTTACCCGATGCGTCAACAGCGAGATCGCCTCCGAGACCGAATGTGGCAAAGCCCTGCTCGCCGCCGATCATGCCCGAGTAGTTCAGCGCCGCTCCGTCCGGCTTTAACGACGCGAGGAAGTAACAATTGTTGTTAATTTGGCAGGCGGGCGACGAGATCGCGCCTGCCTGGGGAAAATTCGATGAGGTGGCAATTCCGGCGACGATTGCGTTGCCGTTCGAATCAACCGCGATTGCGCCGCCCTGGTCCTGCCGAGATCCCCCAAGGTAGGTGGAGTAGATGAGTGTCTTGCCGGTCGGGTCGAACTTGGTGACGAAGGCGTTTAGGCAGCCGGCATAGGGATCGCATCCTCCAAGGGCCGGTTGCTCCGCATTCGCTGTTGGAAAGTCTGTCGATGCGGTC
>JAZKAG010000027.1:0-1751 GCA_040389265.1 Acidobacteriota bacterium
GTTTTACGCTGAGAAATTTATCTCCAGGTCGTTGTGGACGCCCGTTCGATCGAGAGCTGAAGGAAGAAATCTCGCATCCGTCAATCGAAGGGCGGATGCGAGATTGGGGGAGGGCTACCGGAAATCCGGTTTCGAACTTGCTGCAGATTACACCTTGTCACCTTGATACAAAATCTTTAGACGGGACCTACGTTGCTGAATTCTCCCGAGTCGTCAATCCTTTGCCTCTCTTTACCGCGTTCTGCTGCCTTATCTGCTTCGCGTTCTACTCTGCGGTGCGCTTGCGCCGCATCATCGGTTGCCGGTCCACGACTGTCGTTCCCTACCGCCGGAGTGTTCTTGTTCAATTCACTGAGGTCTGTCATCGTCCCACCTTTCTTCTAACTAAAAAGATGAGATTGGGGTGCTGCGGGTTGTCCTTCCCTGCCGCGCTTTCCGGCCCGCCCATCGAGGATGACTGCGGTTTTTATGGTACTTTGACGTTCCCCTTACTTCAAAAATTTCGTTCGTAATGCAACGACGGTCTAGCGACATTGCGTAAAGCTGATCGTGGATGTCATTGCAGTTTCTGCCGAGCCTAGCGTCACCGGCCCGTTGGGCGCTTGCAGACTAGCGGTCGCGCATGCAGCCGCTCCGCCGCTGCCAGGAGTGGTTGCCACAGATTCCGCCGTGTAGGCAGGCGAATTTCCTTGCTGTTGTTTGAACTGTGCGGTTTGTTCGGAGCAGGCGACCACATTCGGGGTCGACGTTGGCAACTGCATCGCGAATGGCGCGCAATCCACACCTCCTGCGCAATTGGATCCACTCATAGTCAGCATGGCTTCGTTGTATGGGCTTTGGCTAGGCAGCAACGGCACGGTGATCGTGCTTCCATTGGTGGCAATCTGCTGCAAGGCATCGGCCTGCACTGCCAAGGAAACTCCGAGCGGATTCATGCCCGTTCCCTGGGCGTTGATCAGACCCTCCAGAGTACCCTGCTGCGATCCCGGCACCAACGGAACCTTACCGGCCAGTTGTCCCGACTGAATACCCATTTCCACGCCGGCAGAGTAAGAAACACTCGCTCCATCCACTCCCACCGCGGCCAGATCATATGTTCCCCGGGGGACCGGGCACAAAACAAAGGTGCCATCGCTCGCAGCTGACGTACGCATCAGAATCCTATCAATGCCTGTCGCCGAGTCTTTCTGTTCCAATGCAACCACGACATTGCCACCTTTCAGCGGTTGTCCTGTTTTGGAGCTGACAACGGTGCCGCTGATGGTGCTTCCAGTCGATGGAATCAAGCCTGCATGGACGACTGGATTGAATTCATAATGCCCATCCGCCGTCGGCAAAATGGACGAGCAAACGTCGACATTCAGATCGATATATGGCTGATCACCTGCGTTGAAGGCGATGCTGCCATTGGTGAGGTGACTTGCCGAAAGCACAATACCCTGGCTTGCGGCTGCGGGCAGCACCAAATCGTGCAGGCTGTTGTCCGTCCGCACCAGGCAATTCGCATACAAGGCGCCGCAAGCGTTGTTCGCCACACTAGACGCGCGCGAATCCGGAGCGAGAAAAATGCGCACCTGCTGATAATTTCCAGATGTCACTTGTTGGCCCACGCCTAAAGAAGCCAGGAAGCAGTGGCTGTCGGCCCGCCCCATCAAATCGACCTGCCTAGGAGCCGCCGAGAGTCCAGGTGTCAGATCCACAAAGCTGGGATCGATTGCGGTGGCATCGGCATTAGTACTTGCCTGCACATC
>JAZKAG010000027.1:1804-11370 GCA_040389265.1 Acidobacteriota bacterium
TAACCGGTGGAGTAACTGGGTCGGTAACCGGTGAAGTAACTGGCTGCGGAGGTGAACTAAGAGTGGAACCTGCGTTCGACGGGGCTCCTCCAGCGCAACCAAAGGAAATGAGACAAAGCAACATGACTACGCACGCGGGGGGGATCCAGGGGCGCATGACTTCTCCGATTCGACTGTAAAACTTACATATAAAGGTGGTTGTGCATAAGTTAATGCACGCAGATCACCACAATCGACAACTTCCACTGGTTTTGGGCTGTGGAAATTTCCTTCATCCGTAAACTACTCGTACTAGGTTCCGGATTCCAGCGCGATGGTTACTTTTTACGTTACCAACGTGGTATTTCTTCCCATTTTGGGAAGCCCAGGTGACTTCGTGTCCTCCGGGGTTAGGTATTTTTTACACGGTTGCGAGGGAGTGCGATGGAACGGTTTGGGCCGCTTTTGCTCTAGAAGTGCTTCTCCGGGTCCATGCACTGGCTTGCCATCCAGCGCCCGGATTCCGACTTCCTCTCCCTGCCACCAGTCCACGGGTTTTCTGGGCCGTTACAATACGAAGTGATGGTTCAATCAAACATTCGACTTCCTCTCTGCTTTCGGATCGCCCTATTCAGCCTAGCCGTATGCGGTCCCTTATTCGCAGTTCCCCAAAACAGCACCCCCGAAGCGCAGCAGTCCAGTTCGCAAACATCGGACGCCACTGCGTCCTCGTCGCAACAGACCACCCCACCCGCAAGCGATTCCTTACCCGATGATCCCGCGACCACCGCGCACATTGAAGCCCCCATTGCACCCGACGGTCCAACCGCTGTCTTCGATACTTCCATGGGAAGAATGACCTGCGGCCTTTACGCGAAGCAAGCTCCAATCGCGGTCGAAAACTTTGTCGGGCTGGCAACGGGCACCAAGCAATTCACTGATCCCGAAACCCACAAAAAAGTGAGTGGCAAGGCGTTCTACAACGGGACCACCTTTCATCGTGTGATTCCAGGGTTCATGATCCAGGGTGGCGATCCTACGGGGACGGGCATGGGAGATCCCGGATATTTCTTCAATGATGAAATCGATCCACGCCTGACCTTCAATGTGGCGGGCCGACTGGCAATGGCAAATTCGGGCCCAAACACCAATGGCGCCCAGTTTTTTATTACTGTGGGTCCACAACCCTCTCTTGACCAGCACTACACCATCTTTGGGCAATGCGACCCGGCCAGCGTACTCGTCGCCGAGTCAATTACCCAAGTGCCACGCGACTCGCAGGATAAGCCGCTCGATGCGGTGTACCTGAATAAGGTTACGATTGTGCAGCGGGGAGAACCCATGCCGCCCATCCCAGGGCCCTCCGCGTCCCCAGCCGCCGCAAGCTCACCAACTTCTGCTCCGAGTCAGCCTTGAACGTTTCCATATTGAAGTTCTAACCGATACCAGTCAGAACCGTGTCGCACGCTGAATTTTTAACCTTCCAATGAGGAGTTCGCAAATTATGACTCAAACACCCGGAACTTACGCCACTTTCCAGACGTCTCAGGGCAAGATCGTGTGCCGTCTCTACGAAAAAGAAGCGCCGAAAACTGTAGCCAACTTTATCGATCTCGCCGAGGGTAAGCGCGAGTGGACACATCCGACCAACAACAAGAAATCTCAGGACCCATTATTCAACGGCACCATTTTTCACCGCGTGATTCCGAAGTTCATGATTCAGGGCGGCGATCCTGCCGGCACCGGTTTTGGTGGACCGGGCTACAAGTTTGAGGACGAGACCAAAGGTTCGCCGCACGGTTTCAACAAGCCGGGAAAGTTAGCGATGGCGAACTCAGGACCGAACACCAATGGCTCCCAGTTCTTTATCACGGTGGCGGCCACTCCCTGGCTGACTGGAAATCACACGATCTTCGGAGAAGTCATCGAAGGGCAGGACATCGTGGATAAGATTTCCGAGGTGGATCGTGACCGCTCCGACAAGCCGCGCACGCCGGTGGTACTTGAGAGCGTCACCATTGAGCGTGTCGCGTAAACCCGTCTGCCCGTGGTTTATATCGCTCCTAATGTTCCCTGAATCCTTTTCACGGCCATGTTGATCTAAGTCGTCAGGAAAGGATTCAGGGGGAATGATGAGTGAAAACAAGCAAGTCGCGCTAATCACTGGCGCGAACAAAGGTATTGGATTTGAAACCGCACGCCAGTTGGGAAAGCTTGGCATAACGGTGGTTGTAGGTTCCCGCGACGATTCCAGAGCCGAGGAAGCGGCAGCGAAGCTTATCGCAGAAGGCATCGACGCACGACCGTTGAAACTGGATGTGACGCAGGCAAAAGACCGCGAGGTCGCCGTCAAGTTTCTGCAGGAGAACTTCGGGAAACTCGACATCCTCGTCAATAACGCCGGCATCGCAGAAGACGGCGGATGGGGCAAGAATACAACCAGCAGGACTTCAGCCGAGACGTTGCAAAAGACCTTCGAGACGAATCTATTTGCTCCGGTTGCACTGACTCTGGCGGTGCTCCCTTTGATTCGAAAAAGCCCTGCAGGACGCATCGTAAATCTCTCCAGCATTCTGGCTTCCAACACTCTGCACAGTGATCCAAAATCCTCCATCTACAACAGCAAAGCCTTTGCGTACGATGCATCCAAGTCGGCGCTGAATGCGTTCACGATTCATCTGGCGCATGAATTACGGGACACAAATATCAAAGTCAATTCCGCTCATCCCGGCTGGGTGAAGACGGATATGGGCACTGACGCCGCTCCAATGGAAATCCCGGAGGGAGCGAAGACTTCAGTTGCCTTGGCAACGCTGGCACAGGATGGTCCCAGTGGAGCCTTTATTCATTTAGGAAAATCACTGCCCTGGTAGCGCACTGAGCGCTGGACAGGCGACCAAAGAAAAAGGCCCGCGCACTGCGAGCCTTTTTTTCGTAAGGAAGAAGCACTAGACGCCGATTACGCCGCAGAGTTCCTTAACTGAATTGGCACTCTTCTGCAGGCCTGCCTGCTCTTCGTCGGTCAGCTTAATCTGGATAATTTCTTCCAGGCCGCGCGTCCCCAGCTTGCACGGAACCCCGATGAACAAGCCCTGAATGCCATATTCGCCCTCCAAGTAAGCGGCACACGGCAGAATCTTCTTCTTGTCCTTCAGAATCGCTTCCACCATTTCAACAGCCGCCGCAGAGGGAGCATAAAATGCGCTGCCGGTTTTCAGGTATTTCACAATCTCAGCGCCACCATCTCGGGTCCGCTGAATCAGTCGCTCAATCGTGGCCGCATCCATCAACTCAGTAATCGGAATGCCTGCAACCGTGGAGTAGCGCGCCAGAGGCACCATGGTGTCGCCATGACCTCCCAGCACAAACGCCGTGACATTTTCCACGCTCACCTTCAGCTCGTCCGCAATAAATGTGCGGAATCGCGCCGAGTCCAGCACGCCTGCCATCCCAATCACGCGCTCGCGGTTAAACTTCGAAAGCTTGTAGGCAGCCTGCGCCATTGCGTCCAGCGGATTGGAAACGATCACCAGGAAGCAGTCGGGCGATGCAGCAACGACTTTGCTGACAACATCCGACATGATCTTGAAGTTGGTATGCAACAGATCGTCACGGCTCATGCCGGGCTTGCGAGGAATACCTGCCGTGATGACAACTACATCGGAGTTGGCAGTGGCCGCGTAATCGTTGGAACCGACAGCGTGCACATCTCGCTTTTCGATCGGCATGGCCTCCATCAAATCCAATGCCTTTCCTTGCGGGACGCCTTCTACGACGTCCACCAACACAATATCCGCTAATTCCTTGGCCGCGATCCAATGCGCAGTTGTGGCTCCCACGTTACCTGCGCCTACAATCGAAACTTTCTTCCGCATATCTCTCCTTTGCAAGGTTTCTTTAATCGCAATCAGCGAGTCAACGCGACCGCGTCCATGTTTTCAATCATTCGAGTCGCAAATTCGCTGGTTCCAACCTTGGTGGCTCCCTGCATCTGCCGCTCAAAATCGTAGGTCACAAATTTCTGCTGAATGGTGCGCTCCATGGAGTTTTCGATCAGCCGAGCCGCCTCAGTCCAGCCGATAAAGTCAAACAACATCACCCCCGAAAGCATCACCGATCCGGGATTGATGACATCCTTGTCCGCGTACTTTGGCGCCGTACCGTGAGTGGCTTCAAACACCGCATAGCCATCGCCGACATTCGCACCCGGAGCGATTCCCAAGCCGCCAACCTGCGCAGCGCATGCGTCGGAAATATAGTCGCCATTCAGATTTGGAGTGGCCAGCACACTGTATTCATCGGGGCGAACAATCACCTGCTGAAAGATGGAATCGGCGATGCGGTCGTTGACCAGCAGCATCTTCTTCCACTTTCCTTGCCCGTGACTGACTCCGATGCTTTCGATCACCCGCTTCACTTCCGTGTAGACTTCGTCGCGGAATTTCTGAGGTGCATGTTCCAGACCAGGTTCGATCATGGCAGCGTTTTGCTCCACGGTTAGACCTGGCTTGGCTTCCACATTGCCTAAAATCCAGCTCTCGCGCTCGGTCACAATCGAATCTCGAAATTCATCGACCGCGACTTCATATCCCCATTCGCGAAATGCGCCTTCGGTGAACTTCTGGATATTCCCTTTGTGCATCAGGGTGACGGACTTGCGATGATGTTTCAGAGCGAAAGCAATCGCCACTCGCACCAGGCGTTTGGTTCCTGTAATGGAGATCGGCTTGATTCCAATCCCCGAATCCTCACGAATCTTTTTCTTGGTGCCAGCCAGCATGGTGTTGTTCAGGAAATCCAGAACTTTCTTCGCTTCGGAAGTTCCCTCTTTAAATTCGATGCCCGCGTATACGTCTTCGGTATTCTCGCGGAAGATGACGATGTCCAGTTTCTCTGGATGCTTAACGGGACTCGGCACACCCTGGTAATAGCGCACCGGACGAATGCAGGAATAGAGATCTAACATCTGTCGCAGTGTCACATTCAACGAACGGATGCCGCCACCCACCGGAGTGGTGAGCGGACCTTTAATTGAAACCCGCAAATCGCGCGCGGCCTGGACCGTATCATCCGGAAGCCAGTTCTGAAAACGGGAAAATGCCTTCTCCCCCGCAAATATTTCAAACCACTTGACGCTGCGCCTTCCAACATAGGCTTTGGCCACGGCTGCATCGAAAACACGTTGCGATGCACGCCAAATATCGCGGCCTGTTCCGTCGCCTTCAATGTAAGGAATGATGGGATTGTCGGGTACTTGATACGTTCCGTTGGAATATTCGATCGGCTTGCCATCTTTGGGCAGCTCGACGCCACTATAACTTGCCTGCATTGCCTGCGATCTCCATTTTTGTACTGGATTGTCCTTGATCAGGCTATCACTCCAACTCTTCCGCTGGCACGTTACGACCGGCGACAAACTCGGAGCAATTTGATCGGCGAATCCTCGAGTGCAAGGAAAGCGCTACACCAGATTCGCAAACTCATCTACCATGGAAGATGTGCCAGTATTCAATCTACGCACGATTCGCCAAGGCTTCCTCTCCTCTTGCTTCAGTCTGCTTGCAGCGTTGCTGCTTGTCGGCTTCAGTTCACGGTGCCGCGCGCAATACGGTGGCGCGCGCAATTCATCCATGGGAACCGCGTCGACCGGATTGCCGGCCTATTTGAAACACGCCGGCATCGCGCAGAACCTGAATCGGGAATTACCGTTGAGTGCGGCTTATGTTGACTCGACCGGCAAGCCCGTCATCCTGGGAGATTACTTCGGCAAGCGACCTGTCGTTCTAGCACAGGTCTACTTCAGCTGCGGCATGTTGTGCCCCCAGGTGATGCATGGCGCTGCGGACGCACTAAAACAGACCGGCTTTAAGGCCGGCAAAGACTATGAGGTTGTGATCGCCAGCTTCGATCCCAAGGACACAGCGCAGCAGGCAGCCGGCGAAAAGCAATTGTTCCTTAGCTGGCTCGGCGATCCTGGAGCTGCCAGCGGTGTCCACTTCCTGACTGGCGCACAATCCTCCATCGATGCGTTGAGTAATGCAACCGGCTTTCATTATGTGCGGGTCCCGGGCCCCGACGGCAAGATGGATCAGTTCGCCCACTCCAGTGTGATCCTGGTCGCGACTCCGGACGGCCGACTTTCAAAGTATTTTTCTGGCATTCAATACGAGCCGCGCGATTTGCGCCTCGCGATGGTGGATGCGTCGAACCATAAGATTGGAAGCGCGGCGGATTTGTTTCTGCTGTATTGCTGCAGCTACAACCCTTCATCCGGGCGATATACGGTTTCTATTCTGCGGGTGCTGGGATTCGCGGCATGCGTCACCATCTTGATTATTCTGGCAATGATCTTTTTGCTGACGCGCAAACCCACGGGAAGAAACTTTCCGCCATCGTCCCCAACCGCCGCTTAGGTGTCATCGACATCGCCACCGTCTCTACACATCAATGTTCAGCCAAGATGCTGCATGCGTCCCTCCTCTTCGATAACCCACGGCCGTATTGTCCATGACGGACGACGCACGTGCTGAGCATGGCCGCAGGATAGATCTGCGCCCCGGTCCTCGTGTTCGTCCTGATGAAATTCGACAATCGCCCAGAGCTTGCCTTGCGCCATGATTCCAGAGTAGCCCAGCCGCACCCCGCATGAGCCATATGAGCAGGCATAATGGAGAGGTTCGCCTCCTTGACCCTTACAACGTGACTCACGTTTTCGATGTTCTCATTCTCGGCGCTGGCGCGGCTGGCTTGATGTGCGCCATCGAAGCGGGCAAACGCGGCCGTCGGGTTGCTGTGCTCGACCACGCTGACAGAATTGGGAAGAAAATTCTGATCTCCGGCGGCGGCCGCTGCAACTTTACCAACATTCATTGCAGCCCGGCAAATTTTATTTCCGCGAATCCACATTTCTGCAAGTCTGCGCTGGCTCACTACACTCCGCAGGATTTTGTGGCGCTAGTCTCAAAGCATCAAATTCCCTTTCACGAAAAAACGCTCGGTCAGCTTTTTTGCGATCGCTCCGCCAATGACATTGTGACTTTGCTCGAAAAGGAATGTCTCGATGCGGGCGTCCAAATTTTCCTGAATGCCCATGTCGAGAAGGTGGACCACGCCCACGGATTTATCGTCCTCACTCAAGATGCGGTATTTTCCTGTGACAAGCTGGTAGTGGCTACGGGAGGTTTATCCATTCCAAAAATGGGAGCGACTTCTTTCGGCTACGACCTGGCGAAACAATTTGGAGTTGCAATTCAACCTTGTCGCCCCGCTCTAGTGCCGCTTTTACTTTCAAACACGGCTCTGCAGGACCACGCCGATCTGGCTGGAGTTGCACTTCCGGTATTTGTGCATTGCGGGGCGGCACAATTTCGAGAAAGCCTGCTCTTTACCCATCGCGGCCTAAGTGGACCGGCCATCCTGCAGATTTCCTCCTACTGGAATCCGGGCGACACGTTGCAGATCGATCTTGCCCCCGGGGTTGAGTGGACGCAACCATGGCAAGATCCAAATCTCCCGCGAACTCCGAAGATCGCGAAGCAATTGCTGCACGCAATCTTGCCCCATCGCTTTGCCGATCGCTGGTTGACCTTGCATCCGCCTCAGGGCTGGACTAATCACTACCTGGGAGCGTGGGAACAGCAATTACATCGCTGGTCAATCTCGCCCACTGGCACTGAAGGCTATGCGAAAGCGGAAGTCACTGCCGGAGGGATAGACACGGATGCGCTCTCAGCAAGAACTATGGAATGCAGAAAGTTGCCGGGGCTTTTTTTTATTGGCGAAGTGGTCGATGTCACTGGTCATCTTGGCGGATTCAATTTTCAATGGGCCTGGGCATCCGGCTTCTGCGCAGGCCAGGCAGTGTCGAGTTAGCCGTGACTTGGCCACTCACTCCAGTCCGCATCGATCTAATCTAAAATGGAAACAATTCTCGCGTTGGCGGGTTTATGTTTCGGGCAGCTAATTCGCTCGCATGGGCATGGCTGCATCAGCGTTTCGATTGGGGCTGATTCGGTGCGTCTCTATTACGCCCGATTTGCCGTAATAAAGCGAGCTGAATTAGCGCGGTTAAGTCCCAAAATTTCCGTAAGTAAGATAGAGGTTGAGTTTGGCGCAGATTTGTCGGTTAGCGGCTGCCTTAGTGGCCGTGGTTTTGTTTGTTGCGGCCCCCTTGGCACGATCCCAATCGGCGGACGCTTCGTTGACCTTACCCGATAATCCGTCTCCGCAGGTGCAGCCCACAGATTCGCAAAATTCTTCAGCAAAGCGATCAACCAGCGCGACGCCAACCGCGCAAAGTACTTCCTCCCAAGCTCCGCAGCCGAGCCTGCCGCTGACGGCCGAACAGCAACTCAAGCTGCAGGAGAAACAGCGAATCATGGGCGTGATGGCAACCTTCAACACCACTCAAAACCACAATGCGCTCCCTCTCAGTCCAAGCCAGAAGTTTCGACTATTTTTTAAGAGCGTGACAGATCCGTGGCCATTTGCCTTGACGGCGGTGGTTGCCGGCATATCGCAGGCCGACGACGACTTCAGCGAATACGGTCAGGGCTTGCAAGGCTATGCCAAGCGCTATGGAGCTGCGTACACGGATTATTTCACGGGAAATCTCTTCGGCAATGCCGTTCTGCCAAGCCTGCTCCATGAAGACCCGCGTTACTACCAGAGAGGACACGGCAAAATTATCACCCGTGCGCTATGGGCTGCCGGAAGCACAGGATGGTCCAAGCGCGATAATGGAAGCTGGGGTCCAAACTACGCCAATCTGACCGGAAACCTGATTGGAGCCGCCATTTCCAATGTTTACTATCCCGCCCAGCAGCGCACTGTTTCCGACACCATTCAGCGCGGAGTTACGGTCACGATTGAGGGGGCGATCGGCGCGGAGCTCATCGAATTCTGGCCCGATATCGCTCGCCACTACAAGAATAAAAAAGCCGAGAAACTCGCCCGCCAGGCAGCTCAAAAAAGCAGTCAAGACCGCTCCCAACCGTCCCCCGAGAACCCCTCAACACCATCCCCTGACAGCCACTAGGGCCGCGACACGTGCGCTATGACGCGCACAGGGATGATCACCCCACTCCCTGGCTTGTGGCGACTGTTTCTTCGTGACCGATACACTGAGATAGATTTCCTTTATTCTTCAGATAGCAAATTTTTATGGTCCTGGCTCTAGCCTGATCGCAACACCCCCGAATTTGAACTGAAAAACATGGATTTCGAGCAACTCAAGGCTTTTGTCGAAGTGGCACGCAATGCGAGTTTTTCGCGTGCAGCGGAGAAGCTGTTTCGCACCCAGCCAGCCATTTCTGCGCAGATTCGTGCCTTGGAAGAAGATATCGGCGCCAGATTATTTGATCGAACCGGCGGCCGTGTCACCTTGACCGGTGGCGGGAAGATCTTCCTGGAATACGCAGAAGAGACCTTACAGGCGCGCCGAAATATTATCCGCGCCCTGGCAGAGATGGCTCGCACCCCGCGTGGTCAGCTGGTCGTCAGCGCCAACGAGGCTACCTGCCTTTACATCCTGCCGCAGGTGTTCGCCCAGTTCAAAGGGAAGTACCCTCGAGTGTCAGTTTCCATCG
>JAZKAG010000027.1:11392-11656 GCA_040389265.1 Acidobacteriota bacterium
CCCGAACCCTGGAAGCTGTCCTGTCGCAGGAAGTTGACTTTGGCGTGACCACCCAGCCTGTCAACGACCCTCGCCTGACTATTGTGCCCGTGCACAAAGATGAGATGGTTGTAATTACAGCGACCGGGCATCCGCTGACCGGCGAATCGACCACTAAGCTGGCAGCTGTGGCGGCGTATCCTCTCATCTTGCCCAAGCAAGGTCGAACTCGCGATGCAATTGATCAGATGTTTGCCAACGGCCAACTCAAGCCAGAGATTTCCA
>JAZKAG010000027.1:11666-18666 GCA_040389265.1 Acidobacteriota bacterium
AGCTGGAGTCTAACGAGCTGATCAAGCGATTCGCTGCTGCCGGCGTCGGGGTCGGTTTCCAGGCTCGCTCAAACACGGTGACGGAGTTTGCCGCGGGGCTTCTGGGGGTCGTCGAGTTGGAAGATGTTCGTATTGCCCGCGACCTGGTTCTGATCTATCGCAAGGACAAATCGCTCAGCCGTGCCGCCCAGGCGTTCATTGAGATCATGCATGGCAGCGTCGGCCTGCCCCGCAATGCTGCTGTAAGCTAACTATTCTGCGCGGCGATGCACACGTTGTCGTCTCAATGCAAAGGATCGCCGCAAGCTACAATCGCAATCAATGCTGCATACAACCCTCCTTCATCTCGTGTGGCTCTGCCTTGCTGCTTTCGTTGCGGGGGGTATTAACGCGATTGCTGGCGGCGGTTCGTTGTTGTCATTTCCTGCGTTGTTGCAAGTTGGCGTCCTTCCGGTACATGCCAACGCTACTAACACTGTGGCTTTACTGCCCGGTCAGATTACCTCCGCCGCCGCCTATCGACGGGAGTTGCGACGCTATCACTCGATGCTTCCTACGTTGTTGATAGCAGCATTCATCGGTGGTCTTCTGGGAGCGCGACTGCTGCTGGCAACGCGCCAGCAGACATTTCTGCGCATGGTGCCCTGGCTGCTGCTTACAGCAACGTTGCTGTTTGCGGGGGGCCCGGCTCTGCAAAAGCGATTGTTTCAAAGCAAGCATTCGACCCACTCCAGCGGGTTGCGGCCGGCCGCTCGCTTTCTGCTACCGATCGGAATCTTTGCCGTTTCCCTTTACGTGGGGTTCTTCGGAGCCGGGGCAGGATTGTTGATTATGGCCACCCTCAGCTTCGCCGGCGTCGACAGTGTTCACGAAATCAATGCGTTGAAAACGATCATTACCAGCACTTCCAACACTGTCGCTTCCGCCACCTTCATAATTTATGGCGCTGTTCTGTGGCGTTATGGAGCCGCAATGATGATTGCAGGCAGTGTCGGCGGGTATTTGACTGCACGAGCAGCAACTAAACATAAGCCACGCGGCATACGCATGGTTGTTGTCACGATGGGCTGCGTCGTGACCACATATTTCTTCTGGAGACTTTATTAATGCTTAGATCGACGATTACACCTCCCACAACTCGAAAAGCACCGACGAAGACGAATCGTCTGATTGGCCGTATTTGGAAGCACCACCTATTTCTGTTGCTGGCGACCTGCACTGTCGTATTTGCCCTCTACATCACGCGCCCCTACCGTGACGTCATCACCAGGTTGAGCTTCTCCACGGCCTATCCTGCGCTGATCCTGCTCGTCATCACGCTTTGGATTGGACCCTGGAACCTATTGCGGGGCCAGCGCACTCCCCTGTCGAGCGACCTTCGGCGCGACATCGGGATCTGGGCGGGAATACTTGGCATCCTGCATACGGCCATTGGTCTCTGCGTGCACCTGCGGGGGCGACCCTGGCTGTATTTTGTCTATCAGCACAGTGAGGGCCACAGCTTTCCTTTGCGCCACGACATTTTTGGTTTTGCCAACTACACAGGTTCGGTTGCGACCATCATCCTGCTGATTCTTTTCGTGACCTCCAACGATTACGCTCTGCGCCGTCTGGGCACGCCAAAATGGAAACAGTTACAGCGCTGGAACTATGTTCTGTTCGTGTTTGCCTATTTGCATACGGCTGCGTACCAGGCGATGGAAAAACAGCACCCGCCATTTATCGCAACTGTAGCGATCTTTGGTGCGATAACCCTGCTATTACAGGCTCTTGGATTTCAACGGCGGCGTTCCAATACGGCACATCGCGTTCAGGTGTAGAAGAAGAGTATGAGTCATGAAGGCATCCGCATCGTTTCAGACGACGTCGCGCGTAAAGCGGCCGGTCCAGAGAAAGTGTTTTCACGCGAGGCTATCGATCCGCAGCAGGTCCGCGTCAACCAGACGGAGGGTACGGGAGTCGAGATCATCTGGAAGGATGGTCACACCAGCAAGTGGACGTTTGCGTGGCTGCGCGCCGCGTGCCCCTGCGCAATCTGCGTTGAGGAGCGAGAGGCGGAAGATCGAGCACCTGGGCAACAAAAGCCTGACCCCAAAACGCCATTTCCGATCTTCAAGCCTGCCATGCGACCCAACAAGGTAAACCCTGTAGGCCGCTACGCCATCAGCTTTGATTGGAATGACGGCCACACCAGCGGCATATATTCCTGGCATTACCTGCGGTCAGTATGCGACTGCGATTTGTGCCGCGCCAGCATCATCGAAGAACCGAGCATTCGACCTGCAACAACCTGAAGACCTCCGCCACATCCCTTGCCCGCATTGCGTGCTGGCGATGCTGCAGCTGCAGGAAACCTTCCGCCACCGCTCGATCCAGCATTGCGAACAATGGTTGCCAGTATTCCTCTGTGTCTAGCAGAATTACGGGCTTGTCGTGGATTGCCAATTGCGCCCAGCCAAGTACCTCGCACAACTCATCCAGGGTTCCGTAGCCGCCTGGCATCGCCACAAAGGCATCCGCCAACCACGCCATCCTGTACTTCCGTTCATGCATGCTGCCGACGATGTGCAGTTCGGTCAGCCCGAGATGCGCCACTTCACGGTCAGCAAGTTGCTGAGGAATAATGCCTATCACTTCTCCACCCGCCGCCAGCACCGCATCGGCGATGACACCCATGAGTCCAACTTGCGCGCCGCCGTAGACGAGTCGGAAACCGGCTTCGGCGATCGCAGTCCCAAACTCCACCGCTGCATTTCGATACTCCGCTCGCGAGCCCACGGCGGACCCGCAATAAACGCAAATTGTTTTTGGATTCGCCATGCTGGGTTCAGCATATCGCGGTCGATGTTGTCTCTGCGAGGAGGACGCCAGAAGTAACCTTCTGACTTGGATGTAAAGCGATGGCGGAATGCGGGAGAATGGCAGCATCCCCGTGGAAATTCCACCGCATTCCGAACTTGCCAATTACTCGCACAATGTGACCCTCGAGTCTTCCCCGGAGAGGCCTAGTGGGAATTCTTATGCTGCAGACGCACTCTGCGCAGCGAATTCGCGTCTGCCGCGAGCGCATCCAGTTCCGGCTGGTCGACGTGATCTTTCACTGAAACATCCGACACAGCCTGAATCGCAGAATCGAGTTTATCTTCGTCGAAATGGTGCTTGGCAAGTTGGCGATCGAATTCGCTCAAGCGCTTCATCGCCTGGTCGATTCGCTGTTCATCTTTGCCGCGGGCTTGATTGCTCATTTGTGCACGCTGCAGATCTCGCATGGTCTGCTGTACCGCCTCGTGAGCGTCTCCGTAGGGCTCGTTGGACTGCGCGATTGCCAGGGTCCCGGCACATAGAGCGACGCCCAAGACGCCGGTCATCATCGAAATACTGTGATGGTTCATTTTCATAATCAGTTTTCTCCGTGTTCATAGTTGCCATTCGTAGACGTTTGCAGTCCAGTGGCAGCATTGTCGCCTGGATGACGAGGTTCTGGATGCGAGTACAGGCCGCCATCACTCAACTTGGATGCGCGTCCAGCAACATCTATTCGGAACTCGCTCGCTGCTCCGGTTCTCAATTAACTATCAACAAATAGAAATCAGTGGCGCGCATCCAACTTCTCGCCATCGAGATGCATCCGCAAAGAGTTCAGAAACTCTTTCGCCCGCCTCCCACGCGATACACTGAAGGTGTCGCAGCGATTGCATCCAGTCGCGCGCTCAACCGCAGGAGTCTTCCCGTTCGTGTCCCGATTGCTTGAACATATGAATCCGCAGCAGCGTGCGGCCATTGAGAATGTAGATGGTCCGCTGCTGATCCTCGCCGGGGCCGGATCAGGAAAAACCCGCGTGATTACCCATCGCATCGCCTATCTGATTGAAGAGCGGGGGGTGCCTGCCGACTCCATCCTGGCCGTCACCTTCACCAATAAGGCAGCCAAAGAGATGTCGGAGCGTGTGGAGCGCCTGATGGACCATCGCAGCCTGGCCCGCCCGTTGCTTGCAACATTTCACTCTTTCTGCGTACGAGTGTTGCGCCGCGATATTGAAGCCCTGCGCATTGGCGACAAGGGCCGCACTAAAGATTTTGTAATCTATGACGAGTCCGAGCAGCAAAGCCTTGTCAAGCAGTTGATGCGGCGTTTGGGGGTGGAGGACAAACAGTTCACTCCACGGCTCGTGCTTTCTCGCATCTCCTGGGCGAAAAACCACATGCTGGCGCCGCAGGAGATTTATTTGCAGTCCTCTGACCCGAAGTCGGAGCGCATTGCCCATCTCTACGATCTTTACAACAAGGAGTTGGAGCGCGCCAACGCACTCGACTTTGACGATTTGCTGCTGGAAGCAGTCCGCCTGCTGCGCGCCGTGCCCGCAGTTCGCGGTTATTACAATCGCCGTTATCGGTACGTGCTGATCGACGAGTATCAGGATACCAACCGTCCGCAATATGAACTGATGAAAATGCTCGCCGGCGAAGAGCAAAATATCTGCGTGGTTGGCGATGAGGATCAAAGCATCTATTCCTGGCGCGGCGCCGACATTCGCAACATCTTAGATTTCGAAAAGGATTTTCCGCGCGCCAAAATCATCAGGCTGGAACAGAACTATCGTTCCACCCAGGTCATTCTCGAAGCAGCCGGCGCCGTCGTTTCGAACAATCTGCAGCGCAAAGGCAAAACCCTGTGGACTTCGCGCGACGGCGGCTCGCAGGTGGGCTACTACGAAGCTCTAGATGGGGAGGGCGAAGCTCTTTTCATCGCGGACCACATTCAGAAATATATTCGCCAGAGCGGAAGCGAGCCCGATCCACCCCGCATCGCCGTACTCTATCGCACCAACTCTCAATCGCGGCTGGTGGAAGAAGCGCTGCGCCGATACGGCATCCAGTACACCATGGTCGGCGGTTTCTCCTTTTACGATCGCGCAGAGATCAAGGACATGCTGAGCTATCTGAAGCTGGTGCTGAACCCCAGCGACTCAATTGCACTGCAGCGATCGATCAACACGCCTCCACGTGGCATCGGCAAAACCACCGTCGATACCATTGAGCGCCTGGCATTAGAAACTGGCACCAGCACCTGGGACGCGATCCAGGAAACCATCGTGCAGCACCTGGTGTCGCCGCGGGCGATTGCGGCGTTGGAGAATTTTCGCGGAATCATCGAAGACGCACGCGCCATGCTGGTTCCAAATTTTGCGGACAAGTTGAGCCTGGATGTTGCAGCCTCTGCCAACGAATCTGCAGTCATCACGGGAACTGCAGCTGAATCCGAAGACGACGCCATCAGTTTTGACTTCGGCATGACCGATGGCGAGTTGAGGCAAGCTGAGAGAAGTATCGACGAAGGGCTGGCCGACGTATTCGATCCTGCCGAGTTTTCACCGTTCGCGACCTCACTGCCGAGTCCAGCAGCAAAAACGCTCTCTCCTCATGAACGCAAATCCATGATGGCGACCACGTCTCTGTCGGAAGAAAGCGCGTTTCGCAAGCCAGGAGATGCGGCCACGTTGCCGGAGCTAGTCAAGTTCCTGATCGACCGCAGCGGTTACATCAAGGTTCTCGAAGAAGAAGCCACTCCAGAATCGCAGTCCCGCATCGAAAACCTGCGCGAGCTTGTAAATGCCGCCCAGGATGCTCACGAACGTGGCGAGACACTGACCGAGTTCCTCGACCACGCTGCCTTGGCGAGCGACACTGACAAGTACGATCCGGATTCGCGCGTCACATTGATGACGCTGCACGCTGCCAAAGGCCTCGAGTTTCCATTGGTCTTTCTGGCGGGCATGGAAGAGGGCCTGTTTCCACATTCGCGAACCATCAACGACGGTGAGGGACTGGAAGAGGAGCGCCGGCTTTGCTACGTTGGCATGACTCGCGCCATGGATGCACTGCTGGTCACGCGCGCGCGCTTTCGCCGACGCTACGGCAACGACTCGCCGGAGTTTTCCACACCCTCGCGTTTCTTAGGTGAAATTCCGGGCCACTTGATCAACGACTTAAGCGCGCCCGTCCCGGCCAACAGTTGGGGAGGGTATGCGGCCCAATCCACGCGCCCCTACCCCCAACGAACTCGCGATACCGACGTCGATCAGCATTGGAGCTATGAAGACGAAGATCAGCGCCCGCAAGGCTCTGCGAGCAACGCATCAGGTGGGCAACGGAAGACGTCTGACAGCCCGGCAGGCGGTTCGATTGACAACATCGCTCAGTTTTTTGCCTCCCGCGGACAGAAATTTCCTCGGCCACAGGTGCCCGTTGCCGAAGCTACCGGCAAGACGGGTTTTCGCAGCGGCCAGCGCGTTCGACATCCGAAATATGGCGAGGGAATCGTCTTCAAACGCGAAGGCGACGGGGAAAATGCGAAGATTACGGTACAATTTCCTCGGTTCGGCATTAAAAAACTAGTGGAGAAGTTCGCTCAACTGGAGCGAGTCTGAAGCGTCTCCCGGCTCCATTTTCATCCACACCAACAAATAGATTTAAAGAGAGAGAATTCCTTACACAATGGCAAATACGAAGGCAATCACCGATACAGCGGAACGGAAAAAAGTGAAGCGCACCGCCCGGAAAAAAGCAGCCCCCAAACCAAAGCGCACCGTTCCCCGCGGCTCAAACAAGCAGAAACTGAAGAAGCTTGCCCGTGGAGCATCCAAGCGGTAGTCACCCACGAGACTTGTCATCCTTCGCCGGGGCCTTTCATTCCACGGCCCTGGCGATTCCATGATGGATTGAGCGAAATGCTATTTCAGGAGCAAAGCCCTGTCAAAACAGATCTTCGCCACAAAATCCATCGACAAACTGATCCGCGAATCTGAGGATCCGGCCCATAGTCTGCGAAAGACTCTGGGCCCATTGTCATTGACGGCGCTGGGTATCGGTGCCGTCATCGGCTCCGGTATCTTTACCGTGATCGGCACGGCGATCGCCGGACAGCGCTTCGATACTTCCTCCATTCTCAATTCACCGGTGCTGGACTTCCTGGTTCATCACACCGCATCGCTGGGACGGC
>JAZKAG010000027.1:18676-23381 GCA_040389265.1 Acidobacteriota bacterium
CTTTGGTATTGGTCGCCATTGTTTGCGCTTTTACGGGCCTTTGCTACGCCGAGCTGGCATCCATGATCCCCATTGCCGGCAGCGCCTATACCTACACATACGTCACCATGGGCGAGTTGGTTGCTTGGATTATTGGTTGGGATCTGATCCTGGAATATGCCTTCTCGAACATGGCCGTCAGCGTTGGATTCGCGGCGCACGTTGTCGCGTTGATGGATTGGTTCGGTGTTCATCCAGCACTTCGCTGGATCTCGCCGGCCTTCCTTCCCAGCGGTCTCCAGGATTTCAGCGGCCACACGCTCTACGCACCTGGCTGGCATTTCGGCTTCAACGTGCCTGCATTCCTGATTGTGATGTTGCTGACTGTCGTTCTGGTGCGCGGCATTCGCGAGTCAGCCGAGACGAACAACATCATGGTGTTGCTCAAAATTGGAGCTGTGCTGCTGTTTGTCATCTTCGGCGCCCAATTCGTTCACACTTCCAACTGGCATCCTTTTTATCCCAATGGCTGGTCAGGCGTGCTGACCGGCGGCTCCATCATTTTCTTCACCTATATTGGCTTTGACTCCATCTCAACCGCTGCAGAGGAATGTAAAAACCCGCAGCGTGACGTCCCTATCGGAATCATCGCTACTCTGGTCGTGGCGACAATTCTCTACGTTGGCGTGTCCCTTGTGCTGACGGGCCTGGTGCGCTGGCAATTGTTGATGGAAGATGCGGCGCCAGTGGTGAACACTCTTCGCCGGCTTTATCTTGAGAATCACAGCTCCACACTGCATTGGGTGCAGCTGGTGGTGCTATTCGGCGCCTTGCTGGGAATGATTTCATCCATTCTCGTTTTTCAGATTGGGCAGGCACGCGTCTGGTTCGCTATGTCGCGCGACGGACTTCTTCCTTCCCTGTTCAGCCGCGTCCACCCGCGATTCCGTACTCCTTCGGCCGCAACCTGGATCGCCGGCTTATTTGTTGGCTTGCCCGCAGGGCTATTGGACATTGGCACCTTCGCGGATCTGTCTAACATTGGCACCCTGTTCGCATTTGTCCTGGTCTCCGCGGGCGTCATTATCCTGCGCTATAAGGAACCAGATCGCCGCCGCGCCTTCCGCTGCCCTGGGGGGGCTGTCATCCCTCTGCTGAGCGTATTCTTTTGTCTGCTGCTGATGCTGGGGCTGCCCATGCTGACCTGGGTGAGCTTCTTTATCTGGCTGGCAATCGGTTTGCTGATCTACTTCTTCTACAGCCGCCATCGCAGCGAGTTTTCCTCCAATAAGCGACTCAATTCCTGATGCCAGCGAACGCCAAATCCGTCCGCGCATTCGATGCGCAATCGTGGATTCGAGGTCTGCCCAAGGCCGAGTTACATCTGCACCTGGAAGGGACCATCATGCCGGAGACTCTGGTGGAACTAAGCCGGCATAAAGATTCTGTGCCACTGACCCTTGACGCCGCTCGAGCCCTCTATCAATATCAGGATTTCACCGGATTCCTTCTGGCCTTCAAAGCGATTACGGAGCGCTTGCGCACGCCCGAAGATTACGAATTGGTCACGTATCGCATGATTGAGGCGCTGGCGTCCCAGGGAATCGTGCATGCAGAAGTCTACGTCTCTGTCGGGGTGATCTATTACTGGAGGCGAATCGAGTTTGAACCCCTGTTTGCCGGCATGGAACGTGGCCGGATGCATGCTGAAAAGGAGTTTGGCGTCTCGGTGCATTGGATCTTCGACGCGGTCCGCCACTTTGGCCCGGAGGAAGCCGCGCCCGTTTTTCGCAAAGCTGCCGAGCTGAAGCCGTTGTACCCGTCCGTTATCGGCATCGGTATCGGCGGCGATGAACGACGCACCGGCGGCGAGCCATTTCGAGAACTCTTTGCCGAGGCGAGAAAGAATGGCCTGCACCTCACCGCGCATGCCGGAGAAACGGTTGGACCGGAAGGCATCTGGTCGGCTCTGAACATTGGCGCGGAACGCATTGGCCACGCTCTCTCAGCCCGGCAGGATCCCGAACTGATCGAAGTGCTCGCCACCCGGCAAGTGCCGGTTGAGATCTGCATCAGCAGCAATCTGCGTACGGGATGTTGTATGCGACTGGAGGATCATCCCGTCCGCGAATACTTCGAGAATGGATTGATGGTGACATTGAACTCTGACGACCCCGCGTTGTTTGGCAGCGATCTTTGCACGGAGTATGCCCTGGCGCATACAGAATTTCACCTGACGCTGGAACATCTGCGCGAATTGGCCGGAAATTCCATTGAAGCCAGCTTTCTTTCGCCGCGGAAAAAGTTGGAACTGCTGCAGAGGGTGGAGCAATATCCTGGGCCGGAAGAAGAATAGAACTGTCGGCCATCCAACCATTTGCAGCAACTCGGCATACAAACAGACATGTACCAAAGTAAGCACATATTTTTCGATTCTTAACCGATGAACACGTTAATCGAAGGCTTTTGCGATAAGATTTTGGCATGCGGCGTCTGAGCTTACGACTAATCGGGCAGGAGCAGCCTCAAAGGAAGGTTGGGCCGGGTAAAATGATGAAAATGAGTGCTTGCATGGCGAAAAAACCTTGGGTTCGCATCATTGGATGGGCTTCTGTGGCGACCGGTGCGGTAGCCGTGGGCATTTACGTTGGAAGAAATCTTCGCGCCCGCTACCTGCTGAATCATCGGACCCCGTACGACTTCTACTCTCACGCAGGCGACAACGGCGGCAATGTGGAGTACGGCGTCGGGATCTAGTACGCTGGACAAAAGTTTGGAAATGAGGGCTCGGATTTCTCCGGGCCCTTTTTCATTGTGCTGACGATTGGGTCTAGGCTGCTCGGCCTGTCAGCCGCTGCCAAAGCTTCCCAGGCCACGCGGGATCCATGCACGGTCTCTCAACCAGCACGTATGCCAGTAGGCTGACCACGGCAATCGGGATTCCTAATGCAATCACCTGTACGGTGAAATTCAGCAGGAAGTCATGAAATACCACTAGGTGTCGCGTCAGCTTGAAGAACACTCCAATCGTGAAGAAATGCCATAGATAGATCGAATAGCACATGCCCCCGATGATGGCGATCCAATAACTCCTGAAGAACTTGCGGAATATGACTCCCTGGAATGCAGCGATATAAAGAAGCAT
This sequence comes from Acidobacteriota bacterium, assembly GCA_040389265.1. GTDB lineage: Bacteria > Acidobacteriota > Terriglobia > Terriglobales > Acidobacteriaceae > JAKAAZ01. The sequence goes on from JAZKAG010000027.1 coordinate 21,801, forward strand.
AATCAGGAAGGGTAAAACTGCGTGATACCACAACAGATCGCGCGACACCAGGAAAACCACCGGCCAGCCAATCAGGCTAAAAATATCCCATGCCCAATGCGTCTTCGAATGCGGGCGAACCAGCAGGTACAAATCTGTCAGCAGCATTCCCGCAAGAAAATATTGCATGTAAAAAACGATCGTCAGTGCGGCGACGGTGGCATTGGTGTGCAGCAGAAGCTGCAGAATACCGCAGGCCGCAATCAAAATCAGGAACAGTGAACGCCTCGCAGTTGCTTTTGAGATTCGGAACATCAGCGCAATCAACGGAGCCAGGATGTAGAACTGGATTTCAACTTCCAAGCTCCACGTAACTCCGTTGATGACGCTGGGAGTGTGATAGGCCAGGTTGTGCTGATACAGGATGCTGGCCAGCAGATGCGGAACCATGTAGGCCAGCGTTTGGTGGTAATAGAAAAAGGCGACAAGCGCGCAGAATACCAGGTTCAAAATATAGGGCGGCTCCAGCCGGGTGACGCGGCGGAGGAAATACTTCTTCAGGCTGACTCGTTTGCCAATGTGCAAGTGCTGTCTCGCGAAGCCCATGCCAAGAATGAATCCGCTGATAACAAAGAATAGGCGAACCCCTCGATCACCATTGCCAAGAGCTGTGCCGAGCCATCCATATCGGGACTGCACCGCGACCGGATGTCCGCTCTTCACCAGCAACTGCGCATAGATGTGATAGAGGACGACGGAACTTATGGCGACAAAGCGCAGTCCGTCGACTTCCGGAATCCAGGACCCGCCAGAGGTGATGCGTCGAAGATGCCATCGATGCCCCTTGACTTCTGCAGGGGGGGTATCAAGGTCGACGCGCGATGTTGGCTGGGGTGGCATCCGGAAAATAGAAGAAGATTCCCTTACGATACAACGGCTCGAGCGCGACTGGAATCGCAAAAGAGCCCGGATCGCTCCGAGCTCTCTTGTGGTTGTATCAACAACCAAACTAGGCTTTGCCGGCAAGCTGCCGCAGCACATACAGCAGAATGCCACCGTGCTGGTAATAGAGAATCTCCTGTGGAGTATCAATGCGCACCGTCGCTGGAAATTCTTTTTCTCTGCCGTCCGCGGATTTCGCTTTCACCATCAGCTTGTGGCCGTTGGCAAACTTAAGGTCCAACATACCGCGCAGTCCGGGGGTGTCATATATCTCTTCCCCGGTCAGGCCTAGCGATTCTGCACCCTGACCAGCTTCAAATTGCAGCGGTAGAATTCCCATCCCTACCAGGTTGGAGCGGTGAATACGCTCGAACGATTCGGCAATTACAGCCCGCACACCCAGCAGCTTCGGCCCTTTCGCTGCCCAGTCGCGACTCGACCCAGAACCATACTCTTTGCCGGCAAGAATGATTAGCGGCGTCTTCCGCTCCGCATAGCGCACGGACGCATCGAAGATGCTCATCGGTTCGCCCTCCGGCAGCAGACGCGTCACGCCGCCCTCAGTACCCGGCGCCAGTTTATTGCGCAAGCGCACGTTCGCGAATGTGCCACGCACCATCACCTCATGGTTTCCGCGCCGCGATCCGTAGCTGTTAAAGT
>JAZKAG010000027.1:23391-30687 GCA_040389265.1 Acidobacteriota bacterium
TTCCCTGCCGGACCATTCAGCTTGATCGAACCTGCCGGTGATATATGATCGGTCGTCACGCTGTCGCCCAGCACAGCCAGAACGCGCGCTCCGTGGATATCCTCCACCGCGGACGGCTTGGCATGCATGCCATCGAAGTAGGGTGCCTTGCGGATGTAGGTTGAGTCCGCCTCCCACCCGTAGGTTTTTCCGGTGGGAAATTTCAGCTTCTGCCAGTTGCTGTCGCCTTCGCTCACAGTTGCGTACTGTTTGCGGAACATGGTCGAGTCAATCGAGGTGGCTAGCGTGTCCTGGACCTCCTTCTGCGTCGGCCAGATGTCCCGGAGATAGACAGGATGGCCATGCTTGTCTTTGCCCAGGGCATCGTGATCGAAGTCGTGATCGATCCGCCCAGCCAGCGCATAGGCAACCACCAACGGTGGGGACATCAGGTAATTCGCGCGCACGTCCGAGTTGATGCGGCCTTCAAAGTTTCGATTGCCGCTCAACACAGACACAGCCACCAGCCCATGATCTTCAATCGCCTTGCCGACATCGGATGGCAGCGGCCCTGAGTTGCCGATACACGTGGTGCAACCATAGCCAACAATGTTGAACCGCAGTTGATCGAGATACTGCGTCAACCCGGCCTTATCGTAATAATCCGCGACGACGCGCGATCCTGGCGCCAGCGAGCTTTTCACCCAAGGAGGAACTTTTAATCCTTTTTCGACCGCTTTCTTCGCCAGCAATCCCGCCGCCAGCATTACCGATGGATTCGAAGTGTTGGTGCAGCTCGTAATCGCCGCAATCACGATCGAACCATTGTCGAGATACTTATTCACGTCAACTCCAAAACGCTCATGGATCGACGTTGCATGGCCGGGCTCCGGAGCACCCTTCGCACTGGTCGCCCCATTTGCCGACGGATGGCCGCCTTCACCATCCCAACGCTGCACCTGCCGCTCGGCATTGGCAGCGGCACGTGGACCTTGCAATGCAGGCAATTGTTTTTTAAAGCTCGAAGCAGCCTCGCTCAGCTTGACGCGATCCTGCGGTCGTTTCGGTCCAGCTACGCTTGGCTCTACCGTGGCAAGGTCGAGCGACAGTGTCGCTGAGTACTTCGCCTCAGGCGCGTCTGGCGTGTGGAAGAGCCCCTGCTCCTTGTAATACGCCTCAACCAGCGCAATCTGTGGTTCGCTGCGCCCCGTCAATTTCAGGTAGCGAAGCGTCTCCGCATCCACCGGGAAGATGCCGCACGTAGCCCCATATTCGGGGGCCATGTTGCCGATAGTGGCGCGATCGGCGAGCGATAGTTCGCTGATCCCTGCGCCGTAAAACTCCACAAATTTTCCGACAACGCCATGCTTGCGGAGCATCTCGGTCACGGTGAGTACCAGGTCCGTCGCGGTCGTTCCTTCGCGCAGCTTGCCCGATAACTTGAATCCAACCACCTGTGGCACCAGCATCGACACTGGTTGGCCCAACATCGCGGCCTCAGCCTCGATTCCACCCACACCCCAACCCAACACGCCCAGCCCGTTGATCATGGTTGTGTGAGAATCCGTGCCGACCAGCGTATCGGGATACGCCTGCACCATGCCTTTCTCGTTCGGCCGCGTGGTGAAGACAACGCGCGCCAGATATTCCAGGTTCACCTGGTGACAGATTCCCATGCCGGGAGGCACCGCGGAGAAATTATGGAAGGCCGTCTGGCCCCACTTCAGAAACGCGTAGCGTTCCACATTGCGCTGATACTCCAGCATGGAATTGATCTGGTAGGAATCACCGGTGCCGTATTGGTCCACCTGAACGGAGTGATCGATGACCAACTCTGCAGGCTGCAGCGGATTGATTTTTTCCGGATCACCACCGAGCTCGCGCATGGCATCCCGCATGGCGGCAAGATCCACAACCGCGGGAACTCCAGTGAAATCCTGCATCAAAACACGGGCCGGCATGTACGCAATTTCGCGTGACGGCTCGGCTTTCGCATCCCATTTCGCAAGGAATTCGATGTCTTCGGCGGTAACGCTTTTTCCATCCTCATGGCGGAGCAGATTTTCTAGCAGGATGCGCAGGGAGTAGGGCAGGCTTTCAAGCGAGACGCCATGCTTTGCCAGGACGCTCAGTTTAAAGATTTCGTAGGTATGCTTGCCGGATTTCAATTCGGACCGGCTCTGAAAACTATTCATGATGAGGCTCCTCAAAAGGCGTGGTGGGCAGACGCAGAGCCGTGCCCGACGGGTCAGGAATGTGTCGTAATGATTCTACGACTCTGTCATAGCGAATGAGGAATGAGCCGGCTCTTACCCGCGATCGGGCTTCCCGCGGTGCCAGCGTTTCAGAAACAGAACCTTGGGCACGAAGAGCATAGGCATACGACAGCACGCGGCTGTCTGCTTGTATGGTACCGCTGTAGGGTGATGGAGGGAAAGTGTTGACGCCCTACGCTTAGCAGACTTCGTGCTCTTCGAGAACCATGAAGATTCGCCGCACCTTTTTGGTTGAGCTTTCATCTGAAGATCATGCAAGCGATCCATCCCAACACGCGCATCGGTCATGTTCACTTGAAGGTGGCGGACCTTGATCGTGCGCTTGCCTTTTATGGCGACGTGCTGGGGTTCACGATCACGCAGCGGATGGGTAAGTCGGCGGCTTTTTTGGCGGCTGGAGAATATCACCACCACATTGGCCTGAACACCTGGGAAAGCCTCGGCGGCGAACCTCCGGCAGCCGGCACGACCGGGCTCTATCATGTCGCGATTCTTTATCCCACTCGCGCCGAACTTGCAGACGCTCTGCATCGCGTGCTGCGAGCCGGCATCTCCCTGGACGGCGCGGCCGACCACGGCGTAAGCCACGCGCTATATCTTCGTGATCCGGACGACAACGGCGTTGAGTTGTATTGGGACCTGCCCGCGGAGCATTGGCCGCGAACTGCGAATGGCGAACTGGCCATGGTCAGTCGCCCACTTGATCTACACGCTTTGCTGGCTGAAGCAAAAATGCCCGCGCCCTCCCTTGGACCGGAAGATCTGGCGTAAGCCACGCCGTTTTGCTCCGACAGAGGAAATGCGCCCAAAATGACACATGTGCGGTACATCCGAGGCGGCAGCTACAACATCCAAACCGGCAGCAACTTGATATCTATGCGTATACGCCTTTTTTTGTTTGTGATTGCTACTGGACTTCTGACTGCGCCTCTTGCTGGCGCCCTCAACCACGGAGCGCCTTCGAATCCTCCCGCTCAGCAGGATGGAGCTCTTCCGCCACCGGCAGCCGACGGAATGAATCCGCTCGGCCATGGAAGCAAAATCGTCGTGAATAATGCGGACGACACCACCAGCCATTGGAGTACCTGCGCCATGCCGGACTGTCATCCAGGAGGAAAAGGCGTTCCAGCGTCGACCAACCAGACCTTCAACAATGCCAATCCATCGGTCGACGGAGGGTCCATGATGCTGACAGAGACAGTGAACCCCTCGAATTTCTTCACCGACATTCTATGGCCGTATAAAACCAAGGGCTGCGATACCTGCACGCAAATGCATACGGACTTCTGGGTCTATCCTGTCAGTTCCACAGGTCTCGACGCGCTGGAGTACGACGCATTCCTGTTCGATGCTACAAACCAACTCAACATTATGTGGGGAGTGCAGTGGAACCAGCACGTAGGTCGATGGCAGATATGGAACCAGGCGACCAGTCGTTGGATCGATACCGATGTAACGACCGGCCCTACTTTTGGCGCCTGGAATCATCTGGAGTTTGCTGACCATCGTGTACTTGGCGACACCGCCTGTGGCGGCACACAATGCCTTTACTACGATTCGATGACGCTGAATGGAACCAAGTATGACTGGAACCAGACACAGCCGGCGGGACCGATCCATCCGGGTTGGCATTCTGTCAGCGGCTTTCAGTTCCAGCTGGATGCAATGCCTGTCAGGAATGGTACCAGCACGTTGACGGAATACGTCGACAAAGCCAATATGTGGGCGAACTAGTGTTGTTTTTCGCTAAGTGCCAGTTTGGCTTGCGGCTTGAAACGGCTCTCACTCGTAGCTGACCGGCACCCAACGTTTTTCACCCATCGACTGGTATCCAGCGTCGAGAATGCAGTTTACGATAAAGCCATCTTCATAGGTTTCGCGCGGCTGGCGCCCTTCGCGCACGCATTCGACAAAATGCTTCATCTCCGCCTGGTATCCGTAGGTGAATGCTTCTTCGGGCAACGGACGCGTCCAACCAGTATCCACGTCTGCCTTCTCAACCACGTACCCCGCAGACTTTGTCGTGAAGCTTGCAATTGGGGTGCCCCGCGTCACGTCAGTAAATATCGATCCCTCGGTACCGTGCACTTCATTGCGCAGATCGAGGCCGCCTTTCGCAGTCCACGACAATTCGCAATGCGCGATGCCGCCGCTGGCAAATTTCAAAATCAGCAGAGCGTTATCCTCCCCCTTCGTTTTATCGCCATGGACTAGAGTTGCTCCCCACGCCATAACATCGGTAATCCGATCTTGCTTGCCGAAAAGATAGCGCGCCGCCTCAATGCAATGACAACCCAGATCGTGCATGGCGCCGCCCCCGGTCAGTTCAACATTCCAGAAGTGCCCGCTGTGCGGTCCGCTATGGGCTTCGCGCGAACGCACCCAGAGCACTTTGCCCACCGCGCCGTTGTCAATCATCTGCCGCGCTTTTACTACCGCGGGAGCAAATACTTCTGTCTCGGCATAGCCGTGCAGCGCACCGGAAGCCTCGGCCGCACCGCGCAACTGAGCCGCTTCCCGACTATTTCGCGCCAGGGGTTTCGTGCACACCTGATTGCGTCGCGCATTAGCCAGCTTGAGGCCGGTTTGCAGATGCTCCTCATTGGGCAGCGCAATGATGTACAAATCCAGATCCTCGCGGGCAATCAACGCATCAAGGTTCGTACTATTTTCCGGCAACTTCCATTTTCCTGCGAAGGCGTCCGCATGCGCTCGGCTGCGCGAATAATTCACGACAACGTCCTGATGCGCCACATCCTCCAGGCCCTGCATATAGAAATCGGCGACAAACCCTGAGCCAAGCATTGCGATGCGTACTGGTTTCATCTTGGGACCCTCCTACCCCGGATATTCATCATCTGCTCTAAGGGTCGCAAACAAAGCTAGCACATGGCACGCGCCAGCCACGCGCTTTTCCTCAAAGGAATTGTCTACAGCCTCGCCAGCGTTTGTGTGTCGAACTTTCCCTGAAAGTATTTCTTCAACGCGTCAAGAAAAACTTGATTCTCTTCGGCCGTTCGGGCGAACAGGGTCATTGAAGAGTGAAATTTTAGATTGTCCGGATAGCCGAAGATCGGCTCCGCCGACTTGTTTTCTGTCGCCAAGACAAGGCTGCTGCACTCGCGCAGTCTGGAACCCAATACAGGATGCTTTGCATAGGCTGTCGCTTCCTGGCTGCTGCCTATCGCAAAGTACAAGGCAGTCTCACTGGACCCCAGACCCCGAATTTGGGGAAAAATGAACCACATCCAGTGACTGGTTTTTCTCCCCTGCCGCAACTCTTCACACACCTGCGGGTAGACGGGATCTTGCGCGTCAAGAAATCGCCGCAAATTGAATACGTCGTTCATAAGAATATGAGCAATCCGCAGGACAGCGTTCGCGGTCTGGTCTGCATACCCAAGTGTAGGCTGATACCCTGTTTTTATACCAAGGAGCAAACGCACGCATGAAGGTTCTTGTCATTGGCGGCGGCGGCCGCGAACACGCGCTGGTCTGGGCCATCGCCAGGTCGCCACGTGTTAAGGAAGTGGTCTGTGCGCCCGGAAACGGCGGAATCGCCGCTCTGGCACGCTGCATTCCCGTCAATCAGAAAGATCTGGATGACCTGGTCCGCGTGGTGATCGCGGAACGACCCGATCTTACCGTGGTCGGCCCGGAAGTCCCGTTAAGCCTGGGCTTGGTGGATGAACTCTCTCGGCGAGGCATACGCGTCTTCGGTCCGACACAGCGAGCTGCCATGCTGGAGACCAGTAAAGTTTTCGCGAAAGAGTTTATGCAGCGCCATCATCTCCCGACCGCCCACTATGCTGTGTGCAGTTCTGCAGGGGAGTTGCCGGACGCGCTGGCGCATTTTCACGCTCCTATTGTTGTGAAAGCCGATGGTCTTGCCGCCGGTAAAGGCGTCGTCATCTGCGAATCGAAACAAGAAGCCGAAGCTGTTGCAAAGCAAATGCTCACCGGCCGGTTTTTGGGCCATCCTCAACATCAAGTTATACTTGAGGAATTCCTCACAGGCGATGAAATATCGTGGCTTGTTATCGCGGACGGGTCGCACGTGCTTCCCCTGGTCGCGGCACAGGATCACAAGCGCATTGGCGAAGGTGACACCGGCCTGAACACCGGCGGCATGGGCGCGTACTCTACCGACACCCTGGTCGAACCCGAGATGCGAGACTGGCTGGTGCACCATATCGCCCAGCCCGTGATCGATGGCATGGTTGCGGAAGGCGCACCATTTCGAGGCGTCTTATATTGCGGATTGATGATGACGGCTCGTGGGCCCATGCTGCTGGAGTTCAACACGCGATTTGGTGATCCGGAGACAGAAGCGATTCTTCCGCGATTGTGCGATGGAGAATTATTGAAGGCTATGGAGGCAGCCGTCGACGGAACTCTGGACAAGATCGAATTGCAATGGCGCACTGAACCCGCGGTTACAGTGATCGCAGCGTCCGAGGGGTATCCCGGAAGCTTCCAAACAGGATACCCGATCTCCGGATTGGTGGACGCTTCGAAAATTGAAGGAGTCACCGTGTTTCATGCCGGCACCACTTTGCGAGATAACGAGATTATTACCGGAGGCGGTCGGGTGTTAGCCGTGACTGCGATCGCGGAAACATTGCAATTAGCCTGTGACCGGGCCTATCAAGCGTTGCAGAAAATTCACTTCGACGGCATCTATTTCCGGCGCGACATTGCCCATCGTGCCCTGAAGAAGACGCAGGAGAAAGCCTGACGATTGCCCGATCGTCTTTACCAGTCCAACCTGAATAGCGAAAAGCGAGTAGATTTGAAAGCATGATGGAACGTAAGTTCACACTTGCTGAAATCCTGCTGCTTGCTGGCACCCGGGTTGCGCTGGGTGTTGGGATTGGGTTGTTGCTCTCAACAAGATTAGACGAACGTCAGCGAAAGTCCGCCGGATGGGCGCTGGTATTCGTCGGAGCCATCACAACGATTCCGCTGGCGATGGAAGTCCTGGGGAAACCGGAAATCGACGAGACCGCATAAGTCTGATCTGGCCTCTGCAGCGTCGCTG
>JAZKAG010000027.1:30697-35813 GCA_040389265.1 Acidobacteriota bacterium
ATTCTGATTTCATAATGAACAGCCGGAAGGTTCACTGTTTTCAGAGCCGACCGACCGTCGAACCTGCCCGATTAGACATTCATGCTGAAATGGTGAGCATTGATAATCATGCCGCGCTTCAGGTAGAAACGATGCGCATCGAAGCGCTGATGTCCTGAATCAAGGTGAAGCTGCTCGCAGCCGTGGCCGCGAGCTTCTTCCACGAGCCAATCAAAAACCATCCCTGCGAATCCGTTTGCGCGATGCGAAGGAAGCGTCACCAAGTCGTCGACATAGAGGAAACGCGCCTTCGAAAGCTGATGCAGAATCCGAAAACCAGCGGCAGCCACGGCGTTCGGCTCTCCCGGCAGAAATGCCGCGACCACGCGATAGCCCTCTGGGCGCTGGATTTGATTGACCCACTCCACAAAGGTTTCAGGCGATGCCATCACGCGCCGTCCCTCCCGCAGCACACAAAATGCAGCGTAAGTTCGAGCTGTATCAGCCGCGGCCACTTCCCTGACTTCCGCAGTTATAGATCGCTCAGCCATCCAATTTTCTCGTGACCAACTCATTCAAGAGTGCAGGATTGGCCTGACCTTTCGACAGCTTCATCACCTGGCCCACAAAGAATGCAGAAACAGTTTTTTTGCCGCCCCGGTATTGTTCCACCTGCTTAGGATTCGCCGCGATCACTTCATCAATCATCTTTTCCAGTGCGCCGGAATCGCTGATCTGCTGCGGCTTCTCGCGCTCGTACACCACGCCAAAATCTTCGCCTGTCTCAAAGCAGCGGTCGAACAGTTGCTTGAGCATCTTGCTGGAAAGCGCGCCGCTCTCCGCTAGATCCGCCGCTCGCGCAATACCATGCATCGAGATCGGAGATTGTGCCAGATCCAGACCCGCGACTTTCAGACGGCCGAGCAATTCCCCCTGGACCAGGTTGGCCACGCGCTTCGGACTTTTCGCTGCTTTGGCGGCCTGTTCAAACTGGTCAGCGAAAGCGCGGCTGCTGGTCAGTACCTGCGCGTCCTGCGCAGTGATTTCATACTCCGCAATCATGCGTTCGCGGCGCGCTTCCGGCAGCTCAGGCATCGCGGCGCGAATCTCTTTCTGCCAGGCTGGACTGACCACAAGTGGAGGAAGATCAGGATCCGGGAAATAGCGATAGTCGTGGGCCTGCTCCTTTGAGCGCATGGAATACGTGCGGCCCTCAGCGGAGTTGTAGAGACGCGACTCCTGTACCACGCGTCCGCCACTCTCGATCACTTCAATCTGCCGCTCGATTTCATATTCCAGTGCGGCACGAACGAAGCGGAAACTGTTGACGTTCTTCACTTCCGCCTTGGTGCCGAACTTCTCCACTCCTTTCAACCGCACGCTGACGTTGGCATCGCAGCGCAGCGAACCCTCCTCCATATTGCAATCGCTCACCGCGGTGTACAGCAGAATTTCCTTGATCCGCGTCAGATATTCGTAGGCTTCCTCGGCGGAGCGAATGTCCGGCTCACTCACGATTTCTACCAGCGGCGTGCCGCAGCGATTCAGGTCGATATAGGTGCTCTCGCGCGAGTCATGGAAACCTTCATGCATGCTTTTGCCGGCGTCCTCTTCCATGTGCAGCCGGGTGATGCCGATGCGCTTTGTCCCGCCGCCCGAAACGGGAACGTCGATCCATCCATGTTCCCCCAGCGGCTTGTCAAATTGGGAAATTTGATAGCCCTTGGGGAGGTCTGGATAGAAATAATTCTTACGGGCAAAAACGGAAGTCTCGTTGATCTGGCAGTGAAGTGCCATCGACGCCAGTGTGGCAAACTCCACCGCACGACGGTTTAACACCGGCAGCGCGCCCGGCAATCCCAGGCATACCGGGCAGACTTGCGTGTTTGGAGCAGACCCGAAGCGGCTCGAACATCCGCAAAAAGCTTTCGTTTCGGTAAGCAATTGGACGTGTACTTCCAGGCCGATGACCGGCTCGTATTTCGCAATAACTTCAGGAGAAAGAGTTGAGGTGGATGGCATGACAGATTCAATTTTAGCAAGGGCCGCAGTCGCGTCTTCTATCGTCGCCAACCTTGCTGTCGGCGCGGGCTTGCCGCCGATGACAGTGGATCACGATAAGAATTTTCGCGCACGGGGAAATATACTTGAAATACATTGAACCGCAAGGTATATTGGGCTCCCATGAAGGTCCGAGGGACTAATCCGAATTTTATGAACGGAGTTCCCGAACTTCTAATCCTGCAGCTCCTGCAGCAGGAAGAAATGTACGGCTATGAAATCGTGCAGGCCATTCGCGAACGCACTGACGCTGCTATCGCCATTGGAGAAGGCGTGGTATATCCGGTGCTGCACGGTCTGGAGCAAGACGGAGCGCTGCGGTCCCGGCGCAAAACCGTGAACGGTCGAAGTCGGATCTACTATTCTGTGACGGCTGCGGGATCGCGCCGACTCGCGCATCTATCGCAAACCTGGAAGAATCTCACGACCGCGATTCAGACAGTGCTCACAGGAGGACAACGTGGCAAAGCCATTTCATGAGCTTTGCGAACGACTCCTGCAGGCTGGCGTCGCGCCACGATACGTGCGCAGGTATCTGGCCGAGCTGTCAGACCATCTAGCCGATCTGCAGACAGAGGAGATCCGCGCGGGGCGCAGCACTGCGGACGCAGAATCGGCGTCGCTTGTCCGCCTGGGAAGCATGGATGATCTTGCCAAAGCAATGATCGAGCAGCGCCAACTTCAATCCTGGTGCGCTCGTGCTCCATGGGCGGTGTTCAGTCTGGCACCCGCTATGGGGCTGGCAGCGGCGTGGGCCATTGCGCTGTTCATTCTGTGGTCTGGCTGGCAAATATTTCTTCCAGAAGCTGCGACTCCATTTGGCGCAGGACACTTCCGCCTCTTCGATCTCGCAAATATTTATTTCCAATTTGGTAAGGCGATCTACTTCTTCGCTCCAGTGCTTATCGGTTGGGGAATCTGGATCTTGGCCATTCGCCAGCGAACGAAGACGTGGTGGCCGACTCTCGGGATGCTCCTGTTGGCCTTGGCTGCAAGCTCCGGACATGTTTCTGCGACTCGCACCGCCGTGCGGGGCGGATTCCCTCATGTCCGCATGGGGTTGACACTGGACCTGATCCAAGAAGGACCCTCCGGGTTCTTGCACATGATAGTGGTGTTTTCGGTGGCAGCCCTGCCGTATGTGGCTTGGCGCGTCTATCAGGCATATTGGCAGACGACTTAATCCCTGGACTGCCGGCTATCTAGTGACGCGAGACGATAAACAGGTGGTCGGCCTCGATCAATCGACGGGCCTGTCCTCGCGCATGATTTGACCAAGGCCCACTGGGGTCCAGACGGCTGTAGGTCATCCAGTGTGGCAGAGCGCGACGATGCTCCCCGATTCGCTCGTATGCCAGCGCCAGGTTGTAATGGGCATCCGCATATCTGGGAATAATTCGAATGGCTGCCTTGTAAGCATCAATCGCTTCGGTCAGGCGCTGTAGCTCGTCCAGCGCGTTTCCCAGGTCGAAAAATGCCAGCGCATAATTCGGATCGGCCTCAGTCGCTCGGCGATATGCCTGCTCCGCCTGCAGATATTGGCGCTGGTTATAAAAAATCGTTCCCAGGTTAATCAGCGCCGCCGCGTGGCCGGGATGCATATCGATGGCGCGCTGATATAACTCGATCACGCGACCCAGCAAACCCTGCTCATCCTCCATTCGAACGGCTTCGTAGAAGAGTTCGGCGGCCTGCGATTCGCGGAACCGCTGGTGCGCAACTTCTCCTACCACCGTGCAGACGCGCTCCGGACTTCGACCTTCGAAATCAAAGACAAGTTGCCTTGACAGCGGATCGACAATCGCACCCTGATGCCGAAAGACAATTCGGCTGCCCCCATAGACCATGCCGGCTTCCAGCAACGGATTGCTCATTCCAGATACGCGCTGCATGGCCGCCACGGAGGCGGAAATTCGAGAACTTTTGATCCGCTGCTGCGAAAGAAGCCGGAGTTTTCTCAGTTGGGAAAGCTGCTGAAAGGTGTACGTCTCGAGAGAGTCGACTAGGCCGGCCCGCTCCCAACCTTGCAGCTGGCGCGCGGACACTTGCAGGATACGCATTACATCTTGACGGTTATATCGGGTCACAGATCAGTGCTCGCAAGTACCGTCTCTCGTCACGATTATGCAGTGTTATCGCGGTGATCGCAAGAACATTTGATAAATATCCGAGGAAAACCGGTACCAAATCTGCTTTTGATGCGAGTCATTTGTATTTAGATCGCGGCATCCGTACGGGAATTAACATTGTTTTTCGCAACCTGCATTTCTCGAGATCTATACTTTGAGCAACGAATCGAGCGCCCACTCTACGAAGGTGTATCGGGTATTCCCGCGCTGCTTTGCGTGCAGAAGGTCGATCAACGTTCCTGCATTCCGACCACAAGGATGTTCGCGGAAGATATTCTCGGCGTTCAATACGGCGCGTCTGTTCGCGCTCACAATCTTCTTGTCACCGCCCAATTCCCTGCAGGAAATTCTTGACCCGGTGCGCAGTTCGCAATGGTTCTCCCGGCTCAGTGGCTGATACTCTTCGGGCCCTGCAGCAACAGACGGACAACGGCTGGATCGTCGCAGCAGGTTGCGAGTTTGTTCGCGACGCGCCTCATTGCAATGTGCAGGCGCTGTCAGAATACGCATGCAACCATGCCCCGGCGTCCGCTCTGCAGATTCGCTTCCGCGTCGACCCGGGCCACCGCTTTCTGTGATCGCGGTCACAGTAGCACATCGCTGCCGAATGATACCGTGGCAGCTGAATCGCAGCATTCGAAACCTTTCGTCTCATGGAGTGAACCCTGCCGCCGCTGTAATGTAGTAGGCCCATTTCTGAGCTATCGGCGCCAGGCGTATAGAAACGAGCGTGCATCGTATGACGAGTCGTGAACGAGTCTTCGCGGTTCTCAGCGGGCTTCAGCCGGACCATCGACCCTACATGCCGATCACCATGATGTTCGCTGCCGACATTCTGGGCGTGAACTATCTGCGATGCATTCAGGATCACAAAACTATGGCGGATGCCCAGATCAAAACCGCCGAAATGTTTGGCTTCGATCATGTCTCCGCCATCGCTCCAACCT
>JAZKAG010000027.1:35875-38527 GCA_040389265.1 Acidobacteriota bacterium
AGATCTCGGCGCCAGCTTCCAATGGTTCGACGATCAACCCCCGGGAGTGATAGAGCAGGAAGCTCTGCTCGCCGACAAATCGGCTCTGGCTCACCTCCCTCTGCCAGACGCCGTGTTCGGCTCCAGCATGGAACAGCGGATTCATGGAGTCGAGTTACTGCGTCAGCGGGTTGGAAAGGACTTGATCGTGGAGGGTTGGGTGGAAGGTCCCTGTTCCGACGCCGCAGATTTCCGCGGCATGAATCGCCTGATGGTCGACTTTTCTGACGATCCAGACTTCGTGGCGCGTCTTTTCGAGTACTCGGTGGAGCTGGCTGCTGGATTCGCCGCGGCCCAGATAGCCGCGGGAGCTGACATCATCGGTATTGGTGACCCACCCTCCTCCCTGGTCGGGCCGCGCATGTACCAACAACTGATCTGGCCATGGCAGAAGAAGCTGGTCGACGCAATTCACTCGAATGGCGGGAAGGTCCGTCTCCATGTCTGCGGCAACACCCGCAGAATTCTACCTGATATTCGCCGCTTGGGGTGCGATCTGGTGGACGTTGATTCCCCCGTTCCAATGGAACAGGCGCGCCTCCAAGTCGGCCCTGCGCAGGCACTCATCGGCAATCTTGACCCGGTCCGAGAGGTTCGCAATGGTTCACCGCAATCTATCCAGAAACGATTGGAAGAATTGCATCAAACGGCCGGCGAGCAATGGATTGTTGCAGCAGGCTGTGAGATTGTGCGGGACACGCCGCATGAAAACTTGCGTGCGATGAGGCTTTTTGCCCAATCGCACGCGGCGCAGGCAATGCCCACGTGAGTTCATTGCAGGGGTGCGATACTCCCCGCGCAGAATATGTTCGCTTGCAGGTTGGCGCACTGGGCCGTTGCGCTTGCCGGAAGAATACGATGGGCTGAAGGAGAAACCATGATCCGATCCGAAGAACTCTACGACGCAATCCTGAACGGCGATGCCAAAAAAGCGCATGCCGCTACCCAAGCTGCTCTGGCGGCCGGTGCGGCACCCATGGATCTGATCACGAGCACGATGGTGCCTGCGATGGACGAAGTTGGACGCTTGTTCGAGATCGAGGAGTATTTCGTCCCGGAGCTGTTACTGGCCGGCCGCGCCATGAAGAGCGCGATGGAGCTGCTGCGCCCGCTAATGGCTACCTCCGGCGAAAAATTGTCGACGCGAGTCGTCATCGGCACCGTAAAGGGGGACATGCACGACATCGGAAAGAACCTTGTCGCCTCGATGCTGGAAGGGAGTGGATTTGAAGTGTTCGATTTAGGCGCCGACGTCCCTCCAGATAAATTTGTCGCTGCCGTAGAGCAGCATAAGCCGCAGGTCGTCTGTCTCTCGGCATTGTTAACGGTCACCATGCCTGCCATGAAAACCACGATTGATGTGCTGGAAGCCGCGGGTCTGCGCAAACGCATCAAGGTATTGATCGGCGGGGCCCCGGTCACCGGGCAGTATGCCAAAGAGATCGGCGCGGACGGATACAGTGATAGTGCCAGCGGCGCCGTGAGCCTGGTGCGGCAGATTGTTGCAGGGGTCTGAAATGATGACGACGCGCGAGATTCGACACTTTTCGTCAATGGCATACTCTGCTGCCGAGTCCCTGCTGTATGGGTTGTGCCCGCATCCACTCACCTGCGGGCTTGGCCTGACAATCGGCAATGGCCAAGTATATCCAGAGGTCAACTTCACGCTGCCGGCCATCGACATCAATCGAGAGACTTGGTCAGAGGTGGTCGCCCATTACGAACAGATGGCGAGCGAAATCCTGCGGCGAGCCGCGTCGCTTTCGGCTCCCGGTATCGTGTTGGAGTTTGAACTGCTTCCGCCAATGACCGAGTACCCGGAATGGGGCGCGGAAATTACCTCATTGTTGAAGCGACAGATGCGTGCATACAACGACAAGTATGGTTTGCCGTGTGCTCTCCGCGTGACCCCAACCGATATGCGAGATCAGTTGAAACCTCCGCAATTGCGATCGGGCGCACCCTGGCAGCAACTTCGAAAGTCTCTACATCTCTGTGCAGACGCCGGTGCCGACATTCTTTCCATCGAGTCCGTTGGAGGCAAAGAAGTTCACGATCAAGCATTGATGTATGGAGATTTTCAAGGCATCGTATTTGCATTAGGCGTGCTCGCTCCGCGAGACATGGCCTGGTTGTGGAACCAGATTGGAGAAGTGTGTGATCAATATCCTGGAGTGGTTCCGGGCGGAGACTCGGCCTGCGGATTCGCCAACACCGCCATGCAACTGGCCCATCAAAAGATGCTGCCGGAAGTTCTCGCTGCTGTAGTTCGCGCCATGAGCGCGGTACGCAGCCTGACTGCTTTTGAGCAAGGTGCGGTCGGTCCGTCAAAAGATTGCGCCTACGAGGGTCCAATCCTGAAGGCAATCACCGGCTTCCCTATCTCGATGGAGGGGAAGTCTGCCAGTTGTGCCCATTTCAGTCCGCTGGGAAATATTGCCGCCAGCATGTGTGACTTGTGGAGCAATGAATCGGTGCAGAATGTTCGCCTGCTTTCCGGCAACGCTCCTGAAGTTTTCACGGAACTGCTGACGTACGATTGCCGCCTGATGAATGCCGCTGCCACGACCCGCGACGGCGCGCTTCAGATGCGCAACTGGATGACAGCCTCCG
>JAZKAG010000028.1:0-2317 GCA_040389265.1 Acidobacteriota bacterium
TGCCCGAGAACTGCGCGCTGGCTTGCGCGAGTTGTTGCGCCTGGACCAAGTAGCTCTGCACCTTCGCCACATAGGTATTGTAGAGGAGCATGAAGGAGGTATCGACCGCGCCTTCTTGTTTGAGTTGTGGCAACAATTGCTGCAATCGATGGAGATGGAGCTGCGGCCCTTCGCTCGGGAGCTGTTCGGGAATCACGCCGTTGAGCAAACAGCCCATCGCTTGCTCGGCGTTAATCTTCGGCATCGCGGATTGCGGGGTCGGTGGATTCATATAGCGGTTCGGATCTTGGCCGCTTTCCTTGTAGATATCGTTCAGCCAATTATAATAATTCTCCGGCGTCACGAGCCCCATCTGCATCGTCATGGGATTAAACGTCATCGCGCCGAGTTGCTGCAAGACTTGTCCCTTCACGACGCGATTCGTATTGAGGGAGTTGGCCTTAAATTCAAACTGGAAGCGCCCCTTGATCTTCGAGGGATCATCGAGCGTTTTGTAGGGGTCTGACCCTGGCGTAGACATGCCGAGCACACGATACTGTTTTTTCGATTGCAGAAAGATCGTGTTCAATTCGTGCATCTGGGTATAGGCTTCGGCCAAGCCCATAAAGAACCGGCGAATGATCCGCTCGGGACGCGCGGCCCCTTGTTGCAAGACGCTCATCATCCCGCTGGTCGTGCGGAGCGCCGAGGCCTTCCCTTGTGGCACGCGGCCAAACTGCAACTCCCCAATCACCGCCTGTCGTTCGGCCCACTGATTGAACATGGTGAGCAGGTTCAAACTCATCGTTTGATCGGCATTTGGAATCACCGGAAAATTCAGATCACGCTGCGGATCAGCCAACGGATAGCCTTCGCCGGGGGCCATGCGGATCACTTCAGGCCGGACCCCAGACGCAGGGCGGAAGGTAAACCAGGGGGTATTCACGAGAGTGTTTTTGTCGATCGTCTGATCCACCAGAATCTTCATGCTGTCTTGAATCTGCTCCAGCAATTCCAACAGCCCGATGCCGCGAATCTGCCCCGGCACGGGAATAAACTGCTCGCTCATCAAGGGGCGCCGTCCTTCGCGGGATGGAAATATTTCTTGCATCAAGCGCGCGCGCAAGAGCAGCTTGTGTTCTTTCAGAATCCAGAAGACGACATTTTCATCGAGGCCATCGCCGTCTACATCCCACCGCGCAAACATCATGACGCGGGTGTAGGACTCGCTCGCCTGTTCGCTATTGCCGTAGGTTTGACCGGCCAAGGCATCACGCTGAATCTTGTGTTGTTCCGGATCGTCGGCGGATTGCCGACCCGCGCCGAGTGAGGGCGAATCGTCTTCTAATCGCTTCTTCGCCTCGGCATCGGGCAGGTCGTAATATTTACTTTTGATCAGCCGTTTGATTTCGTCTTTCGAGGGGTAATCCACCAGCGCCACATGATGCGCGCCGCCGGGATTCGAGGGCGAGGGCGGTTGCAGATTGTCTGCGCGCGAGGGATAGACGATATCCTCTTCGGTTTTCGGCTGCACGCTCGGGCCGTCGAAAATAATGAGGGTGCGTTTCACGACGCAGAGCAAACGGCCTTCATCGGTCGAATAGAAATCGACGCTTGCCGTCATCGGTTGATGGTTCCCATCGAACCATTTCACGTCCCAGACCCACGGATTCGCACCTTCCACAATGACCGCCGTTTTCTGATCGCTGAAGATCCCTTCAATGCGCGTCTTCAGTTGGAAATCAATCGGCACATCGGCATCGAGTGCGGGAAAGGTTTCGACTTGTTCGGTGTCCTGCTCATCTTTGATCCAGGCTTGGAGCGAATACATCGTGCCGTCGTTCACAAACGATTCAATCAACGTGGCAAGCTTTTCTTCCCCCTGTTGTTCCACGAAGAATTGATAGTCGAGGAGATCCGCGACGGTTTCGGCTTTGTCTTTATCAGCGGGATTGAACGGCTGCGGATTCATGACGGGACGCTGGCTCATCACGCCGTTATGCAGCGTGTCCTGCATTTGCAGGGAGTCGGTCATCATCAAGGGGATATAGGTATTCGACGCATCGGGCCACGGGTACATTTTTGGCTCTAACCACCCCCTGAGCTTGGCGTACCGTTGCAAGCGGCGGTCAGACCAATCGAGCCGATCCTGCAAGTCCTGCTCGTACCATTTCAGGACGGTCTCAACCACTTCGTCCTTCTCAAACGAGAGGGAGCGGCGGGCGGGAGGCGTTTGTGGTTCTGCTGGTTCGTCAGTCGCCATCAGAGTTCTTTCTCGATCATCTCCACAAGTTCTATAAAGTCACTTACCTTTTCTGCCTTCATGAATTTCGACTTA
>JAZKAG010000028.1:2327-6032 GCA_040389265.1 Acidobacteriota bacterium
TTCGACTTAATACACTTCTTGGCAATAGCGAATGCTTTTTTGGTTTTATCCTCGATAATCAGAGGTGTGCTGTTGTAATAAATCGGGCGGTAGTAGTTATACCAAAAATCAGGCATGCAACCATGCGTCTGAACATAGGTTCCTGTCATATATTTGTCCACTATCGTTCCTGTGACATTAGTCGTGGCCATGCCTTGTGTCAGACCATACCATTCAGACACCTGAGGATCACCATTTGCCATCTGCATGACTGCTTGGTTACTCATGACTTACCTCCTGAATTAATAGCCATTATGTCGCGTTCCTACGGATCTGAATGATTGCCCCATCGACGCGAGGCCGCGAAAGGAGGGATTGCTATTGATCGCATATTTGATGCACGTCGGAAAATCATCGTGTTTCTGTTTCGCCCGTTGTTTCTGTCCCTTTTCCGCCGTCCGCTTGAAATCATCCCAGCAATACCGCTTGAGCTGATAAATCGTTTTGACGCAGCGGGGATCGCAGCGGTAGCGCGGCTGGCGGGTGTGGGGATCGGGTTTCAGATAATCGTTAAAAATCCGCCGGCCCACTTCACCATCATCGGCCAAATCAATCCGCATCCCCGCTTGATCGAAGGCATCCTGCCACGTAATCGAGCGATCGGTGCCGGAGGCGCTGCGGCCCATGTTCGGATCCATCATGCGGGTGATCGTGGTCCAGCCATAATCGCGTTCGAGGTCCTGCACCTGTTGCCACACGACGGTCGGCGTGTCATCGACTTCGAGTTCCGCAATCTGCTCCAGATCATCCGCTGGCGTCACTTGCAGCCAGAGCAGCATGTGGGGTTTGCGTGGATGGGGATCGAGGACTTGGATCACGGGATAACTATGCTGCGCCACACAGGGCTCGACATGCTGAAAGCGGACGGCATCCTTCGCCCCGCAGCGGCCACAGGCGCCGGCGTCATCGAGAATCGCCAACTCCTGACAGGCGAAACACCAGGTGCGCGGCTCGTCGGTAAACAGCGGATGGACGCGATTGGAGAGGGTGATCGGTTGGCCGAAGATGCGGCTGGATCGTTCAGCGGCGGTATATTGGGCAGCCACTCGTGCAATCGCTGTCTGATTCAAATTCATGTTCTCGGTCGTATCGAGATTAATCCAAACGATCGTCGGATCGTGCTGGGGGCCTGGTTGCGCGGGATAGTAGAGCCGATCGAGCATCCAATCCACGGCAATCGTCGGATCATCCGGCCAGGTCATCGCCAGACGCATCGTGCCATCGACACGCATCGTGCGGGCCATATTCTCGACCCAAATCGCTTCCTTCGGCGGTTCGTCGTGAAGAATGTCGTGGAAATCGCCAGAGGCAAAATCGGAGGGATCCTGATCGTACGACATGAATTGAAACGTCGATTCGCCGATGATCACATCGGGCCGATCAGGGTCGCGGTAGTAACAGCGGAGGATGCGTTCATGCGCCTTCCACGACTTCTCCCAACTGCCTTCGATGAGACAGTTTTGTGGAATCCAGCCCCAGTGGCCCCGCGCCCCACCGGCGGTATCGACGCCTTGCCAGCGCCGGCCATCGAGCTTCGGGAGGATGATCGGAAAGAGGGTGGTCGTGAGGGATTCGACGACGATCCGGCAGTTGATCGGGCCTCGCAATTTTACCCTAGGGTATGATTCTTTCAGTGACAAGGGAATTTGTCCGGTCGCGCGAATCACCATGTCGCAGAGGTTGGTGTCAGTTTTGCTCGACCCGTTGCCGCCTCCCACGCCGATCGTGCGCGCCGTCGAGAGATGAATCGCGCGGGCTTTGGCCGAAACGGGTTGATAGTACCGCAGTTGATTCGTTTGGCGATCCTGCGCCTGAAGCGCCACGAATTGCGCGGTCAGGGAGACGAGTTCGTCATCGGACAGGGATTCGATACTCTGCGGTGTGAGGGCGGTCAGACGATCGAGGAGGGGGGCGAGGGTGGTCAGGGTGTCTCCCTAGGTATTGGCTGATTCACGTTCCGCCTGTACCGAATGCGCCTGATGGCACGATTCGCAGGTCCAGCCGAGGCGATAGCAGAAATACATCTTCTTCCGCGTTGCACAGAAGGAACACGTTTCCGTGTCGTCATCTACGCAATTATGTGTGGCCATACAGTCGGTGTAGGACGCACTGATCGTCATGTCATCACCAACAGGACATAAATGAAGAGTCGTTCGCCTCAGTCATTACCTGATTCAAGCACTCAAAATGACAGTAGTAAAAACTACAATTCTCCACCTGAATCTGCCCCTCACAGTCAAACCAACAGGAGACATACTCGGTGTCTCGTAAGATCGTGCCGGCGGGGAGTGTGCACGCTTGATCCTTGACTTTCTGTCGTTCCATCATGATCGTCATGTCGTAAACTCAATCCGCTTTCCCAGATTGCTGGTTTGGTGCGTCAATGGGCTGTTCAAATTCATGGCAGCAGGAGCCTGGTGCATGCAGGACGCAGCAGCTCATATTGCCCATGAGAAACCATTTTTGACACCCAGGACAGCGATAGGCTTGCTCGGTGCGAGTGGGAAAATAGGGCATCAGGTCTTCACCTCAATCGTCCGCTCACTCAACCCAATCGTCAACCCACGTTGCTGAATACTTTGCAGGAGTAAGGGTAACACCTCATCCAACTTCTCGTGATGCTGGTGCGCAATCGTCTGCGTGGCCTTGCCTTCGACCAACTGGAGCTTGTCGATCCACACCCCCTCCATGATCGCGAGATCGCGCAGCGGCGCCTTCTCCAACTTCGCAAACCAGACCTTGTCGTCCTCCAAATACGTCTGCACCGCATCGAGCCGCTGCCGCATCCGATCCGCCAACTGGGCTTGCGAGGTTTCTTTTTTGAGGAGCCCGGCCCGCAGGTGGCGCCGTTGACAAAAACGGGCGTAGGCATCGTCCTCGATCGTGGGAGCGGAGTGTTTTTGAGTCAGCAGCTTCGGCATTACTTCCCCATGGGCCAGTGCCACTGAATGGCGACCTGTGGCTGTGCTCGCGTCTGTTTCACCGCCTCCCCCATCACATTCACGCGGTCCTGCTCTGCCTCGGTGAGGATGGGCTGTCCGTCAAAATGACACTCGGTAATCCAGATATCTTGGATGCCAGGCGGCAGATTGATCACGCCATCACCAGCCACAAAATGCACACGATACAGGAGCGGTTTCCCACAGAGGACATGCCAGAGGAGTTTGAGTTTCATCAGCATGCTAGGCCCTCGCCTCCTGCTGGAGCTGTGCATCGAGCTGCACGAGGGGATGGCGGTGCGCGGTGTGTACCTCGGTGCCTAACTCAATAATCTCTTGCCAGGACACCGTTCTCCCGCAGACTGGACAGGCATATATCATCGCATCCAAGCGTTCCTCCATCTGGTACACCCGCCCATCATGCTTACACCTGAGTCGGTTCATGCGCGCATGGTGTACGTGAAATACACACACATGTCAAGGCCTTTTTTGATTTTCTGTGGAAAACGGAAAGTACTTAAGGAATATTATACCACCCGGAAAACCATTTTCGGCGGGGGGTAAGAGGCGTGGAAGGGACCCAAACCCTTTGGCGTGGGGGTGTGCGCCAAGTGGCCGGCACCCCTCAAACACTCCAAATATCCATAACTGGCACGTTCTATGCTCTTACAGTT
This sequence comes from Acidobacteriota bacterium, assembly GCA_040389265.1. Taxonomy (GTDB): domain Bacteria; phylum Acidobacteriota; class Terriglobia; order Terriglobales; family Acidobacteriaceae; genus JAKAAZ01. The sequence continues at coordinate 5,980 of JAZKAG010000028.1, forward strand.
TACATAATGATTATTATCAGACTGTCGTTGATTTCATTAATGAATTCCACGTT
>JAZKAG010000028.1:6042-6959 GCA_040389265.1 Acidobacteriota bacterium
CACCCCTCGTGCCCACTTATCCACAGCTAGAGACAGGCTTATTCAACCAATCGCATGCCCAAGCCCACTCAGAAATGTATTGAAAATACCATAATCTCATGATATTAAGAGCAAGATGATTTTTACTGTAACTTCTATGTGATTGAAAACGCTTACCTCTTCCATGTCTGATAACGTATAATTAGACACATGATACGCAATCGTACAATCTTGTACTGGCAACTCGTTGAGCGCATTATGGCTCAAGAGCAACTAGATCAACGTGAGGCACAGCGGGTCCTGTTGGCTCGTACGATCAGGACTGAGCAACGACAAGGGCACGGGCATGAACTCATCGCACGGCGCCTCAAGGCTGCCTGGGGTATCAGTCGTCCCATGTACTATCATTCCCTCAGACATATCCGCCAAACCATCTGCATCCCTGGTTAATACGTAGTCCACGCTAGGGCCATTATTCCCAACACTATTTCCTTGACATCCTCATTCATGAGTGTATAACGCATCATCATGCTGATGATTACTGAATTAGCCTGTCTCCGGTGTGGGCATATTTGGCTGCCTCGTGTGACGTACCCGCCGAAGGCCTGTCCGCAGTGTAATTCCAAGGTTTGGGATGTCCCACGCTCCACTCCTGAATCCAAAGTCCCCACATGCCCATAATACTCTTCATTCTTATCCATCTTCGTCTTCGTCTTCGTCTTCGTATAAGATGCTATAGGGTGGCTATTGGGGTGGCTATGGGGAGGCTATGGGCTGGCTATGGGGAGGCTATCGCGTAAGATGCCGTTAATCCTCCCATATATCAAGTTAGACGTGAATGACTGGTTGACCTCACAGAAAATAGAGATGATGGACCTGACACAGATCGGCGCCTATATCATGCTGCTCACGAAGTGTTGGCGACAAGAGACCTGTAC
>JAZKAG010000029.1:0-4350 GCA_040389265.1 Acidobacteriota bacterium
GTCGTTGTTCACTCGCACCGGAGCACTCCACTTTCTGCCTCCGTCCACCGATCGAGCGCAAAATACGTCGATGTCTCCGTAGCGATAGTCGCTCCACGTCACATACAGATGCGCACGCCTGTGGTCGCCCTTGCGAGCATCGACGGCAATCTGAGGGAATCCGTTGGCGCGATCAAAATCCTGCACCGCAAACATGGTTGGCGCAGTTTTGATAATGTTCTTCGCCTTGGCAAATGTCTTGCCGCCATCGCGCGAGGTGGTGAACTGCAGTTTGCCGCCGGCTGCCCACACTGCGTACAGCGTCGAGTCAGCCCCAACCGCTCCGTCGAATCCTTCCAGCGCGCCATTATCATCCCGTGGTAAACCGGGTGCCGCATCGATTTCCATGGGCGTTGACCAGGTTTTCCCGTCGTCTGTGGAACGCGACAGCACCATGCGCGAGTCGACCAGGCTCCAGCGAGTCCAGGCGACATACAGACTCCCGGCATATTTACCATGCGATGTATCCGCAACAATATAGGGCTTGTCCTCCATCGGAATCCCCGGTGCCTGCGCTTGCATGGAAACTATGATCGGATCTGGCTCCCAGGTTTTGCCGCCGTCGAGCGAACGGCGAATCCAAACCTCATTCGTGTTGGTGGCGTGTCCCCAGTAGTTGAACGTCCCCAGTTTGTTGAACGCAATGGAGCAGAGAATGGCATGGCCCCGGTTGTCATAAGTAACAGAAACGTCGCCCGAAATCTTGAAACCTTTCGGCGCAACATTGGCGGCATGTTGCCAATGCTCTCCCGCGTCTGTCGAGTAGGCAATATTCGCCGGCACCTGGTAGGCCACCACCACCTGTTTCGGATCCATGGGGTTAACCGCCACCGACGGTTCGCTGAAATATCCGGGATCGGTGAGTGTGGTCACCTGGGCCTGCGCGGCTCGTGGCAGAGCCACCTGGTTTTGCGGCCGCGCTGGGATGACGACGCACAGTACGGCGGATCCAACGGCCCCCAGGCGAAACAAGAATGAAAAATTCCTCATGATCCTCTCAAATCAATGCTTCAGCAACACGATATCGCATCTTGCCCCAGATCACGCCGCCAGGTCCTTGTTCCCGGCGATTTCCGACAGCTCCAACCCATTCGTCGAATCGTTCCGTTCCGAAGAAAATTGACCTTCCGTCCGCTGCGAACTACATTGATTGCAACCATGAAAATTCTTCGGTTTTCTCCTGCAATTTTTCTTATGGCCAGTACTCTTCCTCTGATGGCTACTCAAAATTCTGCCGTAGGCTCTCGCAATCAATGGACCGCGGGGAATTCTTCGATCCAGCTATCGGTCGATACATCGACGGGTGTTATCAACCATCTTATCGACCAGGTCAGCCACGAGGACTATTGCAACCAGACACTGTCCGATGCGACCTCTGACACCGACGGCAACCGCGGCCTGACCTTCACTGTGGGCAAACGAATCGGCGGCCTCACGCTCTATGACGAATTGCGCAATCGCGTGTTTCGCGACGTGTCCGACTCTGGTACCGTCTCTCACCTGAAACAAACAAAAGAAGGCGAAGTCGAGACGCTCTCCTTCGACAAGCAATATCCCGGGGCGGACTTTATTGTCCACGAGACCTTTCTAGTCGGCCCGACGGACATTCGCTGGAATGTGCGCATCAAGAAGACCTCGGGCCCCGACCGCACCGTCCGCGTTATCTACGATGTCCCCTTGCCGCTGGGCGGCGAAGCCTGGGCACCCATCTCCAACGCGCCATTCCGAGTGAAGCCCTGGCTGCCGTTTTCGATCGACTACGGTCAATCCACCTCCGGCGCCATCGGCGAAGGCGACTGGAGAACCACCGTCCCGTTGATGGTCTTTTATTCCAAACGAACCGATCGTGCGCTCGCCATCGCATCTCCGCTGGAAGTTCCGGCCGTCCGCATCCGTTTCCTCAGCAACACCGGTGCACTGGCGGATTTCTACTGGAACTCGCGGCAATACCCGGCGAGCGAGCGCCCATATTTTCAGGTCAGCAATGAGGACCTGGGCCTGCGCACCTCCCATGATCTGCAGACAAGCCTGCTGATCTCTGCGCAGCCCGCGAACTGGCGTCCCTCGCTCGGCTGGTTCTATGCCAAATACAAGGCCTACTTCGATCCAAATCCAAATTTCGACAAGTGGGACGGAGCCTATACGGGCGGCGATGATCTGATGGATCCTTCCCTCACCACGCAGCAGGTGCGGGAAGCCTACGCCAAACGATACGCGCAAGGCGTTCGCTGGGAGGAGTATCACAGCCCCTATCATCTCTATGGAGAAATGATTCCCCCGCCAGAAATGAAAAGCTGGACCGACATTTCCGACCCAGGCGGTCCCACGCTGACCCGCGCCGCAATTGAGGAACATTGCCGCTTGAGCAAAGAAGCCGGGGTCGGCACGTTTCTCTACTACAACACCACCGAATCGGAATACTGGTACGCGCAACAGAATTTTTCAAAAAGCATCGCCAAAAGTGAAGACGACAAGACCATTGCCGCCTGGCGAGGTCGTGAGTATCCCAGTAAACGTGCTTGCTGGTTGATAAACTCCGACCCCAGCACCGGATTTGGTCAGCACATGATCGACGAAGCGAAACAGATGGTGCAATCCTATCCCGATGCTGCAGGCTTTTTTTGGGATGTGTACGGGCGCAGCTACATGTTCGACTTCGCGCATGATGATGGCATCACCATGGTCGACAACAAGCCGGCCTACTATCCGGAGTTTATGTACCGCCGCCTGCTCGATCAATCGATCGGCCCGCTACTGCACGATCGCGGCATGACCATTACGGCGAACAAGCCGGTCACCGTGGCCAGTACGCGCGGTATTGACGGCATCATGATGATGGAGAACGCACCCTATGAAGTGAGTCCGGGATGGGTCACGACGCAAAGCTATCTTGGCTTGACGCGTCACGTCATGATTCTCGACGATAATGGCGCCGATCAGGAAATCCTCTATCTCCACTGCCTGCGTTATGGAGCCTTCAACTCGCTTGTCTCCGATCACACCCGGGATGGCAAGCCGTTGCCCGCGGAAATCATCACGTATAACGAGAAGCTGCACAACATGTACCAGCCGTATGTAGACATGTTTGCCGGTAAGAAATGGATTTTCTATCCGCATGCGCTGGATCTGCCCGCCAACACCTATGGCAACATTTTTCAGTTGAAGAATGGTGATGTGATGATCACTATGATCTCCGCCTGGCGCGCCTTGAACCATGCGGACGGTTCCGATTCCAACCTGCAGGTAATTGCAAGGTTGCCAAGCGCGGACGCTGTCCATTCAGTGGAAGTGGATTCCATCGACCTGGGGGAGAAAACCTCTGTCGCCCCACAACGCGATGGAAATCAGCTCACCATTACAGTGCCCCGGCATGGAAAGGCTACCGTCATCCTGCTGCACATGAAGAGTTAGGCAGGCGTGCGCTCGAGTCCACCGCCGGGTCGAGCGCATTGTTCTGAAGAAAGGACAGGGTGAGTTTGATATCAGTCCCGTTCGCTGGCATTTACACTCATCCCATGCCCCTCGCAACACGATGTTCGTTTGCACCACATCATTTTCTTTCCCATGGTCGATCTCTTTCGGCGCTCATCGCGTGCCTGCTCATTCCTGGCGCGATCTGGTCGCAGACTTTCAAGTCCAAAGATCTCGCGCCCGCGCCGCAACTGCAGACCAACACCTTGCAGGATCGCGTCGCGCAACTGAATCTGGTCTTTCATGATTATTGGGAGGAAACGCTGAAACACTCGCCGGAAATGGCTTCAACCATCGGCGATAAACGATATGACGATCAGCTGTCCGACTATTCTGACCGGGCTTATAACGACTCGCTGGCGCGCGGCGAGCGATTCATCGAGCGGCTCGGCGCAATCGACACCACCGGCATGAACGACCAGGAAAAATTAAGCAAGCGCTTGCTGGTGCATGATCTTGTCGATCAACAGGAATCTTCGGTGTGCGAACCTTGGCAAACTCCCGTCACTCAATTTTCAGGCATTCAAGTCGATCTGCCGATGCTGGCTGGCTTGCTCTCCTTCGCTTCCGCAGATGACTATGAGCACTACATTGCGCGCCTAAACAAAGTGCCTGCCGCCATTCTCCAGATCAGCACCGATCTGATGCTGGGCGAAGAAGCTGGCCGCAGCGAACCGCAATTCATTATGCAGAAAGTGCTGGCGCAGGCGAATGCTCTGGCAGCTGGCAAGCCGGAAGATTCTCCGTTCGCGAGTCCGTTGCAACGCTTCCCTGCCAGCATCTCCGCGCAGGATCGTGCCCAGATTCGCGCCGCAATGCTGACGGCCATCCGTACCCAGG
>JAZKAG010000029.1:4360-5829 GCA_040389265.1 Acidobacteriota bacterium
ACCCAGGTGCAGCCTGCGTTCGGTCATTTCTCGAAGTATCTCGCCGCGCAATACATTCCCAACGCCCGCAAGGATGCCGGCCTATGGGCCACGAAGGATGGGGACGCGTGTTATGCGTATTTCGTCCAGAGCTACACCACCACCGACATGACGCCCGAGCAGGTGTACCAGATGGGAGTGAACGATGTGGCCGGCATCGAGCCGCAGCTATTGGCCATCGTCCACCATCTGGGCTATAAGGACTTGCGCAGCTTCCATGAAGGACTGCTCAGCAATCCTAAGCAGCATGCGCAATCCGGCACACAACTGATCGGCTTGTACCAACACTATGTGGACCAGATGGAACCGAAGCTGCCCGACCTGGTGAGCAAGCTGCCACACGCCGCATTGAAAGTTGTCCCCATGCCGACCTTTGGCGCTGCCGATCAGGTTCCGGCGGACTATCAACCGGGTACGCCCGACGGTTCTCGCCCCGGAGAAATCCGCGTAAACACAACCGATGCGAGCAAACGTCTGCTGACTCAGGTCGAGGCAATTGCGTATCACGAGGGAGTTCCTGGGCATCACCTGCAAATTTCCCTGGCGCAGGAGCAGACAGGAATTCCGGAGTTTCGCCGCTTTGGAATGTACACCGCCTTCGTCGAAGGCTGGGCCTTCTACAGCGAGCAACTGGGCAAAGAAGTTGGCTTCTATCAGGACCCGTACAGCGAATACGGCATGCTGGAAAATCAAATGTGGCGTGCCGTTCGCCTGGTCGTCGACACCGGCGTTCACTACAAACATTGGACCCGCGAGCAGATGGTGCAGTACTTCCACGATCACACTGCGATGGATGACATTACCATTCAGGAGGAGGTGGATCGCTACATCGCGTGGCCTGGTCAGGCGCTGGCCTACGATGTGGGCCGGTTAAAAATTCTGGAGCTGCGCACTGAGGCGCAGAAAGCCCTGGGAAAAAATTTCGATCTGCGCGCCTTTCACGACGAAGTGCTCGACTCCGGCGCGTTACCTCTCGATATTCTGCAGCAGCGCGTGGAAGCCTGGATCCAACAACAGCAGCAGAGATCCTCCGGCCACGCAAATCTGCACGAGATTTCTAGTCGAACCACGGAAGGAAACTAAGTTGATGGCTAAGAAAAAAGAAAAGGTACGACAGCAACAAGAAAGCGCTTCCAACACAAAAGTCGCGCTGCTGGGTGCGGGCAAAATGGGCGGCATCCTGCTGCAGGCATTTCTGAAGAATGGATTGTTTCGTCCGGAAAACATCCGTGCCACCGTGCAACATCCGGAGCGCGCAGAAAAGCTAGCCGAGAAATGGGGAGTGTCCGTTTCCACCGACAATCTTGCTGCCGCGCGCAACAGCGACCTGATCCTGCTGGGCGTCAAGCCACAAACGGTACCCGAAGTTCTGGAGCAGATTCGTTCAACTCTCACTGCGAAGAAAACGATCATATCGTTCGCCGCGTCAG
>JAZKAG010000029.1:5839-17497 GCA_040389265.1 Acidobacteriota bacterium
GATCTCGCCGTTATTCGCGCCATGCCCAACACGCCGTCCCTGCTGGGGTGTGGAGCGACTGCACTCTGCCGCGGTAAGTTCGTCACCGACGAGCAACTATCCGTCGCGGAACAAGTGTTCGCCAGCGTTGGCCGCACTGTCACAGTGGATGAGAAACATATGGACGCGGTCACCGCCCTGTCCGCTAGTGGACCTGCCTACATCTACATCATTCTTGAATCGCTGGCAGAAGGTGGAGTCAAGGTCGGCCTGCCACGCGACATTGCTACGTTATTGGCCGCTCAGATGGCGTTAGGCGCTGCCACTATGGTGCTTGAAACCGGCAGCCATCCGGCATTGCTGAAAGACGCAGTCACCACGCCCGCGGGCTGCACCATCGACGGCATTCTGGAACTGGAAGAAGGCGGCCTGCGCGTCACCCTGATCAAAGCTGTCATGCGCGCGGCGCAACGCGCCAAAGAACTGGCATCGAGCTAACGGCAAGCCGGTTGGCAACGTATTTCAACGCGTTTCGATCTTGGTTGCAATCTTGCGGTACTCAGCACGCGAGATGATATGGCGCCGCGGAAGCTCTTCTGAATTCTTGTAAGGCCTGCCCGCGATGATCTGGTCCGCGGAGGCGCCGTCAATGCCTGGCAATGTCTGCAGCTGTTCTTTGCTGGCTTTGTTGATATTGAGCGGGCCCTTGGTCCTGAGGCCCTCCACGATTCCCTGGGCAACCGCTTTGGTATCGCGCGCTGCGGCCGCTGTCGCGCTGGCTGTGTGCTGGCGGATCTGGTCAGGGCTTGGACCGGATGGCGCACAGCCGCAAAGTGTCATCAATCCCAGTGTTGCAATAACGATCCATTTCATCCGAACTTAGATGCCATTGCTCCGGAAGCCGATGTGTAAACTTCGTGATTCTTTCCTCCGGCTACGCCATTCTTCAGCCGCCTCATATACCCTGAAAATATCGCGCACGTCCTCCTCTCGATGGGACGCGCAGCTCAGGACTGCCATGGCCACCACCCGCTCGCTCTCGAGAATTCGTAAGCGCATCTCGATTCGCGGAGTGGTGCAGGGCGTCGGCTTCCGTCCCTTCGTCTACAACTTGGCCGAGTCGCTACAGTTGTCGGGCTTTATCTGGAATTCCTCTTCCGGAGTCACCATCGAAATCGAGGGTCCAGATCAGATCGTCGAGCAATTTCTCCGGACCTTGCAAACCAGCCCGCCTCCGCTGGCACAAATGATGGAAATTACTCTGCAAGAAGTTTCCTTGCAAAATTCAAGTGAATTTTCAATCCAGCCCAGCCGCGAACAGCAACGCGCGTTCGCCTTCATTTCTCCGGACGTGGCCACCTGTGACGACTGCTGGCATGAGTTTGGCGATCCTGCGAATCGCCGCTACGGCTACGCTTTCACCAACTGCACCAACTGCGGGCCACGCTACACAATCATTCAGGACATCCCGTACGATCGCCCGACGACCACGATGGCGACGTTTCACATGTGCAAGCATTGCCAGGCGGAGTACGAAGATCCCCGAGACCGCCGATTTCACGCTCAGCCCAATGCGTGCCCTGCCTGTGGTCCCAGCCTGATGCTAGTCGAAAGCCGCCAGCATAATCTCGAAGCGCATCTGCCTGCTGCCGAGGAGTTTCGCGCAACACAACGTTCCTCGCTGGCGACCCTGCAGCGCGTACGCGATCTGCTGCAGGCGGGACGATTGATCGCAGTGAAAGGGCTAGGCGGATTCCTGCTAGCCTGTGATGCGCAAAACGACGCAGCGGTGCATCAACTTCGAAAACGCAAGCGTCGCAGTGACAAGCCGTTTGCCATCATGGTGAGTGACCTGGTTGAAGTGGAGAAATTCTGCGTTGTGACGGAAGCGGATCGGATTGCATTACAAAGTCCGCGGCATCCTATCGTGATTCTCCAGCGCCGCGCGGACTCAAATCTTTCTCGCTCGATCGCCCCCGGCAACGATTCCATCGGCGTGATGCTGCCGTACACGCCGTTGCATTATTTACTTTTTAGCGATTCGCCAAAGGAGCCGTCACAGTTTGCCGCACTGGTCATGACCAGCGGCAATCTGAGCGAAGAACCCATCGTGATTTCCAACGACGAGGCGTGGCAGCAATTGGAACCTGTAGCGGATTGGTTCCTGTTCCACAACCGCGACATCTATATGCGCGCCGATGACTCGGTGGTGCGAACGTTCCAGGGACGGGAGCGGGTGCTGCGTCGTTCGCGCGGCTACGTTCCGCAGTCAATCGACCTCGGCGCCCCCATGCTGGAGTTGCTGGCATGCGGCGCGGAGTTGAAACACACGTTCTGCCTCACGAAAGATCATTACGCCATCCTCAGCCAACACATCGGCGACCTGGAGAACTACGAGACACTCCGCTTTTTTCAGGAGACACTCGCGAACCTGAAGAAACTGTTCCGGGCCGAGCCGCAGGCGGTCGCCTATGACTTGCACCCAAACTATCGCAGTACCCAATTCGCGCTTTCCTTGCCTCTGGAACGCAAAATTGGCGTGCAGCATCACCACGCGCACATTGCCAGCTGCATGGCAGAAAATCATATGCAAGGCAAAGTCATCGGAGTCGCGTTCGATGGCACCGGTTATGGCACTGATGGAAAAATTTGGGGCGGAGAATTTCTCATTGCCGACCTGGAAACATTTGAACGGCGAGCCCACCTGCGTTATCTGCCCCTTCCTGGCGGCGATGCCGCGGTGCGTCAGCCATGGCGCATGGCCCTCAGCTACCTGCGGGATACGTTTGGCAATGGGGCGCTCCCTCAGGGAATCCGCTTTCTCAATGCAGTGCCGGAAAGACAAATTCCTCTGGTCGATACCATGATCGCCCGCCGCATCCAGTCCCTCGATACTTCTTCCATCGGCCGACTTTTCGATGCTGTCGCCGCCCTGCTAGGGTTAGGATCCGAGGTAACGTTTGAAGGGCAGGCAGCCATCGCGTTGGAATCGGCCGCGCTGCCAGGTGTGGAGGATCGTTACAGTTTCCATCTCGAAAATACTGAGCCGGCACAACTGGATATGCGTCCGCTGATTGACGAAATCATTCGCGATCTGACGCGCGGCGCCTCTGTGGGACTGATTTCCGCGCGCTTTCACAACACGGTGACCGCTGCCATCGTCGATATATGCCGACAGATTCGTCAGCAGGAGAAATTGACCCGGGTTTGTCTCAGTGGCGGCGTCTTCCAAAACATGTATTTGCTAAAACGCACTGTAAGAGATTTAGATAAGGATGGGTTTCAGGTTTTCCTGCACGCCTTGGTGCCGCCCAATGACGGCGGAATCTCTCTGGGGCAGGCAGCGATTGCCAATGCAAGGCTACAGCGGCAAAAATAGTAAGGAGATGCATCATGTGTCTGGCCATTCCGGGGAAAGTTGTTGAGACGTTCGATCAGGGCGGCATGCGGATGGCGAAGGTCCAGTTCGGCGGAATCATCCGCGAGGCTTGCCTGGAATATGTGCCTGACACCAACGTTGGCGAGTATGTTCTCGTCCACGTCGGATTCGCCATCAGTAAGGTGGATGAGGAAGAAGCCCATCGCACCTATCAGATCCTGGAAGAGATGGATCAGCTTTCCGAGTTGACGGCTCCAGTGGTAGAGGAACGAGAAGCGTCTGTTGAAGCGGCTGGCCAACCTACGAACTCAACCAGGCAAACTCCTGCCAAGGAGACCTCCGAATGAAATACCTGGATGAATATCGCAATGGTCGGGTCGCTCAGAAACTCGTGGACGAAATTCAACGCGTGCAGACCAGACCCTGGGTCATTATGGAAGTTTGCGGCGGCCAGACCCATTCCATCGTGAAGAATGGGATTGATTATTTACTGCCGCAGGGTGTGGAACTGGTGCACGGACCGGGTTGCCCGGTTTGTGTGACCCCGCTGGAAATGATCGACAAAGCCCATGCCATTGCCCGCATGCCCGACGTGATCTTCTGCTCCTTCGGCGACATGCTGCGTGTTCCGGGTTCGGAGGGCGATCTTTTCACCATCAAGTCCCAGGGTGGCGATATTCGCGTGGTGTATTCTCCCATCGACTGCATCAAAATTGCACATGCCAATCCAGAGAAGAAAATTGTCTTCTTCGCCATCGGATTTGAGACCACCGCTCCGGCAAATGCCATGCTTGCCTGGCGAGCGAAACAGGAAGGCCTGAAAAACGTCTCCCTGTTGGTATCCCATGTCTTGGTACCTCCCGCGCTCTCGGCCATTTTGCAATCGCCTGAAAATCGCGTGCAGGGCTTTCTGGGTCCCGGACATGTTTGCGCCGTCATGGGCTATGAAGAGTACGAACCGATCAGCGCTAGGCATCACGTGCCCATCGTCGTCAGTGGATTCGAGCCGCTCGATATTCTGCAGGGGACGCTTATGACGATTCGCCAACTGGAAACGGAGCGCGGCGAAGTGGAAAACCAATACTCGCGCGTTCTGAATCGCGAAGGAAACAAGGCTGCGCAGAAGCTCGTGTTCCAGGTTTTCCAGATTGGCGATCGGAATTGGCGTGGCATCGGCACCATTCCGCTGAGCGGCTACCATTTGCGACCGGAGTTCGCCGATCATGACGCAGAAAAGCTGTTCGATGTAGCCCAGATTGAGACCCGCGAATCTGCCATCTGTATCAGCGGGGAAATTCTGCGCGGCATCAAGAAGCCGAAAGACTGTCCCGCGTTTGGCACGGCATGCACCCCGCAAAACCCGCTGGGCGCCACCATGGTTTCCGCAGAAGGCGCATGCGCCGCCTACTATGCCTATGGACGCCATCTAAATCAGGCGAAAAACGTTGACGTTCCCATCCATTCTGTTGGAGGCGCGGCGTGACCCAAACCGATCGTGATGCGGATGCGGCTCCCAGATCCGCCGACTCGACCTCTTCTAATGCCACGAGCGAAATTCCAAATCCATTATTTGGCAGTTGCCCGTTGCCGATCTTTCAACATAAAAATATCGTGCTGGGCCATGGCAGCGGCGGCAAACTAACTTCGGAGCTGATCGATAAAGTATTTCTGCGGGCCTTCGCCAATCCCATCCTGGACAAGTTGGATGATCAGGCGGTGCTCGAAATCAATGGTGCTCGACTTGCTTTCACTACCGATAGTTTTGTCGTGACGCCGATTTTTTTCCCCGGCGGTGACATCGGCACCTTGGCCATCAATGGCACGGTGAATGATCTGGCGATGAGTGGGGCGCGTCCGCTTTATCTGGCCGCCGCCTTCATCCTGGAAGAAGGCTTATCCGCTGAAGAATTGAGTCGCGTTGTCGCGTCGATGGGAACCGCGGCCGGCGACGCCGGCGTGCAGTTGGTCACTGGCGACACCAAGGTGGTCAATCGAGGCAAGGGCGACAAACTCTTTATCACCACAACCGGCATCGGAGTCATCGAACGCGACCTGAACATCTCCGCCAATCGTGCGCGCCCCGGCGACAAAATTCTTTTAAGCGGTTACATCGGCGATCATGGCATGGCGATTATGTCGAAGCGCGAAAACCTGGAATTCGAAGGTGCGATTGAAAGCGATTGCGCCGCTCTGCATGGATTGGTGGCTAGCATCCTGGATGCATGTGAACCTGTCGTCGCGAAGCCGGGCGGCGATCATCCGCTGCACTGCATGCGTGATCCAACGCGAGGAGGCGTGGCGACGACCTTGAACGAGATTGCCTCCCAATCGAAGGTTGGCATGGTTTTACGCGAAGATCAGATCCCCGTTCGCGAAAGCGTCCAGGGTGCCTGTGAAATCCTTGGACTCGACCCGTTATACGTGGCGAATGAAGGAAAATTGGTGGCCATCGTCGCCGCAGATACCGCCGATTCCATTCTGCGCAGCATGAGGGACCATCCGCTGGGGCGAGATGCGAGAATCATTGGAGAAGTCGTTTCAGAACACCCTGGCATGGTGCGAATGCAGACCCGAGTCGGCGGCACGCGCATTCTGGATGTGATGTTCGGGGAGCAGCTACCTAGAATTTGTTAGCGGCGAACGATTCCATCACACCGCAACAAGCCGAAAATAAATCAGCATTCACTTGATTTCGAAAGATATTTTGACGACGCATACCACGCTTTACGCCGCCCTGTTCACTGCCGCAGTGCTCGGCTTTCGCCATGGCTTCGACTACGACCACATCGCCGCGATCACGGATGTGGTCAGCGTGCAATCCTCGAAGCGTCTCGCCATGAAATTGGGCATGATCTATGCCCTGGGTCACGCCCTAACCGTCGCCGGTCTGGGCTCCATCGTCATCCTGCTGGGAATCAGCCTGCCGGCTGGCATCGATCGCTGGGCAGAGCGGCTGGTTGGCCTCACCTTGCTAGTGCTCGGCATCTACGTATTAGGGACGCTGGTGTTGCGACCGGAAGATACCATGCCGAAGAGTCGCTACATGTTGCTCCACGCCGGCTACCATCGCGCCCGGTTGGCGTTCAAGCGGCGAGAGGAAGGAGCGCTCGTTGAAACCTATGCGCCGCCGAAAAATTTCGATGCGCGCTCCGTTTTTGTAATCGGCGTCATCCACGGCCTGGGCGCGGAAACTCCAAGCCAGTTGATGATTTTTCTTCTTGCAGCGAATCTGGGCGGGGCCGCCCTGGGCATGCTGGGTTTGGGCATGTTCCTGGCTGGCCTGTTGACAATGAATGCGGTGATGACGGCATCCGCGGCTGGACTCTTCGGCGTCTCGCGCCACCGTCCCCAATTTCTGCGGGTCGTTTCCGCGCTCACGGCAATCTACAGCCTGGCGATGGGCATCATCTTCCTCGCAGGGCGCGCTTCATTTCTGCCGACACTGAACTAGGCTTACGGCTGCGAATCAATCGCTAGCATTGAATTCCAGCCTTCGCCAGCGTAGCCTTCAGTCCCTTCATGCTGATGCGGGTCGAAGCTTCCGGCGTACCTGCGCCGCGCCAGTGTGTTTCCAGGCTCACGGCATAATGGTAGCCATCCAGCTTCAACGCGCGGAACTGACCTACCCAATCGATCACGCCGCTGCCCACCGCCTCCCATTCATATTGGCCGTCCGGCTTGCGAACCACGTCTTTGCAATGGCAATGCCCAATCCGCTTTATTGGCAAAAGATCAAAGCCGTTTGGGTAGGGAATGCTGCCCAGCGCTGCCGCATTGCCCGGATCCCAGTTCAACATAAAATTCTTGTTCGGAATGGCATGCAGCACAGCCGCAGCCTCTTCTCCCGTTCCGGTGTTGCACGACATTTCATTTTCCAGCAACAAGATTTTGTCGTTCTTCGCGCACCGTTCCGCAGCCTCGCGCAGCTTATCGTTGATCGCCGCGCGATACGGTTTGGGATCATCCAGCCGCCAAAAATCGAAACAGCGGATGCGGTCCGTTTGAAACGCCTTTGCCAGTTCGATACAGTGCTCCAGTACTTTTTCCTGTTGCGCGAATCCAAAGTCAGCGCCAAATTGGTCGCGTCGCTCCGGCGTCTTTGAAACCGGCGCACCTGGCCAGTCCACCTTAAATAAAGGACTCGCAATATCGGTCACGCGCAGCTTGTTCTTCTCCAGGATCTTTCGCGCCTCCGCGATTTCCGACGAGTCCAGATCGACGATGTTCTTGTTCCACATGCCGCGAAGTTCAATCCAGCTCAGGCCGAAATCCTTGGACGCGATTTCGCATGCCCGGCCAAAATCCTGCGTGATTTCGTCGTTGATGACAGCAAGGCGAAATGGACAGCTCATACCTGCACTCCTAGCTTGTGGATTAGATAATCTTTGCTCATCTCCGCAGACTGTTTCGGCGTACGGTTGACACCCGTTCGCTCCCCATCCAGTTCCACCACGCCCCAGCCTCGAAAGTGGGTGGCTCGCAGCGCGTCAAAGATGGCAACAAAGTTCACTCTTCCCTGTCCTAGCTCGACAAATTGATAGCCGCTCTTTGTGGGCGCCGACTCAACATCCTTCAGGTGTAGGAACAGCAGCCGATCATGATATTTGCGAATCGCTTGTGCGGGATCACCCCCACCCTGCAGATAGTGGCCCGTGTCCAGTTCCAGCTTGACGTATCGAGGATCGGCAGCATCGAGGATTGCGTCCACCTGTTCCGGTGTTTGCCCGATCGATCCCATGTGATTGTGGAAGCCTGTCTGGATACCAAAGTCCGCGGCGCGCTTGCCAATCTCCGTCAGCAGCCTGCCTTCCCGCTTGTAGTCGCTGGCCGTGTAGCTTTTCTGCGCGAATGTACCAATTACCTGCAGATATTTTCCGCCTGCCTGGTGGAGGTACTTGGCGTGGGCCGCGTGCGTGTCCAACATTTTCTTCTCCTCCGCAGGATCAAGCGGAGCATCTCCACTGGACAAGGCCACAAATGTCAAGTGGTACTTCGCGAGTTTTTCTTTCAACGCCTGCGGCTCAGCATATTCGCCGAGTACGTTCGCACGTAACTGGATCCCGGGATAGCCGACAGCAGAGATATCTTCCATGGCCTGGTTGTCATTTTCATTCCAGGTAATGGCGGCATAACCAATCTGGATCTTCATGGGCCCGTGATGAATGGGGGTGTCGAAGTAGGACAAATCTGTGGGAGGATACAGAAGCGAGTCCCCGACGAGAGCATGCGCGGCGCAAACTGGCACGGAAACCGCCCCGGCCGCGGCGCCGAGGCCAAACAGGAAATCACGACGTGTAGAAGCCATCTATACCTCTCCTTGCTTCACAGATTCGATCCGGTCGTCTGCCCTGGCAATGCGGCATCGAAAATTCTACTCGATCGCGACCAGGGGATGTTTTGTTCGGGACGCCAATTCTCTTGGCCAGGAAATGCGTCTTCCTTGCTCCATGTTAACTTCGATGCGTATTATTTCGGTGGGCAATCGAGTATGAATGCGACATTGGTGACATCCGCTTTCTCAGGAATGGAAATCTGGTAACTCTGTGCAAGCTTCGCGTTGGAAATATCTTTGTGGAACTGGCGTTGTTCGCCATTCTCCTCCCAGATTTGCGTGATCCTCAGATGCTGAGCCGCCGACGGATCTTCTGGCCGAATGCTTGCCATTCGAAAATGATCGATGGCTAAGCCGTCGAATTGGTAGCGTATGAAAACATGCTCCGTCCCACCCGGTAGATCGCGCACACTGCGGTCCACCTCCGGCCAGCGCAGCACCTGCTTCACGGGCTGACCGTCAAGCCAGGTTAGCTTGGGATCGTAGGTCCATAACGTCTTCCAGGGCCCATGGCTGCTGGTTGACCACGAAATGGACGCCGAGCCAGGTCCCTTGCGGTTCGCGGGCCACGGCGTAACATGTCGAATCTCCGCAGTAAATTTGTTGGGCGCAATTCCATCCTTCAAGTCCAGAAATCTGCCACCAACATCGAAGCCGCTCAGATCCTTATCGTTGGCAGAGATTTCGAAGATTACATTGCCGGCATGATCGCCGTCGTTGATCCAGTAACCTTGTCCATCCTGGGATGCGTAGCTGGCGTTCTCCACCTGCGTTGCGTATTCATTCAAATGCGCCGCGCGCACCGGCAACTCCGCCCGCACATTCTTTCCGGCGCGATATTCAAACTGATTCTCTCCTGGAGTAAGTACCGGAAGTGTCCGTGGGTTCAACTGAAATGTCGTAGTCAGGAAAACATTCTGGAGCGACGGCGATGGATTGCCGGCCCCCTGCAGCGAGAAGCGAACTAGGTATCCATAGGTTCCCGACACGGCGGTGCGATGGCCCTGCGCACCGGGAAGATCTGCTGCATGGACCTGCCACGGCCCGTTAAATGGGCCGGCGAGCGTGCCGCTTTCCGTCCAGGTGTGACCGCCGTCAATTGAAGTTGCCGCCGTCAACTTATCTTCCGCCGCAGGCAGCATAGCCTGCACAGAAAAGTGCGCGTCAATAATCACGTAAGGTGAGGGCATGGAAAATGTGTACGCCGCGTCATCCCCCTTGCGTGTTAGATCGCTGGAAATGTTCGTGGGGCGATACTCAATCTTGCCGGTGGCCCAAATGCGCGCATCTTTTTCGCTCCGCGGTCCAGCAGAGGTCGGCAGGCTGAACTGCGCGAAGTCCGGAAGGATCTTCCAGTCTTTGCCGTCATAGGTGTAGGGCAGATAATACGTTCCCGCAGGCGTGGGGCGATAATAGCGAATCATCCGCTCGCCCGGCCGCAAGACAAAATCCATGGTGCCGCCTTCAGGATAACGGCGGTACGCATATAAATAGTTATCGTCGATGGATGTGTACAGTTCGGAGAGACCTTTCATATCTCCGGCGCGAACATCCGCCGGATACCACGGATAATCGACCGTCTTCGGATTCGACGTCTTCGGTCCGGTCACATTCCTGGTAATGATGCTGCCGTCATGCTCCAGTTGCCACACGGAGGCAACATCGCGCGACTTCAACGGTCCATTTCCAATGGGGTTATAGCCAAGTTCGTCGGAGTCGAACATGTGATACGCTCCGTCGTAATACACTTCCGCAACGGTATGGCCCGTTAGAAACCATACACGCGAATGCTTGAATCCACCGGCGTCATAGGTCGCTGCCATCAAGGGTCCATCCTGATAGCAAAGTCCATATCCATAGCTGTTCAGCAGCTTGATCGGATCCAGCACCTGCCCCACAGGTTCTTCGTAGGCCCACCCGGGAATGTGGTAGAACATCCCCGGCTTCACAAATCGCCCATCGGTCAGATAGAAGCGCCAGATCGCCTCGGCTTTTTCACGGTCGGTGGTGGCGTGATATTGCCGATAGATTCCCTGCACCAGGCTGGTCATGTTGCTGGTGTCTACCTGGCCCACCCTGGTGACTTCCGGCGAATACACCTGCGCCCGCAAGCTCGTTGAACCTGCGAAAATCACGACCGCAGCCAGTACCGTGAAAACGAATTTCTTTTGCATTCAGCAATTCCTTTTCCGAGAAAGCAACTTCCCTATTGCAGCTCGATCGTTTGCTGCACGCTTTGCCCGCTCATCACGTCGTGCACGTTGATCGTCCACCTGCCCGGCGCATCATTCGCGGCAAACGGAATCGCCCGAACGCCTGAACCGTTGCGTGCGAGCACATTTCCAGAATAAAAGACCTGGCGATTTCCCTTGGGATCGACAACTTCGACATGAAACACACTCAGGTCCGCCGGCGAAGACGAAGTGTGGATGGCAATATTCGCAATGGTGCCTCGCTGCACCTTTTCCGGAACCGAGACCTGCATCTGCGGCAGCGGCGTGTCGCTCGCGACCAGAATCGTCGGATCATACGGTCCAACGGTCAGAGTCAGATCCTTCTTCGCGGCGCCCAGACTTTTGTCCGCCACCGTGTCGTACAGGTACATCGCGTTCGGCAGATGGAGATGGATGGTGGTCGGCTTGGTGAATCGTTCGTTGGAGCGAAAATCCGCCGGCCCCAGCTCATTCACCCGCAACTGCGGATTGGATTGCAGCGCGATGATCCGCGTCCCGCCATTGGCGTACACATGCACATCGATACCGACCACCGAGTGGCCCTGTCCGTCCTCCACCGAAAATTCAGGGTGAACGTCGTTCGCCCGCAGCAGTTGCTCAATCAGCTGATGCACCGCGCCTTCCTTTCCATTCAGACGATCCTGCAAATAGCTGATGATGTCGACGTTCAGCAGAATCGCTTTTCCCTTGCCATAGGGATGCACGTTCACTTGTTCTGTATTCGCTCCGCCAAA
>JAZKAG010000030.1:0-9745 GCA_040389265.1 Acidobacteriota bacterium
AGCTACTACTCAAGCATTTATCTCCAGAAAGAATCTTCATCGACGACGATCAAGGATGTAATTTTCCGCTCTTCCATGCGCCGCAGAGCTTCTGCAGCAAACTCGTTCGCAGCAATCGTCAATGGATTGGAATGCATGGCGTCTCCTGCGGTTTTGGCCAGCGCATTCGCACCGTCTCGCTGCAGCAGCCGTCGCAGGTCGCCGTCGCTCAGCAGGCCGGCCAGTTTTCCATCCGCGACCACGGTGGTCATGCCCAGCCCTTTGCTTGACATCTCGTAAATCACGTCTGTCATCGCGGTTCCTGGAGCAACCCGTGGCACAGCATCGCCAGAGTGCATCAACTGCTCGACGCGCATCAGCCGTTTGCCCAGCTTTCCGCCGGGATGCAGATTGGCGAAATCTTCCACGCGAAAACCCTTGCGTGCAGAAATGGCGATGGCTAGGGCGTCGCCGAGTGCCAGCATAGTCGTGGTCGAAGCAGTGGGAGCGAGGCCCAGCGTGCAGGCCTCCTGCTTGACAGAACAATCGAGCGCAACATCGCTGGCCTGGGCCAGGGTGGAATGCATATCGCAACAGAAGCTGATCAGCGCGTCGCCAATCCTTTTCAACATTTCCAGCAGACGAAGAATCTCTTCCGTCTCGCCGCTGGCCGAAAGTGCAATCACTACATCCCCCTTGGCCAGCATGCCGAGGTCGCCGTGATGCGCCTCCGCGGGATGGAGAAACAACGCGGGCGAACCGGTGGAACTCAGGGTGGCGGCAATTTTCTGCGCAATGATTCCGCTCTTGCCCATGCCGGTGACTACAACGCGGCCGCCAGCGGTTCCGCAGGCAACAATCAGGTCGACCGCGCGGGCAAACGCCTGCGCCATGCTTTTTGGGGAATTTGTGTCGTCTTCCAGGCGGTCTGCCAGCGCCAGCAACGCCTGCGCTTCAATGCGAACCAACTGCGCCGGTTCGACCTCACGCGAGCAGTTCTGTGCGCTCGATGAGTTGGATGTTGGCGCGTTGTTTTTCTGTTCATTCATCGGAATTCACAGCAGCGAACTGAGTTAGAAGATACTGCATTGCCGGCCGGGAAGCCATTCGGCGGAGCACTGTGGAGCAATTCGATGGCCGTCTCCTTCTCCCGCGACCATGGTTTCAATTACCGAAGTCTTGCGACATTCGTAACGATGCACAATGGTTCAGCAAAGAAGCAGAAAACTCTAGACACCAGGCGGCCATCGAATGTAACTTTTTGCTTGACCCTCAGACGCAGACGGCCATTTTTCACGAGCCAGGATGAGCCGCGCGCGAGCGCCGATACACAACTTGATTCTTTTTCTGCCCTGGGCCGGTGATCCCGCTTCACGTCTCCAGCCTCGGAAATCATGCACGCACTTCAACCCCCATTGGAGTCGACCCCCGATGCTGTTCAAGGGATACCGTTCTCTCACCGCTGCTCCCTGTTCACTGCAACGTTCCTGCACGATGGTCCATCGCGTTCCGTTCTTTCGCGTCTCGCGCGAAATTCGCTGGCTCTCGTTGATCGTCATCTTGATTGTGCTGGCATCGTACACTCGGGCCGCACATGCAGCCACATTTACCGTGACCGACACCAGCGACAACGCAGCGGACTCCGGTTCATTGCGATACGCCGTGAACCACGCAGCGGATGGCGACACCATCACGTTTGCCAATAATGGGTTTGGAACCATCACCCTGATCAACGGCGCGCTGCTCGTGAACGCCAATGTGACTATTCAGGGACCGGGTGCGACTCTGCTCACCCTCTCCGGCAACAATGTTTCGCCTGTGTTCCAGATCTACGCTGCCGGCACCGTCAACCTGTCCGGGGTGACGATTGCGAAGGGCAACGACAGTCAAAATGGTGGAGGCATCGATCACATCTATGCCACCGGCACCTTAGCGGTGAATGGCTGCGCGTTTTATGCAAACACCACGGTGGCAGGCGGCGGTGCGATCGCTAATGGCGGCGGCACATTGTTGATCGAGAACAGCACCTTCTCCGGGAACAGCAGCGAAGCGGGAGGAGCGTTATTCAACAATGGCGGCACCATGACCATCGAAAATAGCACTCTTTCCAACAACAACGTATTGGCCGGTGGGCCCGGCGGCGCCATTTTCAATGCCGGAACCATGAATCTCGACAACAGCACCGTCTCAGGGAACCAGAACGGCGGAATTTTTGTGAACGGCGGGTCGCCGACAACCATCTCCAACAGCATTGTTGCCGGCAATTCCAGTAACGATTGCGATAACTGTGGTTCGCAGTCCGCCAACAACATGATTGGAGGCAGTCCCGATCTGGGCCCGCTGCAATATAACGGCGGAGCCACGACCACCATGATGCCGCTGCCCGGCAGTCCGGCCATCGGAGCCGGATCTGGAAACTCGCTGAACATCGACCAGCGCGGCTTTGAGCGACCCACCACGGGGTCGAGTGATCTTGGAGCGGTGCAAACCAGTTATTTGACTGTGACCACCACGGCCGACACTACGGACACGACTACATGCACCGCAGGTGCGACCTGCTCGCTGCGCGATGCGATCAATCTGGCGAACAGCCATGGTTCGGGCGACATTATTTTTCAATCCGGACTGACTGGATCGATCACGCTTACGGGAATTTTGCCTGCGATCACCGCCGATACAAATATTGCCGGTCCCGGCGCGTTGCTGATGACTCTCTCTGCCAACGGCAGCAACTCATCGGTGATGAATATTCCCAATTCAAGCACGCTGGTCAATCTCAGCGGCGTGACGATCTTCCGTGCCAACGATCCAATCAACATGACAGCCGCCATCACCAACAGCGGGGTGCTTGGCATTGAAGACAGCGTTTTCTCCGCGAATACGGGTCAGAATGGGGGGGCTATTTTCAACGCTGGAATTCTGGGTGTGGAGAATGCATCCTTCTCCGACAACATAGCTACGTATGGTGGCGCTATCGACAACCAGGGCACGCTGGTCCTGGCGAATGGAACGTTTACCGGGAATCGTGCCTACAACGGAAATGGCGGCGGCATTGAAAAAAGCGGCAATGCCGCGATAGTCGACAGCACCTTCACCGGCAACGTGGTGCTAAATGGGGCTGTGGGCGGCGGCATGGATAGCAGCGCTGGACTTTTGACGGTGAGCAACACCATCATCACCGGGAATACCAACGTCGACACAAATACAGAAGACGATTGTCACAATTGCACCCAGACCGGTCCGCTGCTGACGGGCGGAGTTGATCCACACCTCGGTCCGTTGGCTTATAACGGATACGGTTCGCTGGTGCCTACGCTGATGCCCTTACCGGGCAGCCCGGCCATCCAGGCAGGCGATGCGACTCAATCGCCAGTCGGAATGGCGAACGATGAACGTGGCTTTCCGCGGCTCACGGCTGGCAAATTGGATCTGGGCGCAGTGCAAACCCACTACACTTCGATCGCCTTCGTGCAGCAGCCGAGCAATGCATACTTCAACGCGAACATCAGCCCGGCCGTGACCGTCGAGGTGCTGGAAACCGACACGAATCGCGCGGCCCCCAACAATACCAGCGTGGTGGATAACGTTCCCATCACCTTGACCCTGAATGGTTCCGGTACGCTGACAGGAACTTTGACGCAAATAACATCTTCGGTGGCCAGCTTCGCGGATTTGAAGGTGAGCACTCCTGGAACCGGCGATACTTTGTCCACAAGCCTGGCAGTGACACCAGCCGGCATCACTCCCGCCCAGACTCTGACCGCCACCAGCAGCGCGTTTGATATCACCCTGGTGACGTCGACTGTCAGCTTCAATCCGCCACTACCGGCCAGCGTCACCTATGGGGTCGCGCCCCTGACGCTGAAAGCCACCGCTCTCTCCTCGGGCACGGTGACCGGGCAAACAGTGGGATTTTATGTCAACTCCGGTCCGGCAACGATCAACGGCAATGTCCTCACAATCACCGGTGCTGGAACCGTAGTGACGGAAGTGGAAGCGGTTGCCAACGGGACCTATGCCGCGTCCTCAGCGACGTCGTCGATCACCGTGATGCAAGCCGCATCGCAACTGGCGTTGACAGCTTCGACGGCCCAGGCGCCGGTGGGCAGTTCCGTAACTTTGACCGCGACCGCAACCTCGACTGCGGGCACCCCGACCGGCACGGTCACGTTTCTTGTCGGCAGCGCAACTTTGGGGACGGCCACGTTAAACGCCCAGGGGATCGCGACTCTCAGCTTGACGACGCTTCCCGTGGGTTCCAATACCATTACCGCAAGCTATGCCGGGGACGGCAACTTCAGCTCATCTCAGGCGCAACTCGCGGGCGCAATTGTTGTCGGCACACCCGGATTTTCGATGACTTCCGGCACCGTGAATCTGTCGGTGCAAGCAGGTTCCTCGGGAAATGTCACACTGACACTGACCCCGGCCTTCGGCTACACCGGTACCCTCAATTTCGCGTGCGCCGGCATGCCCGGAGCTTCCACCTGCGGATTCCAGCCTTCTTCCGTCCAGTTTGACGGGTCGGGCAATCCTGTACAGGTCACCGTGACAATGAAGATTGCCTCGGCGCAATTCCTGTCGCGCAGCACCCAAGCGGCCAGGCTGATTCCAGTGACCCCGCTGGGCGGGCTTCCCATCCTTCCGGCGGCGATGTTGTGGCTCCCTGAAACTGACGATTTGTCGGACTTGCGAATCGCGGGAGTTTCGGATGGATCTCTTCACCTTCCCTCCAAATCGCATCGCTGGATTCGCGTCGGTATGTTTGTGCTGTTTGCGATGGGCCTTCTTGGAATGTTGTTTGGCTGCGGTGGAAAGGCAGTGACGCCGACTGGTGGCCAATACAATGTCACCATCACAGCGGCGGGAGCAGGAGCGGCCAATCAGACGATCGCCGTGCAACTGACCGTAACGACGTAGTTTCATGTGATGTGCAAGCAGCGGTTTCGATTGTGATTCTATCGGCAGGGCGCGGCCAGTCCGCGCCTTTGTCGCGTGCGGCGATAGATATGTGCGTATCAGGCCCGATACAATAGAGAGTTGTATCCCGGCGTGTCTGTCATGCGGGACCGAGGAGCAGGAATGAAGCGTAGTGCAATCGTAATCCTGATTTTGATCGCCGGCATCACTGCCATGATCTGGTCCGGAGTGATGGCGTATCGGATGCGAAAGACAATGAATACTCCCCCGGTTGCGCAGCCCGTATCGCCTGACCTGCGCAAGTATCTCGGCGAACCGTCGAACGGCTCTGGGAATGCTCCCTCCGCCAATGCCACCGCGGATGCCACGTCTCCCTCCGCCCAGGGTCTGCCGGATTTCAGGGAAAAACCGGCTCCATCCTTCACGTTGAAGAGTGTCGATGGCAAACCGGTCTCGCTGTCGGATTTCAAAGGGAAGGCCGTCCTATTGAATTTCTGGGCCACCTGGTGCGGTCCCTGCAAGGTGGAAATGCCATGGCTGATCGAGATGCAGAAGAAATATGCCTCCCAGGGTTTCACCGTGTTGGGAATTTCTGAGGACGATGGTTCCACGAAACAGGTCAGCGACTTTATGGCGAAGATGGGCGTCGACTATCCCGTGCTGATGTACAACGATCAAATGAACAAGGCATACGGTGGCATCGACTATCTGCCCACCTCTTATTACATCGGGCGAGATGGCAAGGTCATCGTCGAAGCGGGTGGATTAATTTCAGAAAGTGAAATGGAAGCTAATATTCAAAAGATTCTGGCGAAAGGAGCTTGAGCGTGCGGGCAGGGAAGTCAGCGGTCATTTTCACCCTGGCTGCAGGAATCGTCTGTGCCGGCGCGTCCAGGGCGCAATCGGCTTGGCAGCCCAGTCCGCGCGGCATCGGCTTTGGCGCTCCCAAGTCAAAGCAATGGGTGCAGATGGTTTCCTCTCCAGACGTCGCCGTCAAGGCGGCATCGCCCTCGGTCGCTGCGAAGAATGTGGAATTGAGATTCACGATTCAGCAGGGACTGCACATCAACTCTCATACGCCGCATTCGGAGTTTCTGATTCCGACCACGCTAACGCTCGATAAAACTCCGGGCGCTGAGGTCGCTCATTTCGACTATCCGCAGGGCGTGGACTATCACTTTCAATTCTCTCCGAAAGATGCGCTCAGTGTTTATACCGGGGAATTCGGGATTGTTGTTCATCTTCATGCGCGTGCCGGTCACTATGCCATGCACGGCCAACTCCACTACCAGGCCTGCGATAACAAGGCCTGCAATCCTCCACAGACGCTTCCCGTGCAGCTGGATGTAACTGCCCGCTAACTTCGTTTATAGACATGCGCAGAGATGTCATGCGCCCGATCTAGTTTGCCTGGCCGGTATCTCCCTGGGGAAGAAACACCATCTTGGAAGCGATGCGGGCATGCGTCGCGCTGACGATATGCGGACTGATCACAATCAAAAGCCTGCCGGAGCTAACGTTGGTGATGGGGCTCGCTGTCCAGCTGAAACCCGGTAGCTCGCTGAGTCCGGGGATACCCGACAAAGACTTGGACTCTGAGCTGCTAACTGCGCTGGTGACCAGCGCAGTACCGCCGTCGGGGATCTGAATGGTGGTGACGAAGTCGCGATTGTTGATGATCGGGGAGCCATTCACTGAAGCGCCAGCCAGGGATGCCATTGTCACTTGCAACTGCATCTGCACGTCTTTGTTCTGCAGAATGCGGGGCTGCGCTTTCACGGTCAGGCCGAGATCCTGGTATTCCACGGTAGGCGCCAACGCCAGTGGGTTCGAGGTTGCGGTTGGCGTCGTACTGTTGCCTGCCAACAGCCCCGCAAGCGTAGAGTTGGCGGTCGGGGTCTGCGTCCCGGCGGAATAGCTTTGCGTCACGATGGGATAGCGCTCTCCAATCTTTACCGTCTGCTTTTGCAGGTCTCCGGCTCGCAGCTCAACATGATCAATCTCGCGCGTGTTAGAGATATTCAGGGACGCATTTACTGTCGCGCCACCAAACGACATTCCGCTGAGCGTGAGGCCATTTCCAAACAATGCGAATGGCTGATTCAGAACCGTTCCATTCACCAGGCCAAGTCCGATCAGCAGCGCCGCAATCCCCGCCAGATCTCCCGGATTGACCAATCCGGCCGCGATCAGTTCCGTGATTGTGCTCTGGTTGCTGTTGATAATGCTGGTCAGCTCTGAAGTCACGTTGAACACATTTAATTGCTGCGGGAACGATACTCCCAGGTCCTGGCGGCGAGTGTCGTTGACCTGGTAGACACGGACGTCCAGCATCACTTCAGGCTTGTCTAGATAGAGCTGCTGCACGGTCGCGTTGATAGCGCGCAATGTGCTCTCGGTGGAGCGAATGGTCACAGTGCCGTGGTCGGTGTTACTTGAAATCTGACGAACTCCAAAGACATTGCGGATCATGTTCAGGGTATTGATCAGCTCTGTCTTATCCTGGCCGGGAAGATAAATTGTTTCCAATAAGAGTCGGTCGAACTTGTTCCGGTTCTGCCGGGTGTCTTTGGCAATCAGCACGTGCGTGGGATCCAGCGCCACCCAGAATGTTCCTGTGGCCAGCGCCACCGCATCGGATGCCTGCGCAAATGAGACGTGATCCAAATCCAGCTGGATCGGCTTGCTGGGAACAGAGTCATCCAGTATCGCCGTGAGTCCGTACGCGGAAAAAATTTTGTGCAGGACGTCTTGCGCGTTGCCGCGAAGATGGAATGTCGATTGAATCTGCGCCGGAGCTAATTCGATGAGCCCGGTGGCGAAGGTCGGCATCGGTCTCGACTCGATGACGGCGGGTTCCTGTCCAACGTCCAGCGATTGAATGTGTTCCTGCACAAAGGGATTATTCGGATCGAGGTTCAGGGCCTGCTCCAGGTGCTGCTTGGCTGCGGTGGTTTTGCCGGCTTGCTGATCCTGGTTGGCAGTATGAATCAGGTTGCCCACCCACTGCTGGCGCGCCAGCTCATACGCAGCGAGGTAGGGACCATTCGTTGGATCCAGCAGATGCGCTTTGGCAAACAGCGCCAATGCCTGCGATGAATCCTGCGATTTCAGGGCGTGCGTACCTTTACGGAAATATTCTCGTGCCTTGGCGACTTGCTGTGGACTCGGCAGCGGAACGGAAGCCGGCTCGCTCGGAGACGTAGAGGGCGCGGTGCTGGTGGCAGAAGGAGTTGAGTTCGGTGTATTGTCGGCGACTGCCTGCGGGGTGCAGGTAAACATGCCCATTGACAGCATCAGGCCAGCCGCGGTCATTTTGCTTTGCCAGGCAAACGCTCGTGCAGGGGACAGCCCGCGAACCTCGCGGTGGGTGACGTGTCGAATGCGCCGGTTCGAAATTCGATGCAGACGTGGGGCGCAGTTCGATATCAGATGGTAGAGGAAACGTTTCTGCGTTGATTGGATCTTTGCCACGCGCCAATACACTGCCTTACCCGAAGTAGGGTCACTACCTCGAGCGTACCAGTTGCACCGCGGGAAGAACAGAGTGCTCGCCGCGGGGTGGACGCTTCAGTCCCAGCTTGATCTGTACCGGGTCCAGTTCCAGCTCGGCCATGATACGGCTGAGTGTGTTGCGGTGCACGCCCAGCTCTCGTGCAGCCTTGCACTGGTTGCCTTTGTTGTTGCGCAGCACTTCCTGAATGTATCGCCGGCGAAACTCGCGGACAGCCTCCTCGTAGGTGATGCCACTGGCGTACATCTGTACGACAAGATTATCCAATTCGCGTTTCACTTGTGACCTCTCTAACCCGGCTGGCGAATGCTGCGGCAGTCAATGTTGCTGATGCTGGAGGAAGAATGTTCCGAAAAGTCTATTCAATGTTCTAACGTGTGGCCGGGGGAGGATGCAAGTGGAATTGAATCCAGTTTGGACCTTGCTTGATGATCCCCACTCCCTCTTGAACCTTATGTTGCAATTCTGCAGGCGCACCGGCCGATACGTCGTCGGCAGCCGATAAAAAATACGGCGCCAGCGTCGATCCGTTCAACCAATTTTTCTGGGGTACGAATGCAGCAATAGCTATGATAGCAATGACCACCAGGAAGCAGCCGCGAATTACTCCAAAAATTGCGCCCAAGAAACTATCTAGTCCACCCAGGCCCACGGTCCGCGCAACTTTGGAGATGGCTCTGCCGATCAGACCAATGATCAGCATCACTCCCAACGCAATCAGTAGAAACGCCACCACGTCGGCTACGCCCCCCGAGTGAATGACATGCCACAAGCCCAGCACAAGCGCAGCTAGCGAGACCAGTTCCAGCACCAGTCCCTGCGCCGCCGCCATGAGGGTCGATAGAACAACGACGATGACGACGAACCAGTCGAAAAGGGTCATTCCAGCCAAAAGCATCTCTCGTGAAAATCGATGAGGTTCAACAGGGATTTCTGCAGAGTTGTAACCAACTTCAAATGCATGCAAGTCTGGCAGCAGTCCGACAGAAAAACGGCTACTGTAGGGTCGTGTGGCCGGTGATGCGACGAAATGCTTCGAGATATTTTTCCTGGGTTCGCGCCACTACTTCATCTGGCAACGTTGGAGCCGGTGCCTGCTTGTTCCAGTGGCTGTCTACTAAATAGTCGCGAACGAACTGCTTGTCAAAAGAAATCTGCGGACCGCCCGGTCGGTAGCTACTCTTCCACCAATAACGGGAAGAATCCGGAGTTAAAACCTCGTCCGCCAGCACCACTCCGTTTGCCGTCTGGCCGAATTCGAACTTGGTGTCGGCAAGAATCATGTCCTGCCCCTCCACGTGCCGCCAGGCCCGGTCATAGATCATCAGGCTC
>JAZKAG010000030.1:9755-30260 GCA_040389265.1 Acidobacteriota bacterium
CCGATGCGATTGCCCATTTCTTCCATGGAGATGTTGACGTCATGCTCACCGGCGGGCGCCTTGGTAGCTGGAGTAAAAATCGGTTCCGGCAGTCGCTCGGATTCAGCCATTCCCGGCAGCAGTGCAATGCCGCACACGCTGCCTGTCTTTTGATAATCCGTCCACGCCGATCCCGTCAGGTAGCCGCGGACGACGCACTCGATCGGGTAAATTTCTGCCGGCTTGACCAACATGGAACGGAAATGCAGCAGCTTGCGATACGGTTGCAAAACTTCAGGGTAGAGGTTAACATCCGCGGTGATCAGATGCGTCGGAACCAGGTCTTCGAGCAGTCGGAACCAGAACAAGGAAATCTGAGTGAGAATTTTTCCCTTGTCTGGAATGCCGGTAGCCAAAATGTGATCGAAAGCAGAGATTCGGTCAGTGGCGATCAATAAAAGATCGTTGCCGACGTCATATATGTCTCGAACCTTCCCGCGTGCGCGCAGCTTTAAATTTGGGAGGTTAGCTTGAAGAAGTGCTTCTGGCATACCCTTGAGCCTCTCATGCGGATTCGTGTCTGGCAATCAGCTTACATCTACGGATGCCGGCCGCGACGAATTGTTTGCACGTGGAGGTGACTTCAGGTCTCTACGCGGTGGCTCTCTCCAGCGCGCGATCATGGTGCAGGCGCACCGAAACAATTTTTGAGACGCCCGGCTCCTGCATGGTGACCCCGAAGATGCCATCGGCTGCCTGCATCATGCGCTTGCTGTGCGTAATCACGATGAAGTGGGTGTGCACGCTCATTTTCTTCAGCATGTTTGCAAGACGGCCAACGTTGGATTCATCCAGCGCGGCATCCACTTCATCCAGCACGCAGAAGGGACTCGGCTGGAACTGGAAGATGGCCATTAGAAGCGACAAAGCTGTCAGTGCTTTTTCTCCACCGGATAGCAGGAGAATATTCTGCAATTTCTTACCCGGGGGAGAAGCGATGATATCGACGCCGCTGTCGTCGGAGTTCTCCTGATCCGTCATCTTCATGAATGCCTGGCCGCCGCCAAACAGGTGAGTAAACGCCGCCGAGAAGTTCTCGTTGATGGCGGCAAAGGCCTCTTCAAACTTGCTGCGCAGCACCACTTCAATTTCGCGAATGCTGTTCTGCGTGTTCTCAATGGAGTCAATCAGGTCTTTGCGCTGGGTTTCCAGGAATGCGTGACGCTCGGACGCTTCTTTGTATTCTTCCAGCGCCATCATGTTGACCGGACCCATTGATTCGAGCTTTTGCTTGATGCCGCGGCAGGCTTCTTCTTCTGTCACGAGCGGCTCGGCTTCCAGTCGAAGCAAGGATTCATCGGCGCGCAATTCCTCGGCGGGGACGGAGAGATCCTGCATGCAAGTTTCTTCCAGATGCACCAGGTCGGAGGACAGGCGAGCGGCGCGAGCGGCAGCCTCACTGCGGCGATCGCGGAACGCTTCCAGCTCGACCCGCAGTCCGCGCACCTGCTGCTCCACTTCGGCCGCCTGCTGGCGAAGAGCCTTCGATTGCTCGGCCAGTTCTTCTGCCTGTTGCCGTGCCGTGGTGCGTGTCGTTTCCAGTTCCTGGCTGCGCACCTGCAACCGCTCTTGCTCCACCACCCGCTGCTTCTGTTCGGCGTCGCCGGAGGCAATCATCTGCTCGAGCTGCCGAATCCGCTGTTGTAGCCCCTCCACCATACGATCGAGCCGCTCGGAGGAACTGACTGCGCCGCGTCTGCGCTCTTCCAGGCCTGCTAATTCGATCGAAGCGGCGGACATCTGCTGCTGCGCCGCATCACGCGCCACTCGAAGCGCTTCCAGCGAGCCCTGCGCTTCATTCAATTGCTGCTCAAATTCAATTCGCTGCTGCTCGTGGCTTTCGACTTCCTCGCGCCGCTGCGCCAGCCATTCGTTTTTTTCAGTCTGAGCGGCCGTGTTGCGCTCCGCCTGCAGCGTCCACTCGCTCAAGCGCCGCTCCAGCCGGCCAACTTCCGATTCCAATTGTCGAAGGGCAGCGCCGGTGTGGGCAGATTCCTGTTCCGCCTTGCGTCGCTCGGCAGATTTCATTTCTATCCGCTGCGAAAGCTCGGCAACCAGGTGGGCCAGCTTGGCGGTTTCCATTTCTGCTGCGGCCAGAGCGTCTTCCACTCCAGACAATGCCTGCTGGGTGCTGCGCAATTCACGCTTCAAGGCGAGCGGTCCTTCAACACTGGGCTTGCCGCCCGTCACCGTCACATTGTGAAAACACTCCCCGTTCGGCGCTAGAAAAAATGCCTCCGGATTTTCCAATGCTAAGGACTTTCCAACTTCGGAGTTGGGCACCACGTATCCATGCCGCAGTTTGGGCAGAATTACTTCCAGAGAGCTGCCGAAGCCGTCGAGTACGCGAATGCAGTCTTTCAAGCGGACGACGCCATCGCGGGCCTCGCTCAGAGGCGCCACCATGCTGGGCGCGAAAGAAAACTTCGCCTGCGAGTCATCCGGATGCACCAGGAACGTCGCGCGACCGTCCACATCGGTCTTCAGGACGCGCATGCCTTCCTGCGCATCGTTCCAGCTTTTCACCACGATGAAGTTCAGTTCGTCGCGCAGAAATTCGTCGACCACCGTTTCGTACTTATCGGAAACTTCGACGAAATCCGCCAGCACGCCGACCGGTGCGTGTCCGCTTTCCATGGTGTTGGTGCGCAATAGCTGGCGAACCGTATCGGTCGAGTAGCTGTGCTCCCGAATCAGAGACTCCAGGGAGTTTCGACGTCCCTGCAGCGTGGCTTGCTCGGCACGCAATTGATCGGCCTGGCGGCGGGAGGCGACTTCCTGGGTGCGCTGCGTTTCCAGTTCGGAGCGTAAGGTTGTTAACTCGGCTTCCGTATCCTGCAGTGTGGTGCTGGCGGACTCAAAATTCAGCGAAACCTGCCCCCGCTCGACTCCGAGTTTTTCCAGCTCACCGTGGACTCCGGCGCGTTCCCTGGACAGCCGTTCCGCCTCATGTTGAAAGCCTTCGAGACTGGCTTCTCCCTGGCTGATTTGATTTCGTACCTGGTTGGCCTGCGACATCCAGTGCAGCATCTGGCGGCGAGAGGCTTCCATGCGTTCGTTCACCGAGGCGAGCTCAGTGGTCGCTGTCTGGAATGCATTTTGCCGCGCCTGCATCTCCTGTCGCGCCAGATCGACAGCTTGCTGCGCCTGCGCCAGAAAGGCGTGCTGCTGGGTGCGTTCGGCTTCCAGGCCGGTCAGCTGTTGCTGCGTCTGTGCCAGTTCTGCCTGGGCGGCGTGAATGCGAACCTTCAGGTCGGCAGCACGATCTTCATTGGCTTTTAGCTGACCCAGCGTCCGCTCCAATTCGATGGAGGTGTTGTTGGCGCTGGTTGCCGCCTCGCGCGCCTGCTGTTCGCGGGTGTAGCCTTCAGCCACCGCCGTCGCTCTCTGTTGGTCCACCTCGGCGATGGTCTGCGTCATGCCGTCAATCTCGGTCGTCAACTGGGCAAGTTCTGCAGCCACCGCGACTGTAGCCGCGTCGGTCTGTGAAATTCTGGTCGCAATCACCACTCGCAGACGCTGGCGAAGCTCATCGCGCAAGGCGCCGTAGCGTTCTGCCTTGGCGGCCTGTCGCTTCAGAGAATTCATCTGGCGGGAGACTTCGTCAAAGATGTCATTCACGCGCGCCAGATTTTGCTTTGCCTGCTCCAGCCGCAATTCCGCCAGATGTTTCTTGGTTTTGAAGCGTGTGATCCCTGCGGCTTCTTCGATAATTGCGCGGCGCTCGTGTGGCTTGCTGCTCAGCAGCTGTCCAATGCGCTCCTGCCCGATGATTCCGTAGGAGTCGGAACTCAGGCCGGTGCCCATCAGCACGTCGTGAATATCTCGTAACCGGCACAGCTTACCATTCAACAGGTATTCGCTTTCGCCGGTGCGGAACAGACGGCGCGAGATGATAATTTCCCCATCCTGCGCGTGGTTGCGTTGAAATTTCCGGCGGCGGATTTTCAAGACGACGTTGCCTTCGCTAGTAGCCGCCGCATCCGCGGCTGTCGGTCCATCGGCGTCTTCGTGCTGGGGAGCACCTTTGCGGTCGACGTCAACCGGTCCTTCGATGATTTGCCCCGGCTGCAACTCGGCGATGATCTCTTCAGTCTCCTGTGCGGCCTGGGATCGCACGGTGGCCTCATCCCAATCGTCGATCACCATCTCCGGGCCTGGGTGCGAAGCTGCAGGCCGATAGACCTCCGGATCGATCAGGACAAGCGACACTTCCGCCATGCCGGTAGGTTTCCGCTCGCGCGTACCCGAGAAGATAACGTCTTCCATCTTGATGCCGCGCAAGTCTTTTGCCGACTGCTCGCCCAGCACCCAGCTGATAGCGTCGGAAATATTGGATTTGCCGCATCCGTTGGGACCTACAATCGCAGTAACGCCGTTGCTGTCGAGCAACACTTCCGTGCGATCGCAGAAGGACTTGAAGCCGAGAATATGAATGCGCTTAAGTTCGAGCAATCGACACCTCTTGGGGCAAGCGTTGCGGGGACGAAAAATCGCCCACCGATGGCTCCACTTTAGTCCTGCCAGGGCCTTGGGTCAATATAAGATACAGCGGGTTGTGGATAAGAAGTCCTGAACCCAAGCTGTTGTGTGTCCACTGGAACTGAGCCCAAGAAATCGATGGAGCGCTGCCCCGCATCCCAAACCCGCATCGACTCAAAATTCTATTTTTTCAGGGTCGGCCGAATCTGCACTTCACTGATGAACGATTGATCCGCCTGGGTCGCCAACAGCGCTACGATGTTCGCAATGTCTTCTCCTGCAATCGCTCCCAGCGCGGACTTGTGGCTGGATAATCCCGATCCGAATTCGGTGCGTACCGTTCCCGGTTCGACCAGCGAGACACGCACTTGAAATTGCCGCAGTTCCTCGGCCGCTGACACCATCATGCCGTTGAGGCCCCATTTTGTTCCGGCGTAGGCGGCTCCATTGGGCACGGGATTCTGGCTGGCCAGCGAAGAGATGTTGATGATGTGTCCGCGCCTGGCCGCGATCATCGCGGGTGCGAACGCGCGCAACATCAGGTAGGGGGCCCGCAGGTTCACGGCGAATTGCTGCTCCCACACTTCCGGCGGAGTTTCATGTAACGGACCCTGCAACCATCCCATGCCCGCATTGTTGACCAGGATGTCGCAGCGTCCGTGTGTTTGCAACACTGCCTGCGCGAAGGTTTCGATTTGTTCTGGCTGGGTCAGATCGCAAGTATGAGATTCGGCCTGGCCGCTGTCGTGGAGGATCTCGGCGGCGATCGCATCCAAATGAACTTTATCGCGCGCGGTAAGTATCACGCGCGCACCCAGCGATGCCAGCTTGCCCGCGATGGCTGCGCCGATGCCGCGGCTGGCCCCGGTGACGACGGCAATCTGATCCTTCAGTGTGGCAGTCGGATTCACGTTTCCATCTCCCCCTGCATCAATTCGATGCGAAGTTGCACGGGCGTCTTTGCTTCAATGCTTAACCAAAGATTCTCTTGACCAGCCATAATGCCGCCAGCAGCATCAAAACCATTCCAAGGACCATGAGTCGCACGTTGCCGAGTTTTTCCGGCCAGGTTTTCATGTCGCTAAGACCTCCACCTGCATCGTACATAGCGGAATGCTATTGCGTCAGATGGATTCTGGGTGGAATACTTACACGAACCGGAATTTTCGGCCTTATAATCCTGCTAACCACACCAATGCGGCACCGTCTGTTCAGTCAAAGCCATTCGTCACGATGTCTCCGAATTTTGCTGTCGGGGCTCAGCGCAGGCGCGACGCTGGCAGAGATGCGCGGTGGCATAATTTATATTTCCAAATGAAACACTCGTTCGCGAGGAGTGATCGATGAAGAAAAAGTTTTTGTACGTCTCGGTGCTGGCGCTGGCCGGCATCGTAATGAGTGCCGCTCCCATGATGCAGGCGCAAAGTGCAGGGTCGGGCACGATCACCATTAAAGACCCTGCGGAATACAACGCCTACAATGCCGCGATCAGCCAACCGACGCCACAGGCAAAGGAATCCGCGATCGAGGGATTTCTGCAGCAATATCCCAATAGTGTTGTCAAAAAGCAGGTGTTGGAAATTCTGATGGATGCCTATACGCAAACAGGCAACACGGATAAGGCGCTGGGTGCGGCGCGGCAGGTGCTGCAGATTGATCCGACGGATTTGCGTGCCTTGGCTCTGAGTGCATACATTCTGAAGACGCAGGCTGGCCAGAAAACCAATCCTGCGGACGCTCAACCACTGCTGGACGAAGCCGCGAAGGACGCGCAGGCTGGACTGTCAGCGACGGCCCCGGAAGGCGGGGACGCTGCCACATTCGACAAGATGAAGACGGCGGTCACGCCTTTGTTCGACGGCGCAATTGCCAACGACGATCTTGGGAAGAAGGATTACGACAACGCGATTAAGTACTTCCAGGATGAATTGAAAGCCATGCCTGCGGCGCAGCAGACGGCCGGCCCGGGAATTGAAGACACCTACCTGCTGGGAACGGCTTACGTCCAGAAAAACCCGCAGGATCTGGTGAACGCTGTCTGGTATCTGGCGCGCGCAGCCGCGTACGCTCCAGAGCCGTTCAAGGACGAAATTCAGAAAGCTGCCCAGTACTGGTACAAGAAATATCACGGTGCAATGGATGGATTCGACCAGGTTCAGGCCCAGGCGAAGGCATCGTTGAATCCGCCTGCCGGCTTTACCATCACGCCCGCACCGCCGCCACCGTCCCCACAGGAACTGGCACACAACGCTGTCACTTCCACGCCCGATCTGAAAACGATGGCGCTGACGGATAAGGAATTCGTTCTTGCGAACGGAACTCCGGATGACGCCAGCAAGGTTTGGGACACCATGAAGGGTTTGACCACCAAGGTACCCGGAAAGGTGATTTCGGCCACGCCAGAATCGGTGCAACTCGCCGTCTCCGATGATGCGCAGCAGTCGAATAAGGCGGACTTCACCATCAACATGAAGACCCCGCTGAAAACGCCGCCAACCATCAATTCCATGGTCAACTTCATCGCGACCTTCGACTCGTATACGCAAAACCCGCCCATGATCATCATGAAAGACGGGGAAATGCCGCCAACCACCAAACCGCGCCCGGTGCATCACACAACGCATCACACCACAACCCATAACTAGTTCGTGAGCACAAGAAGAGCGGGCATCCATCCGGATGCCCGCTCTTTTTTGATCCAACGGGTGGGAGTTATTCGCCCAGCATGAAATGCCGGATTGATTCAGCTCGTCCGGTCGTAGCATCGCATTCAATCAGAGCCGCGCACATCTTTGGATTCTTCTTCGCAGCATCGAACTTTGCAGGCATGCCGCGCAGAAAGCGATCCAGTACCTGTTCCACCTCGACCCCAATTACGCTGTCATACGGGCCACTCATTCCCACATCGGTTTGAAACGCCGTTCCACCGGGCAGGATGCGCGCATCCGCGGTGGGTACATGGGTGTGCGTCCCCAGAACCGCCGTCACACGGCCATCCAGGTACCAGCCCAGTGCAACCTTCTCTGAGGTGGCCTCAGCATGGAAATCCACCAGGATCACTTTCGCCGTCAACTTTGACAGGATTGCGTCGGCTGCGCGAAAGGGATCGTCACTGGCCGCCATAAAGGTTCGGCCCTGCAGGTTGATGACGGCATAGGCTGTGCCGTTCGACAACTTACCTTCATACACGCCGTAGCCCGGTGTACCCGGCGCATAATTCGCAGGCCGCAACAAACGCCGGGGCCTCTCATGGCTGTCTGCGGGGACCGTATGCATCCAGTCGATAATTTCGCGCTTGTCCCAGATGTGGTTGCCGGTGGTCAGAACATGCGCACCCCAGTCGAATAATTCCTGCGCAATGTTGGGAGTGATGCCAAAGCCGCCCGCGGAATTCTCCGCATTGATCACCACCAGGTCGACCGCGTGTGTCTCGAGCAAGTGGCCCAGGTGTGCATGGACGATCCTGCGTCCGGCGCCCCCAAAAATATCTCCGACAAAAAGTATCTTCAAAACGTCCGTCACTCCAGCCTAAAAGCTTGATGGTAGCACTGACTCAAGATTGAGCGGCGTAACGGATAGGCGCTACCGGCGCAGATAGGCGGATTTACATCCACATGGAGGAACTGTGATATTTTTGGGCACATGGCAGCCAATCTGCGATTTTCGACAGCTATCGAAGCGCTGGGGTTGATGGCGACCGAGCCGGAAAAATATCGTACCTCGCACGCGCTGGCAAATGCACTGGCGACCAATCCGGTTGTGATTCGCAGACTGCTTTCCACGCTGAGCCGCGCAGGCCTGGTTACGAATGCAAAGGGTCCCTCGGGCGGCACGCATCTGGCCAAAAGCGCGAAGCAGATTACGCTGCGGGACATTTATCGTGCCCTGGATGCAGGAGATCTACTGCATCAGACATCCCACGATTCGGCCGACACACGCGACTTGAAAAAGTCCATGCGCAGCGTCTTTCGTAAGGCGCAGAAGTCTCTGGAAGAGGAATTGGATTCGACGACGCTGAATCAACTGTTGAAGAAGGCAGGCAAGAAAGCCGCGAAACATGCTGCGGATTCGACGTCAGAACAGCAGGAGCCTGCAACTTCAGGGTTAGTGGACGCCCACTAGGTCTTTGGAAGACGCCGCTCCGTAGCGGTTCTCTACGTAGTCGTCCAGAATTTTTGTAAACTCCTGCACAATGTGATCGCCGCGCAAGGTCAACAATAGGCGTCCGTCCACATACACCGGGGCGACCGGATCTTCAAACGTCCCCGGCAGGGAAATACCGATGTTCGCATGCTTCGATTCTCCCGGCCCGTTGACGACGCATCCCATCACCGCCAGCTTCAATTCTTCCACGCCTGGATATTTCTGCCGCCAGATCGGCATGGACTCGCGCAGGTGGCCCTGAATCTGCAGCGCTAACTCTTGAAAGTAGGTGCTGGTGGTTCGTCCGCAGCCAGGGCAGGCGGTCACTTGCGGACTGAAGCTGCGAATGCCAAGCGATTGAAGGATCTGCTGCCCGGTCAACACTTCTTCCGTGCGGTCGCCGTTTGGTTTCGGTGTAAGGCTCACACGAATCGTATCGCCGATGCCGGCCAGCAACAGCGGGGTCAGACCGGCCGTCGAAGCGACAATGCCTTTCATCCCCATGCCGGCTTCCGTCAGTCCCAGATGCAGCGTGTAATCGCAGCGGCTCGCGAGCATGCGATAGACGTCAATCAGGTCGTGCACGCCGCTGACCTTGGCGCTCAAAATAATCTGGTCGTGGCGCAGACCGTAGCGTTCAGCCATTTCCGCCGAGTCGAGTGCGCTACGTACCATGGCTTCCATGGTCACATCGCGCGCGTCTTTCGGATTCGCAGATTTCGCATTTTCATCCATCATGCGGGTCAACAGCGCCTGATCGAGTGAGCCCCAGTTCACCCCGATGCGCACCGGCTTTTGATTCTCCACCGCACATTCAATCATGGTGCGGAAATTATCGTCATCCTTACGTCCGATAGAGCAATTTCCAGGATTGATGCGGTACTTCGCCAAAGCGCGAGCGCAGTCGGGATACTTCCTGAGCAGCAGATGCCCGTTGTAATGGAAATCACCCACAATCGGCACATGGACACCTAGTTGCGCCAGCTCCTCAACAATGGCAGGCACCGATTTGGCCGCCTCGTCATTGTTGACGGTGACCCGGACAATCTCTGATCCTGCGCGATGCAGCGCGGCGACCTGCTGGACCGTCGAAGCCACGTCGGCGGTATCGGTGTTGGTCATCGACTGCACCACAACTGGTGCATCCGATCCAACTCGAACTTTGCCGATCAAAACTGTAGGTGTTTTTCTGCGAATGATTTCTGGCATAGGCGTTTCCACAACTATTTTAACATTCAGCAGGGACTGTTCGGCCGCTGCCGGAGCCGACTCGCCATAACTCGCCAGAGTCCTGAATCCAGAGTCTCTTCATTGAAATTACCCCGCGGCTGAATGTGGCGAGAGGCTTGAGGAGACTCCTCGGCATTGCAGACGGTGTCGTTTCCTGTTAGGTTTACGAGGGTCAGGGCCATTTGGTACATACGCCCTCTAGAACACATGAAACGAGTGTGTCCGCAATGAAGCCATCGCCCATGAAAAAGAAGACGACCTCGATGCCTCGCATACTTGCCGGAAAATCCGACGCCATCGCCGACCCGGCGCGGAAGCAGAAAATTCAGCATTACGAAACCGCGGTGCGCTTGATGCGCGAAGGGAAATACGAAAAGGCCAAAGCCGCGCTGGAAAACCTGCTCTCCTCAGACGCAGGCGATCTCGTCGATCGCGCCCGGGTTCATTTGACTGCGTGCGAACGCCAAATGAAAAAAGATGCCGTCTCCTTTCATAGTCCCGAGGAGCAATACGACTATGCTATCTCGCTGCTGAATACTGGCTACTACGAAGACGCCCGCGAACAATTTGAAGATATTTTAAAGAAGCATTCCACCGCGGATTACGCGCACTACGGGCTGGCCGTGATGCACTGCCTGACCGGCCGCACCGAGGATTGCCTGGAGCAACTGGCTCTGGCGATTGAACTGAATCCGCAGAATCGTATTCAGGCTCGACTCGACTCGGACTTTCAGGAGATGACGGACGACCCCCGGTTTACCGAGCTCCTTTATCCGGAAATTCTTTGATCGCTATTCGCCGCGGCGCCGTGCGTGCAATCCGTGGTGCTTGAACCACCAAGTTGACGAACATGCATTCTGTCAGTCCTCCGCAACCACGCCAAGCTGAAGCAAAACAGGCTGCTCAAAACAGCTTGCCGTCGGGAGCGATGTTGAGGGTCGCAGCCATTGGCGGGGGCACCGGTTTGTCAACGCTTCTGCGTGGCTTGAAGCGCCATACCCAGTCTCCATCGCACGCTGCCGCTGTTACAGAAGATTCTCCCGGGATACGCGCCGCCATTTCAGATCTTGCTGCAATTGTGACGGTCACCGACGACGGTGGCTCTAGCGGTCGCCTGCGCCGGGACATGAATATGCTTCCTCCCGGCGATCTGCGCAACTGCATGGTCGCGCTATCGGAGGACGAGCACTTGCTGTCGCGACTGTTTCAATACCGCTTCGACAGCGGCGAAGGCCTGGAGGGCCACAGTTTCGGCAATCTTTTTCTGGCAGGACTGACCGCGGTGACGGGAGACTTTGCGCTTGCCGTGAAAACTTCCTCACAAATTCTCGCAACCCGCGGACATCTGTATCCGGCAACGAATTCCAACGTCACTCTGGCGGCGTTGATGGACGATGGATCGACAGTGTTAGGCGAGACCAGGATCACAGCCAGCAAGCGACGGATCGTTCGCCTGATGTTGAAGCCAGATCGGGTGGCGGCGCTGCCTGAAGCCGTCGATGCAATTCTGGGCGCAGACCTGATTACGCTTGGCCCGGGCTCGCTCTATACCAGCCTGATCACAAATCTGCTTGTGGAAGGGATTGCGGAGTCATTGGTAGCTGCGCATGGAGTGAGGGTTTTCATCTGCAACCTGATGACGCAGTCGAACGAAAGCCTGCACCTGACAGCCTCGCAGCACATTGAGCGTATTTACGAACACTCAGGTGGCGCCATCTTTGACTACGCCCTGGTCAACGTCGCTCCCGTGCCGGAAGAAGCACGGCAACGCTATGCAGCCGAAGGGGCTGAGCCCATCGTCGCGGATATCGAGCAGATTGAGCGCCTCGGTGTCCGCTGCATTACCGGCGATTTTCTTCACGCCCAGGACGTTCTGCGTCATGACTACGAAGGGGTTGCGGAAGTTCTGCTGGACCTGGGTTTGAAACGCCGGTAAAGTCTCGAGCCTATCCAGGCCCCTCTCTTCAATCTCCATCCCCTGAAAAATATTTTCATTTTTCTCACTTTTTTGCGTTCTCCCGGCTCCAGATCTGCGTATATGCAGGTACAGAGACGTTCAGGGAAGGACGAAATCAGTGCAACCCGCGATCACAAACTCCTCCGTCGCATCGATTGCACCCTCGAGAGATGGATTTCGTGACATCGTGGAAGGGCATCAATCCCGCGTCTACAGCATTGCCTATCGCATTCTCGGGGATAGCGGCACGGCGGAAGAAGTTGCGCAGGACGTCTTCCTGACCCTGTACCGCGACCTGGACCAGATGCAATCGCAGGATCACTTGCTCGCGTGGTTGCGCCGGGTGACGGTACATCGCGCCACGGATGCCTGCCGCCGGCGCGCCACCCGGGCAGAATATGCGGCGGAGGAGTTTTGTGAGGATTCCATGCGTTTCGATCGGACCGGCGCAGCAGCTTCGCAGAGGGGGTTCGGGTCGACCACCACGGGAAGCAACGTTGAA
The DNA here is from genome assembly GCA_040389265.1 of Acidobacteriota bacterium. Lineage (GTDB taxonomy): Bacteria > Acidobacteriota > Terriglobia > Terriglobales > Acidobacteriaceae > JAKAAZ01. The sequence goes on from JAZKAG010000030.1 coordinate 22,109, forward strand.
CAGATGGTGGCATCGCTTCCGCCCGCGCAACGAGCAGTTGTGCTGCTGCGCTACCAGGAAGACTTGATGCCGACTGAAATTTCCGCGCTGCTTTCGATGCCCATTGGAACTGTCAAGAGCCATCTGCAACGCGCATTAAAACTGCTGCGAAGCAAAGCGTCGCGGCAGCGAAAGGAGGTCGTCCATGGTTGAGTTCGGCACCAAGCCGCACGATTCAGGCGACGATGAACTGGAACGGGAATTGCGTGCCGGCCTGCAGTCACGGCCTGCCCCGGCAGGTTTCGCAGATCGCGTGCTGGCGCGGGTGCATGCAATTCCGCTTCGTGAACCGACGCCGTGGCCGCTGCGCACAATTCGAAGCCCCATCGTGCGTGGCGCCATTGCAGCGACACTGCTTTTGTCGGTTGGCGTCGGCGGCTATGTCGAGCACCAAAGAAAACGTCAGATTGCCGGCGAGCATGCACGCCAACAGGTATTGCTGGCGCTCAGAATTACCAGTTCCACCTTGCAGGATGTTCGCAACAAGATGGATAACGATGCCACCAACCGTGAGAACGCAAACTAAGGAGATACTGCCATGACTGGATTGCAACGTTTAACAGCCGCTTGCCGCACCGGGGTATTGCTCGGCTGCGGCTTGCTGCTTACACTGCCCGCGGTTGCACAGGAGATCCAGCCGAATTTTCCCGTCGAGCTAGACAAAAAGCTGGCGGCACGGGCCTCCGATGTGAACGAAGTGACCATGAACAAAACCATGCTCAAGTTCGCCAGCCAGTTTCTCGACTCCAAAAAGAAAGGAGACGAGCAGGCGCAACGGCTGATTCAGAACCTGGATGCCATTTACGTTCGCAGTTACGAATTCTCTGAACCAGGACAATATGCGCCGGAAGACCTGAGAACCATTCGCCAACAATTTCTCGGACCAGACTGGAATTCTATGGTGAAAGTTCGCTCCAAGAAAGGCGAGGGCGACACCGTAAAAATGGTCGGCACCGAGGTGAAGGGAATGTTCGTCCTGAATGCCGAGCCGAAGGAACTGGACATGGTGTACATCTCGGGTTCGATTCGGCCAGAGGATCTGAAGGAATTGAGTGGCAATTTCGGCGTTCCCAATCTCAACCTGCAGAAAGGTGCAACCAAGGAGTCGAAATGAAATTTCCAATGAGACATTTCGCCCTGCTCCTGCTGGGTTCGGGATTGCTGGTTTCGACGGGCTGTTCTGCCGCCGATCATGACTTCAACTCAGTCGTGTCCGCGGTAGAGCACAAATACTCCGTGCATGCTCAGCGCATTCCCATGATGAGCCTGGTCAGCATCTGTGCCAGCCTGAAGACGCATGGAGGCGTGCGAAGTCTGCGGGTGGCCCAATTCGAGAACCTGCACGGCATGGAGGGAAAGGATCTGTACCTACTGCTGCATTCCAAACTCGGCGATGATTGGCAACCGTTCGTACGGGAAGTGAGCGGCGGCAAAGGTCGTGGCGGCGATCAGTCCGTAATCTTAGTTCGCCCTGACGGATCCTCCATGGGCATGATGATTGCCGACTACGATCATGGCGAACTCGATCTGGTGGGAATGGAGATGAACGGGGCCGCGCTATCCAAGTGGTTGCACGATCCAGAACGGCAGCATCCTTCCCATGCGAGAAATCCTATGGGAGATTAGCAGGCGCGGCGGGGCCGCCACAACGAGCTCTGATTTTTACGATTGTGCTTCGCCAGCGCGACTCTGTCCCCGAGTCGCGCTCAGCTTTTGCACCAGGCTGGTAGTGCTGAATCCCGCCACCGTTGGCACAATGGCAACACGGCCGCCCCAGCTTCGCACCAGATCTGCGCCGACGACAGTTGCTTCCGTGTAGTCGCCGCCTTTCACCAGAACATTCGGCCGCAAGGCTTCGATGGTTTCCAGTGGTGTGTCTTCGTCGAAGATGACAATGGCATCGGTCGAGGCGAGGGCCGCCAGAATACGAGCCCGCTCCTTCTCGCCGACAATTGGGCGTGTCGGGCCTTTCAATCGGCGCGCCGAAGCATCGCTGTTAATTCCCAGCACCAGATGATCTCCCATACGGTGGGCATTTTCCAGCAGCGTGATGTGGCCGATGTGCAGCAGATCGAAACAGCCGTTAGTGAATACGATGGTCTCGCCGCGGTCGCGCCATTGCGCAGCCCGCGCGATCATACCGGCTCGGTCGACCACTTTTTCCTGCGTGCTGGTAGCCAGTTCTACCGACAAGGTTGCCAGCAGATTCGCGCGATCGATCGGAACCGTGCCCACCCGACTGACCACAATCCCTGCCGCAACATTCGCCAATTGAATCGCACTTTCCAGATCGAGTTGCGCCGCCGCTGAGGCTGCCAGCGTGGCAATCACCGTGTCGCCCGCGCCGGAGACGTCGTATACCTCGCGCGCTACCGCAGCGGCGTGCAGATCCTGCTGCGCATTGGGATAGAGAATGCGAATGCCGCGCTCGCTCATCGTGACGGTCAGATAATCCAGCTGCAGCCGGCTGATCAGCTCGCGTCCTGCGGACAGCAGCGTCCCCATCTGATGGGCGGCAACTGCGGTGCAGATCGATAGTTCCTGCAGGTTAGGGCAGATTGTTGTCGCATGGCGGTATTTCGAAAACTCGCTGCCTTTTGGGTCCACAAGCACAGGGATGTTGCGCTTGCGCGCCTCTGTGATGACGTGCTGGCAGACTTGTTCCGGCAGCGCACCCTTCGCATAGTCAGAAAGGATGATGCTGTTCGCTGTCGCGATCTGTGCCGTCAACGATTGCAGCAGGGAATCGACCTCCGCCTGGTAGGGAAGCTCCTGGGTTTCCACATCGAGCCGCATCAACTGCTGTCGTCCCGCCATAATGCGTGTTTTCGAAATGGTCGGCCGCTTCCAGACGCAAACCGCGTCCGTCGCGATACCCGCTGCTGTCAGCAGTCCACGCAAAGTCTCCGCCGATTCGTCGCTACCGAGGAATCCGGCCAGCGATACCTGCGCGCCCAGGCCAACCAGGTTCATCGCCACGTTGGCAGCGCCGCCGGCAACATGGGTGCGCCGGGCAGAGCGCAATACAGGCACCGGCGCTTCCGGCGAAATGCGGCTGACGTCGCCCCACAAATACTGGTCCAGCATCAAATCGCCAATCACCAGCACGCGATAGCGCTGAAAGCCGGACTCAACCAGATCGAGGACGCGATGAAGATCACGAATCATGCTGTGCTCCAATCTATCCTAAGTGGATGCGTCGAGGAGCGGTTCATCTGGGGCTGGGAACCAAGGTGTGCGCCAGGGAAAGGCGGGCCAAGACGCGATGCACGACGACCAGGACCTCTGCCGGAAGAATCGAGGTGAGGCATTTTTTCTTTTGCTCGACGCAAACTTCCAGGTCGCAGCCCCAGCAGTCAGTCCGGTGGTACACCACCTCATGCTGGCCTCCCCAGGGGAACCAGGTTCGCGGTTTATTGCGCGCGGCGAAGACCGCGACGCACGGCGTGCCGACGGTGGCAGCCAGGTGCATTGGGCCGCTATCGTGTCCCACGAAAAGTTTTGTCCGAGCCAAAACCGCCGCGGACTGGCGGGGCAGAAGTTTCCCGCATAGATTCACGGATCGCCCCGCCCAGGCTTCCGCAACACGGTTGCTCAGAGAGGCTTCTTCTGCCGCTCCCACCATGACCAATCCATCCTGCGGCAGTTCCCCGGCCAACGTCTTCAGCACACTGTGCCAATTGTCGGCGCCCCAATCCTTGGCCTGCACCTTGGTGCCCACGCAACAAGCCAGCAGCGGCCGCCCCTGCACCGGCTCCAGCGCCTCGGCCGCACGTTTATGTTCGTCGAGTGTTAATCCCAGATCCCAATTTTTTGGATCGTTAAGATCAATCTTCCCCAGGCTGTGCACCAGGCGCGCCAGTCGCATCGCTTCCGGCTCATACCACCCCGTGACAGGATCCAGCAGGTTGGTGCGAGCGTCCCGCGTCAACGGTAATCCGATGATCGTCGGAATGCCGCAGAGCCGAAAGAAGGCAGCGTCGCGCACCACTTCGCTCGCCAACCTTCGCGGCGTCAGGTAGACCAGCACCTGCGCGTGATATGCGCGAATGTCGCGTTGTAGCGCGATCAGTTCGCCAATGCTGCGCGTCGCTATTGGATAGCGCATGTAACTGTGCACCAGGCCGGAGCCTTCAAGCACGGCAAACGCAGCGGGAGCTTTGCTGTGCACAGGTATATTGGTCAGCAGGCGGCGTTCAGCATCGGGATAGGCGCGCGCAATCTGATGAAAGCAGGGCAGCGACACCACCGTGTCGCCGAGACTCCCCAGCCGATAGATCAGAACGCGTTCGATTTCATTTTGCATAGGCGCCAAAATCCAATGCTACTGCCTTACCGCCGTCGTCACGACACGAATATCTTCGACGTGATTGCAGCCTATAGCAATTGGATGCTGCGATAGACTGCGCTTTCCCCTCGTTTATAATCGGAGTATGTCGATTGTGCGCGATCTCGCAGCCGTTGCCAAAGGAATGAGTGTCACCTTCGGAGAAATTTTCAAGCCGACCGAGGTGGAGAACTATCCCGATGGCCCGGGACCGATGCGCGGAGCGAAGTTTGAAGAGCGCTACCGCGGCCGTCACGTGCTGCAACGCGATGAAAACGGCCTGGAAAAATGCGTCGCATGTTTCCTGTGCGCGGCTGCGTGCCCGTCGAACTGCATTCACATAGAAGCAGCGGAAAATACCGCCGAGCAGCGGATTTCCAGCGCCGAACGTTACGCCAAGGTCTACAACATCGATTACAACCGCTGCATCTTCTGCGGTTATTGCGTGGAAGCCTGCCCCACCGATGCCATCACGCACGGCCACGGTTTTGAATCCTCTTCGTTTAACACCACCACGCTGGTGATGCGCAAAGAAGACCTTCTGGCGCCGATGCCGGGCTCCCCGGCCGAGTTAGAACCTTCCACTCCATAACTGAAAACTACGTGGTCGCTAAGATAGAACGAAGGGCTCCTTCGCTTGCGCATTCTCCACGTTGAGGATCGCAGTAAGGGAAGGATTGTTCTACCTGCCGATCGATGGAATTGAATTCCACGAAGATGAGGAGGGATCGAGATGAAGTTGCCAGGAACTTTGCAGGTTGCGCTCGGAGCGATCATCACTTCTGCGACGCTGATTGCGCCCTGCGCCTCTGCAGCGAACGGTAGCGCTGCGCAGCAAAATGCCGTCAGTGGTTCGACGGCGGCGAAGGCGAGCGCGCCGTTGATGAAGTTCAAAATTCTCAATCAGAGTGCGCAGGAAACGACGTATGCCGTCATCTTCGGAGCAGGGGACGAAATTCTGGGCGGTCTAACTCAATTTGCGGAAGAGCATCGCATCTCCGCCGCCAGAATTACCGGCATCGGCTCCATCCACAATGGAACCCTGGCGTGGCTCAATCCGGATACTAAGAAGTTCCGAATGAATCATATCGATCAGCAGGCAGAAGTACTTTCGCTGTTGGGCGATATTGCAATGTACCAGGGCAAGCCGGTCGTCCACGTCCACATGGTGGTGGGTTTCAGCGACGGGACGGCACATGGTGGCCATCTTGTGGAGGCCCATGTCTGGCCTACGCTGGAAGTCATCGTGACCGCATATCCGCGACCCCTCTATAAGAAATACGATCCGCAGAAGGGAATCGCGGTCATTGATCCCTCATTGAATCGATAGCACTTCGCGGGAATCGAAAGCAACAGGCAGCTAACTTTGTAATTCAGGAATCCAATGCAAACTTTTTCAGATGTTTTACGAGAACGAGTCATCGTCTACGACGGCGCCATGGGCACCAGCATCCAGAAGCATGCCCTGACCATTGACGATTATTGGAACAAGGAAGGCTGCAACGAGCTACTCGTGCTCAGTCGGCCGGATGTGATTCGCGGCATTCACGCCAGCTTTCTTGAGGTCGGCTGCGACATCATCGAAACCGACACATTCGGTTCCTCGCGCATCGTGCTGGCGGAATATCAGCTGGAAGACAAAACTCGCGAGCTGAATATCGTGGGCGCGCAACTGGCGAAAGAAGTGGCCGCGCAGTTTTCCACGCCGCAAAAGCCACGCTTCGTGGCGGGTTCCATTGGACCGACCACCAAGCTGCCCTCTCTTGGCCACATCACCTACGACGCGATGGCCGAAGCCTATCGCGAGCAGATTGAAGCGCTGATCGAGGGTGGCGTCGACGTTCTACTGATTGAAACCTGCCAGGATTTGTTGCAGGGAAAGATCGCATTAGCGGCGTGTGAGGACGCCATGCGTTCCACCGGCAGGCGTTTGCCGGTGCAAATGCAGGTTACGTTGGAAGCGACCGGGAGAATGCTGCTGGGCAGTGAGATCGGCGCGGCGCTGGCGGTACTGGAATGTTTCCAGCCCGACATCATCGGGTTGAACTGCGCCACGGGTCCGCGCGAGATGAACGATGCGGTGCGCTTCCTTTGCCAGAATGCGACACGTCCAGTAAGCGTACTGCCGAATGCCGGCCTGCCGCAAAATGTCGGCGGCCATGCCGTGTATGCGCTGACGCCGGAGGAACTGGCGCATTTTCACAAACAGTTTGTCGAGGAGTATGGAGTTCGCGTTGTGGGTGGTTGCTGTGGCACCACGCCGGAGCATTTACGTGCCGTTGTCGATGCGGTGGCGAATTCCAAACCTGCGGAAACTCATGCCGTGGCGCAGAGCGTGGCAGCCAGTGCGTATTCTTCCATCCCGCTAGAGGTGGACGGGCAGCCGGTCATCGTCGCCGAGGAAATGAACACGACCACGCGCAGTCCTGTATTTCGCGAGATGGTCCGCAGTGGCGACTACGGCGGAATTCTTGCACTTTCCAAGCGACTCGCCAACGAAGGCAGCCAGATGCTGGACATCTGCTGCGCCATTGTGGGCGAGGACGAAAAGGCCTACATGAATGCGGTTCTCGATCAGATCGCAACCCGCGTGCCGACGCCGGTGCTGGTCGACTCCACCGAAGCGGACGTGATCGAAGAAGCGCTGAAACGCATCCCGGGAAAGCCGCTGATCAACTCCATCAATCTGGAAGATGGTGAAAAGCGCACGTCGAAAGTGCTGCCTATGGCTCGCCGCTATGGTGCGGCTGTCATCGCTTTGACCATCGACGAAGATGGAATGGCGCTGTCCGCACAAAAGAAAGTGGCGGTGGCGCGGCGTATTTTTGAGCTGGCAACGGAGAGGTACGGATTGCGTCCGCAAGATTTGATCTTTGATCCGTTGACGCTGCCGATCTCCACCGGGCAGGAGGACTATCGCACCGCCGGCATGGAAACGCTGGAAGCCGTGCGGCTGCTGAAGCAAGAACTGCCAGAGTGCAGAACGATTCTGGGAGTCAGCAATATTTCGTTTGGACTCTCGACCTATTCGCGACGCGTGTTGAACAGCGTGTTTTTGAAAGAAGCTGTCGACCGCGGGCTCGACATGGCGATTGTGAATTATTCGAAAATTTATCCACTCTACAAAATTCCTGAAAAGGAAGTCGACCTGGCGCGAAAATTAATCTTCCGCGACACGTCAGATGGCGATCCATTGCAGGTCTACATGGCCTACTTTGCCAACCTGCAGAAAGATCCCAATGCGGAGCCGGAGCCGGAAGCCGTCGAAGCTCTGACCATTGAGGACAAGCTAAAGCAGTTGATCATTCGCGGTGAGCGCAGTGTTGGTGCGGGCGCGACCAAGCAATCGCTGGAAGACCTGCTGGAGACGGCGCTGCTGACCTACACGCCGCTGGAACTGATCAACACTGTGCTGCTGGATGGAATGAAGACAGTGGGTGAGCTGTTCGGCGCGCGCAAAATGCAGCTGCCGTCGGTGCTGGATTCAGCGTCGGTCATGAAAGCAGCGGTCGCGTATCTCGAACCGAAGATGGAACGCGTCGAAGGCTCGCAGCGGGGAACGATTGTCCTGGCTACCGTGAAAGGAGACGTACACGACATCGGCAAGAATCTTGTCGACATTATCCTTTCGAACAATGGCTACAAGGTGGTGAACCTTGGCATCAAGCAGCCATCGGACGCGATCATCAAAGCCGCGCAACAACACAAGGCGAATGCCATTGGGCTGAGCGGGCTGCTGGTGAAAAGCACGCTGGAGATGAAGTATGTCATTCAGGATTTGCAGCA
>JAZKAG010000030.1:30270-40938 GCA_040389265.1 Acidobacteriota bacterium
CCGGTGATCTGCGGCGGTGCGGCGCTCACGCGGAAATATGTCGAAGACGATTTACGCAAGGAATACAAAGGCCCGGTGTACTACGCGGAGGACGCTTTTGCCGGCCTGCACGTCATTGGCGACCTGACCGCCGAGGACGCGGCCGTGCGTTCGACTCGCATTGAAGAAGGCACCACGGTGAAGTTGTTCGAGAGAAAAAACCTTCTGCCGGAAGAGCGGACTGGCCCGCAGGAACCGGTGTCGACCGAGCGTTCCTCCGCGGTGCAGGACGCGCCGGATATTCCGCAGCCGCCGTTTTATGGAGTGCGGGTAAAGAAGGATTTCTCGCTCGATACCGTGTTCGCGTACATCAATGAAACCGCGTTGTTCAAAAATCAATGGCAGCTGAAAACTGCGTCTGCAACAGATTATGTTCGACTCGTCGATGAAAAATATCGTCCCATTCTGCAGGAGATGATTGCGGAGGCGAAGCAATCTGGGTGGCTGGAGCCAAAGGCGGTGTATGGGTATTATCCATGCAACAGCGATGGAAACGAGGTAGTTGTGTACGCGCCGGAAGCGGCAACGGAGGATGCTACAAAACAGGAGTTGCTACGGATTTCCTTTCCTCGCCAGCGCGAAGGACGCAAGCTTTCGGTCGCCGACTTCTTTTTGCCGAAAGCCTCGGGAAGACTGGATGTTATCGGGTTTTCTGTTGTAACAGTCGGGCAGAAGGCAAGCGACCTGACAAAAGAATTGTTTGAACGAGGAGACTTTACGAAATACCTGTACACGCACGGGTTAAGCGTGGAGACGGCCGAAGCACTGGCCGAGTATATGCACAAAGTGATACGCGAAGAACTGGGGATTGGCGCAGAAGACTCGAGCGAAATACGGGACCTGTTCCATCAGAAATATCGTGGCTCGCGCTATTCCTTCGGGTATCCCGCATGCCCGAATCTAGAGGACCAAACGAAGATTTTTGCCTTGTTGCATCCCGAGGAAAAGATCGGAGTACGGCTGACGGAAAGCTATCACTTGGAGCCGGAGCAGAGCACGGATGCCATTATCGTCCATCATCCGCAAGCGAAGTATTTTGTGGTCTAAGCACGCCCGCTTGTAGACGGAACTGTACTCGGCGGAAATGGTTGCTTTGGCAACCACTTTGAGCAGATGGTTGCTAGGGCAACTATATATCTGCGAACGAAAAAAGTAGTTGTTGCAACGGGTATTGGCACATTGACTCGCTTCACCCACGGATACTGGAAATAGAACCCTTCCACCAGGAGTGTCCGTGTCTATACAAACTGTTTTTCTTTCGCGCTCTTATCGTGCCGCCCAGGCTGCCCACCACCTATTTCCAGCTTTTGCTGCCTGCGAGGCTGCATTGGAATCCGGTTGGGGTCGCTCCCAACTCGCGGTCGAGGCCAATAATCTATTCGGGCAGAAGCAAAGTCATCCGCCACTGGCAGGAACGGAGACGATCGTCCTGCCGACGCGGGAATTTCAGCATGGCCACTGGCTGACGGTGTCGGCGAACTGGGCCAAGTTTGCGGACTGGAACGAATGCTTCAAAGCGCGCATGGAGGTGCTGGAGCGGCTGAGCCGGGCCTACCCCCACTATGCGGCGGCGCTGAAGGCGACGAATGGCGAGCAGTACGTGACTGCGGTGTCCTTGACCTGGTCGACCGATCCAGCACGTGCGGGCAAGGTCCTGTCAGTGTACGACGCGCACGCGGATGTGTTTGCGCAGGCGCAGCGAGTGGCGTAGAGGCCTGTACCTCTCTTGGTAGCCAACGTATCAATCCAAGGGCTCAAGCGCGATCCCTGGCGCAGCCGCGTTGACGCGACGTGTTGGGCGATCCGTCGATCGAACCGGCACGCAACTCCATGCATCCAACATTCGGTATTCTTGTTTCTAAGAAAGTAGAGCGCAAAGATGCCGACGCAAATTCATTTTGGGACCTCGGGCTGGCGAGCGGTTGTAGCCGACGAGTTCACGTTGCCGAACATTCGGCGCGCGATTGTTGGAATTGCCAGTTACGTCTCCAGGCAGCCGGGAACGCATCGCATCCTGGTGGGCCGCGATCCCCGATTTATGGGAGAGATGTTCGTTGCAGAGGCGGCACGGTTGCTGGCAGAGGGCGGCGTCACTCCCGAGGTAATCGGCGAGGCCGCGCCAACACCGGCGATTTCCTATGCCGTGCGTCAACGCAAGACCAGCGGAGCGATCAACTTTACGGCATCGCACAATCCGCCGGAATATAACGGCATCAAATTTTCCACTCCCGATGGTGCGCCGGCATTGCCGGAAGTGACCCGGCAGATTGAGGCGGAAATCGCTGCGCTTGGTGATGCCGAAATCCCTCCTGGCACGGCCGAAGAGAAATTCGAAAATGTGGATGTGAAGCCAGACTACCTGAAGCGGCTGGCTGAGCTGATCGACATCCAGGCCATTGCGAAGGCGAAGCTGCGCATTGTGGTGGATCCATTCTGGGGAGCGGGGCGCGGGTATGCGAAACAGTTGCTCACGGAAAACGGCGTTTCCGCTGTGAGCGTGCACGATTATCGCGACGTACTGTTTGGCGGCCACGCGCCGGAGCCCGATGATGCTCTGCTGGGCGACTGCCGGACGAAGATGCGGGAGACCGACGCCCACCTAGGGATTGCCTCCGACGGCGATGCGGATCGTTTTGGAATCGTGGATCGCGACGGAACCTTTATCCAGCCGAACTACATTATTGCGCTGCTGTTCGACTACCTGGTGGAGACGCGAGGGTGGCGCAACGGAGTCGCCAAGAGCGTGGCCACGACGAACTGCATTAATGCGCTGGCCGACCACTACAAGATTCAACTGTACGAAACGCCGGTGGGATTCAAATACATTGGCGAGCTGATCGATCAGGACAAGATTGCAATTGGCGGAGAAGAGAGCGCAGGCTTGACGATTCGCGGACATGTTCCGGAAAAGGATGGCATCCTGGCGGGGTTGCTGGTCGCGGAGATGGTTGCGGTCCGCGGCAAGACGATCGGCGAGCAGTTGCAGACCCTTTTTGGCAAGGTGGGTTCCTTTTATCCAGTTCGAGAGAATTTTCACTTGACGCAACAGGCCAAGGACAACTTCACTAAGAAGTTGAAGACCGAGCCGCGCGAACTTGCCGGCCGCAAGGTTTCGGCCATCGTCCGGACGGACGGGCTGAAACTGGTCTTCGACGACGGATCGTGGGTTTGTTATCGTCTGTCTGGAACGGAACCTGTGGTGCGGGCTTATACGGAGGCTCGCTCCAGGGAAGATTCCGCAAAGTTGACGGCAGCAGCCAAGCAATGGGTGCTGGAGTAAGTTACGATGTTGCTTGAGGCGTGGATCGTGAGAATGTGCAGATGAAGCTTGGTTCGCGAAAAAAATTGCAGCGGCAGTTGATCGCTCACGAAGAGCTCACGCCCGTTTCCGCAGCCGTCCCGCAGGGCAGCCACATCGCACGGTTTTCGGCGGCGGCGCTTGGAATGCGCCGTAAAGCGGCCACCGTATTGTTTATCGCGTTGTCTGCGTTTCTCGGCTTCTATGCAATTTTCGGCCACGATGGGTTGGTGGCCTATCAGCAAAAGCAGCATCAAGCGGAACAGTTGCAGCGGCAGATTCTCGACCTGCAGAGGCAGAATGATCGTCTTGCACTCCACGACCAGCGATTGAAGACCGATCGCGACACCATTGAGTATGAAGCACGCGAGCAGATGCACTATACCCGCCCGGGAGAAGTGATCTATACGCTGCCGCAGGCGCCGGCGGCGGCGTCCGCTACGAAAGCAAAATAACCTTCATCAGTCAATCCTGTCGGACTCGAACACCCGTTATTTCCTAAATTCGAGTACGCTGTTGGCTTAAAAATCGACGTGGAGGCGGACGCCTTCTACGTTGACCGGGCCTCGATCCTGGTTATAGCCAGGATGTTGGATATTCTGGTAGTCGAAGGCATAATAGAAGCCGCGCCAGGCGTGCAGGTTGTAGTACCCCTCCAAAATATCTTCTCTTGCGTAATTCAAATTTCCATCTCCAAGCAAAAATCCCACACCGCCGTAGCGCAAATAATTCTGATGATCTTTTTTTATCGCATTGCTCACGAAGGCAATGCCGACCTTATCGAATTTTCGGTGCCAACGCGAACCTGCATAGTCCGCGCCGAAGAGAAATGTCTGATCCACTTCTGTATAGGCGAAGGATTCGTGCTGGCCTTCATTCCAGCCGAAGCGGCCGGCAACGCGAAGATTCGGAGTGACATCCTGCTCGACGTTGACGCCGAAGCCGTATTTCAGCGCCCCGTACTTTTCGACAGAGGTGATTTCCGGTGTGGGCGTGAGGCCTTCCAAGTAATGATTGACGGCTTCGCGATAATCGCCCATGTGGGCGTTATTACCATAGGCAAGCAGCCGGAGGACGCCGTCGTGACCGCGCAGAAGTCCCTTGCGGATTTCAATCTCTATGTTTTGCGCGCGGGCTTGTCGCAGATCCCAATCGAGTTTAATGCCGTTGGCGACGGTGGGCATCAACGCCAACACATAACGCAATGACCAGTTGCGATCGTCATATTCCAGAGCAGCTCCATAGGTATAGCCGCGAGTGTCGGCTGCGTAATCCCAGGCGCCGTTGTTATCGATGGTCCAGTTTTCAAATTGAAGATGGCTATCGCTGAGCACTGCGTTGACGTCGAAGGTGTCCGGCAGCGTGAATTTCCCCGCGCGCAGTTCCAGTCGACGCATCGGGACTTGGGTTGCCAAAGATAGAAAGGTACGTTGCTGCGGCTCCGTTTCATGGGTAAAGCCGATGGTCTGGTGCAGCTCGACACGTGCGGTGTAGGGCGCTGGGCCCAGGTTGGGATTGCGCACCACATCCAGATTGGTAAAACCGGCCAGACCGAGCGCTTGGCTCAGACCGCGGCCACCCGCGTTCTCCTCGTCGTAAAGAATGTCTGTCTCATAGCGCGGAGTTTTCTTGAGCTGATAGCCAAGGTAAAGCGTGGCCACTTCCGAGGCTTTGTATTCAAACGGCGCCGTGAAACTGTTCGGGCCTTGATATGGGGAATGGAAATTTCCATGCAGCTGGAAGATGCTGTTGCCTTGGCCGCTAATCCAATAGCGGGCAGTGTTGGAATGCGGAAAAAGGGTCAGTTGCGTTTCATCCGGCAGCGGAGTGCTCAGCGCCAGGGTGGGGAAAGTGGTCGTGACCCGTACCTGCTGCCGAATCGGCAAACACGCTTGCGCGACGAGTTCGGAATATTCGCCAACCGCGATGCGGTTTGAGCCAGGAAAAGTTGACTTCGCGCGGACATTTGTTGTCCACGCGACTGCCGGATCTCCTGGAGTGGTTGTTGGCTGAATCGCTGGCAACAAACAAATCGACAGCAACAGGGTGCAAGTCAGCATGCCTCTCCGGGGTGCAACTTTCCCGCGGGAAAGTTGCGCAAGTTGTAGCTAACTACGGTTAACAGGGTGCGGTCAATATGATTGAAGAAAATTTAACCTTGGCTCGCAGCGGACGTGGAGCAGCCGGCAGGCAACTTGATTGTTGGGAATTCGCCTTGGCTCGATTTTCCGACCGGAACGCGATCATCTGCGAAGGTCGTAAACATCTCGGGATTCAAAAGTGGCGGACGCCATCCTCTTCTGTTGCAGTTTTGTGACGATCGCGTTCCAGGGAACGGGTGACCAGATCGCGCGATCCAAGACCGACGGCCAAAGCGAGTGCCAATACGATACCGCCGAACAGAATACCGAATCCTAAATCGACAATGCTGCGAGCGATCCCAAGATGATCAAGCACCATGGCGACGGTGAAAACCAGGACCAGCCACTTGGTACCCAGGCTTAACAGGCGCGCATGTTCCAGGTTCATGTTGACGCCGTTGATCAGGACACTGCGCGAAAGGAAGCGCGCAATAACCGCCCCAATTGTCAGCAGTACCACGGCGGCCACGATCCTGGAGATATAAGCGACGACGTAAGCAGAAAGGCCGGATGAGAGTGACGCATCGAAGGCGGCGATACCGACGAAGAGCCCGGCAATCACCGTCAGCCAGAACACAATGCGGGTTGCTACTACGGTGGGCGTATTGGCAGAAGACCAGTCGGAAACGTTGGAGAATCCGGAATGCTGCACACGAGTGTCAAAACGAAGCGCCAGCAAAATACGCCGTAGAATTGCGGCAAAAAGCCATCCGATGAGGATCGAGACCAGCAGGGCGACGATGAGCGCTAGAACGCCGGGCAGCAGAGTTGCGACCTTGAATACGGCACGATGAAGCGATTGCAGCAGCGCCTGATGTACTTGTTCCCACATGACGGACTCCTGTTCTACTGCGGGCGATTACGGGTGAAAGCGATCTGGCCAGCGCCATCGGGAAAGCAGGTAGGGCTTCTCCGACTCATAGGTGCGGGCCAATTGCTCCACTCGTTGTTGTGCGGCGGCGATGCCGCTCTGATTGATTTCCACTGCGTACGACGCCACCCATCCGAGATAGAGCGGTGTGAGTGCGCCAAACAGGTGGGTGCGGTGAATATTACGCAGACGATGGGCGAGCGCGAAGTCGTACACGATGCGCGCCCACAAGGTGTCCGGCATTCGAAAATCATCCGGAGAAAGACGGGAGAGTTTTTTCAATTCCAGCAGGGTGACAGGCGGCAGGATCAGGGACCAGAAGTCGCGGAGATTGCGTTCGCCGAGTTGAAAAGCCTCCACCATGTGTCGGACGTCGACGGTGTCAGTGGCATCGGTCGCGACGGAAGCCGAACCGAAAATGGGTGCATCGTGAGAGCCGCGAATTCTCTGCCAGAACGCGGCATTGTCCTCCATGTCGAGGAACAGAGGACCGGTAAGCTGGGCGAGAGCGTCGCTCAGTTCTATGCCATCGGCCGTGGAGGGGTGGCGAACGCCCAGCTGGGCCTGGCAGATCTTCAGATTTCTACTTGCTGCCAGGGTCGCCAGCCACGGCAGCCTGCCCTGTTGCTGGCTGGAGTCGCGAGCTATGTTCGAGTCGAGCACGGCAAACATTTTCGACGACATCTGGAATTCCGTGCCCAGCGGATTTTGCACCCGGTGGCCGTAGAGCGCGCGGGTGAGCGGGTAGAGCATGCTCTTATTTACCAGGTCGTCGAAGGCCGCCGAGGCATACAACGGCATGACCAAATCGAAGTTACCGCCTATGGCCGGATCAATTAGCAGCAGGAGCTTCTCAGGCGTGAGGGAATCACGACTGAATCCGTTATCCGTGCCGAGCACCGTGCATGCACGCGCCTGCAGGCTGGTGGCCAGACGGGCGATCTCTCGATACGTGCCTGCATTGGGCAGCCAGGGGATGATGCCGCCGACGATGGGTGGCAAGGGATAATTGACATAGCGCAGGGGCGGCTCGGCCGTAGATTCAGAACCATTCTGTGGGAGTGCGGCAGGATCGCCCTGAAAGTCCTCTCCAGGCAGCGCCAGCACGACCTGGCACGAGGGAGGGAGCAGCTTACAAACTTTCCGGATTTTTTGTACGGCGGGGATGAGCAACTCGCTGGTCGGCGAAGCTGGGATCGCCATCAGGAGATCCGCGGGGCCGAGCTCGGTGCTTTCCTTTTTTACATCCTGCAGCGCTTCCAATTCAGCCATCGTCTCGATTTACTCCGTTGCGGGAGAAACACCATGAGTTATTCAAATTCCTGCTGCAGCAGCGCAGCCACGCCCATCAACGGTATCTTCACCCAATCAGGACGACTATTCAACTCATAGATCAGCTCGTAGAAAGCTTTCTCCAGCAAATATAGATCGAGCAGACTCCATTGTGCGGCAGGAGTCGCGGGAATCAAGTGGCTGCCGGCCATGGTTTCCATGTAGGCATGCAGAAACTCCGCCGAGGCGGACTCATCCCAGAGCGTGGCCCAGGGTTCCAGCTTCGACTGGTCTTCCGGGCGGCGAGAAGAATAGCGCATCAGTGCAGCCCAGGCCGCGTAGTTAAAGGAACGCAGCATCCCGGCGACGTCTTTCAGCGGAGAATGCTTCATGCGGCGAATGTCGAGCGAGCGCGCCGGTTCACCTTCAAAGTCGAGAATGACGAAGTCCGATTTCACCCGCAGCACCTGGCCAAGATGGTAGTCGCCGTGGATGCGGATGCGTCGTCCGTCCATGCTGCCGATATTGGAGGCGCCAAGGCCGTCGAGAATGCGGGTGCGATGGCTGAGGAGCAGCGCGGCGATTTCGACTGTATCGTCGGCCAGGCCAGACATGGTCTTCCGCAACAGATCGTAGGCGTGGGAGGCCTGCGCGTTAATGGAGGCCTGCAGATTGTCAAAATATTCCTTGGGCAGAGGCTCCGGAGCAAAGGCTGGGTTGCTGCTAGAGGAAGCCAGCGCCAGATGCATCTCCGCGGTGCGGCGACCAAGCACAGCCGCTGCGTCGAGAGCGACACCGGCATGTTCCAGCGCAAACTGCGAGGCCCGCGACACCCCTAGAGGCGCCGATGTGGAAACCACAGGCTGCCCCAGTTCTTCCGCTGGAATTGTCTTTTGCACATAGTTTTCGTAATAGCGTTCCAGTTCTTCCAGCATCCACTGCCAGCCGTCGCCCTGGTTCGTCACCAGCCCCTGCAGCATGCAAAGCGTGGTTGGCGCGTCGCCTTTGCAAACATATTCGATGGAGCCGCCGAAGGGTGGGATGTTGGAGAAATGTGCCTGTTCGGTGAGGAATCGACCAATCTCGCAATCAGGATTGAGGCCTGGTTCCGGATGACGGAACAGCTTCATGATCAATCGATTGCCGAAAAGGATTGAAGTATTACTTTGCTCCGCAGAACTGCGCCGAGCAGCGAGCGTTTTGTCCGTGGATTTCTTCGTCACCAAACCGCGCAAGGCGCTGCTGGGGGCACCCTCGACCGATCCCTGCTGCATGGAAAATGTGGTGGAGTTCGAAATAGCGTTCAACAGGGCCTCGCAGGACTTGGGGTCGAAGGTGGCATCGTAAAGCACGCCTTCTCCCGCCGGCGAAAGTACGGCGGACAGAACGGATGCCGGTGAAGTGTCGCGCAAAGTGCGGGCCGCTTCACCAAATGCTGCCACGAGAGGAAGGAAATACCGATCCGCATTACCAGTCTCGTATTCCACGTGCACCAGGCAGAAGATTGCGCCGGTGGCATCGAGCTTGCCCCAATCCGCGATGGTGGTGCTCCGAATGACGGCAGATTTATTACCAAACCATCGCTGCAGCGGAATGTAGGTGGGCAGAATGGATTCCTGCAGTTTACGCAGGTTGCCATCAAGAAACAGGCTGGTCCAGTCGGAGGTATCGGCAAGCAGCAGCGCGGAATCTTCAGGCTGCACCGCGGCGGTATCGGGCGACGGATGCAATTCCAGCCAGAGAAATCCGTAGGGCGCGAGTGTCACAGAATACGGCTGGCGAGTGATGGTTGGAAATTCTACGTAGCCCAACATTTCCACCGGCACCATGCCGTCGTACTCGCCCAGATCGAGCTGTGCGGGCTGGGCAAAGCGCGAAAGGTTGGCGACACACAAAACAATTTCATCCTCGGCTTCACGGATGTAGGCGAGGACTTTGCGATTGTCGGGATGCAGAAATTTGAGCGCGCCGCGCCCAAAAACGCGAAACAGTTTACGCAGGGCAATCAGGTTGCGCATCCAGTTCAACAGCGAGCTGGAGTCACCTTGCTGGGCTTCGACATTAATGGCCTCGTAGCCCCAAACGGGATCCATGACGACCGGACTATATAGCTTGGCGGGAACAGCGCGGGAGAAGCCGGCATTGCGATCCGCGGTCCACTGCATGGGGGTCCGCACACCGTTGCGATCGCCGAGATAGATGTTGTCGCCCATGCCGATTTCATCCCCGTAGTAAAGGATGGGCGTGCCTGGAAAAGAAAACAGCAGGCTATTCAGTAACTCAATGCGACGGCGATTGTTGTCTAGCAGGGGAGCAAGCCGGCGGCGAATGCCAATGTTGATGCGCATACGCGGGTCGGCGCTGTAGGCCAGGTACATATAATCGCGCTCGTCTTCGCTGACCATCTCCAGCGTGAGCTCGTCATGATTGCGCAGGAACAGGCCCCACTGGCAGGTATCGGGAATAGGCGGCGTCTGGCCCATGATTTCTGTAATGGGCAGGCGGTCCTCCTGGCGAAGCGCCATGTAGATGCGCGGCATCAGGGGGAAGTGAAAGGCCATGTGACATTCATCGCCGTCGGCGAAGTACGGACGGACGTCTGCGGGCCACTGGTTGGCTTCAGCGAGAATGATGCGATTTTCGTAGTGGGCGTCGATCTCGGCACGAATCTTCTTCATTACCGCGTGGGTTTCCGGAAGATTTTCGCAGTTGGTCCCATCGCGCTCCACCAGGTAGGGGATAGCATCAATGCGCAGCGCGTCGACTCCCATATCCAGCCAAAAGCGCATGATGCGCAGCACTTCTTCCAGCACCAGAGGACTGTCGTAATTCAAGTCCGGCTGATGAGAAAAAAAGCGATGCCAGTAATATGCCTTGGCGACGGGGTCCCAGGTCCAGTTGGATTTTTCTGTGTCGGTAAAAATGATGCGCGCGTCTTTATATTTTTCGTCGGTATCGCTCCACACGTAGTAGTCGTGCTCCGGCGATCCAGGCGGCGCGAGACGCGCGCATCGCCGACTCGCTGCAGGACCAGAGGGATCGCGCCA
>JAZKAG010000030.1:40948-41897 GCA_040389265.1 Acidobacteriota bacterium
TGACCACTAGTTCAATCATCACCTGCAGGCCACGATCATGGGCTGCGTGCAGGAAGGTCTGAAAATCCTCCAGCGTGCCGTAGCTGGGATGGACGGCGAGATAGTCGGCGATGTCGTATCCATCATCCCGCAAAGGGGAAGCAAAAAACGGCAGCAGCCAGATGCAGGTAATGCCGAGTTCCTGCAGGTAGTCCAGCTTGCTGAGCAATCCTTGAAAGTCGCCGATGCCGTCGTTGTTGGCATCTTCAAATGCCTTGACGTGCAGTTCGTAAATAATGGCGTCTTTAAACCAGAGCGGGTCGAGGGCGCTGCCTGGCTGCTTCAACGTGGGGTTCCTCGAGGTATCGTTCATAAGCCGCAAGGGCAGAGGCCCATCCTGTATTTTTCCATTCTCAGGGTCACCATGAGTCGCCACAGCGACCTGGCCCCTGGTGCGGAATCCCCGGCGACCGGGGAGTCGTTGTAGATTACGCCGTAGAGGCCGTGCCCGTCTTCACATGGAAGATGTGGGAGCGCCCCGCCCCCAGTTGGATATAGTTTCGCGCACCGCTCCAGTCATACTCCTGGCCGGTGAGCAGGTCCTGGACGCGAAAAGCCTGGTTGGCCAGGATGCCGAGTTCGGCAAGATCCAGAGTGACCCATCCAGCCTCCGTGTCCTGATGGTGCAGATTCACAACGACGAGAATGACATCTTTATTTTGCAGATCTGTCTTGCTGTAGCAGATCAGGAATTTCTGGTCGGTCGGATGAAAGTGCAGGCTGCGATTGCTGTGCAGTGCGGGATGGACGCGACGAAGTTCATTGACGCGCGCGATCAGCGTCTGCAGGTTTTGCGGCTCTTCGACGTTCCAGTGGCGGAGCTGATATTTTTCTGAGTTGAGATATTCTTCGCTGCCCGGCTTGATGGGAGTGTTCTCGCACAGTTCGAACGCGGGGCCATAAATACCGT
>JAZKAG010000031.1:0-4880 GCA_040389265.1 Acidobacteriota bacterium
GTGGTGTGTGGGGACTGAAAGAAGGCTACAGCATGATGATCGGCGGTGATAAGGATATTGTCGAGCATCTGCGGCCCATCTTCGAAACCCTGGCTCCGGCTGCGGATAAGGGTTGGGGGCACGTCGGTCCCTCAGGCGCAGGCCATTTTGTAAAGATGGTGCACAACGGCATCGAGTACGGATTGATGGAAGCCTACGCCGAAGGCTTCTCGATTATGAAGCACAAAGAGCCGCTCAACCTGGACCTGACGCAGGTCGCCAGGATCTGGCAATACGGAAGCGTAGTCCGTTCCTGGCTGCTGGATTTGACGGCCGATGCGCTGGAGAAGAATCCTAAGTTGGAAGGATTGGAAGCGTACGTCGCCGATTCAGGAGAAGGTCGCTGGACTGTATTTGAGGCCATCGATCTGAATGTTTCCGCGCCGGTGATTACGGAATCCCTGATTCGCAGGATTCGCTCACGCGAGGAGAATAATTTCTCCGATCGCATGCTGTCGATCATGCGCAACGAGTTTGGCGGTCATGCGGTCAAGAAATCGAGCTAGCGCATCGAGTCCAATGCAGATATTTCACGAGCAAGGAGAGTAGCCATGGTCACGACGGAAGTTACAGTTTCCCCGGAAGAACTGCAGGCGTCGCGAGTTCCCGAGCGCGTACCGGAGCCGTGCGTAGTGGTGATCTTTGGCGCCTCCGGCGACCTGACCAAGCGGAAATTGCTGCCGGCGCTGTACCACCTGGAACAGTCCGGCTTGCTGCCGGCGGAGTTTGCCGTGGTAGGTGTTGCGCGTCGCCCCTTGCAGGATGAGTTCGTCAACGACATGCGCGAGGGCATTATCAAAGGTGGCGGCGTCGATGCGAATGATCCTAACCTGCGCGACTTTCTGCAAAGAGTGAAGTATCACTCCATGAACTTCGACGATCCCGATGGCTACACGCGGCTGAAGACCTTGCTGACGAGCCTGGATGAGAAGTACGGAACGAACGGCAATCGCTTATTTTATTTGGCCACCGCACCCGATTATTTCTCAGAGATTGTGCGTCAACTGGGTAAGCACAACATGGCCCATCCAGAGACGGGCACTGTCCGCTGCATTATTGAAAAGCCTTTCGGTCACGACCTGGAGTCTGCCCGGGAGCTGAATGACGAAATCAACAAGGTGCTGTCGGAAGATCAGATCTTTCGCATCGACCACTACCTCGGCAAGGAGACGGTTCAGAATATCTTGGTCTTTCGCTTTGCCAATGGGATTTTCGAGCCCATCTGGAACCGCAACTTCATTGATCATGTGCAGATCACGGCGGCAGAAAGCATCGGCATTGAAGGTCGCGGCCCGTTCTATGAGAAGGCTGGGGCTTTACGCGACGTGGTGCAAAACCATGTGATGGAATTGCTCTCCTTTGTCGCGATGGAGCCGCCCGTTACATTTTTCTCCGCACCAATTCGAATGGAAAAGGTAAAAGTCTGGAAGGCCATTCAACCCATCAAGCAGGAAGACACCGTGCGCGGGCAGTATGGCCCCGGTACTGTGGATGGCAAACCAGTCATTGGTTATCGCCAGGAAGAGCGAGTCGATCCGAATTCGAATACGGAGACCTTTGCCGCCATGCGATTTCAGATTGAAAACTGGCGCTGGGCCGGAGTACCTTTTTACGTTCGCGCCGGAAAGCGACTGGCAAAGCGGTACACCGAGATCACCATCCAGTTCAAGCAGCCGCCGACCATGCTGTTCAAGGACAACATCGGCTCCAGCAAGTGCGGTGAAATCCAGCCCAACATTATTTCCATGCGCATTCAGCCGGACGAAGGAATCTCGTTGCGTTTCGCCGCCAAGGTCCCTGGTCCTACCATGCAGAGCTGCCCGGTGATGATGGATTTTGACTATGCATCCGCATTTGGAGTTTCTTCTGCGAATGGATATGAGCGACTGCTTCTCGACGCAATGATGGGCGACGCAACGCTGTTTGCTCACCGCGACGGGGTGGAGGCGACGTGGGCTTTGATGACTCCCATTCTTCAGGCTTGGGCGGCGCATCCCCCCAACGACTTCCCGAACTATGCCGCCGGAAGCTGGGGACCGTCCGCTGCCGACGCCCTGTTGGCGCGCGATGGCCGCAAATGGCGCCGCTGATACAGCCAACCGAATGGAGATGACAATGCCGAAGAAAATCCACGTTCACTATCAAGTGGAATCCGACCACGAAACCATGAGCGTGAAGGCTGCCGATTGGGTGGCTTCGTCCGTGGAGGCGTCCGTGAAAGCACGGGGCGTCGCAAGGATTGCCATCTCCGGCGGTGGCGCGCCGAAGCGCATGTTTGAGCTGCTCAGCGATCCTGCTTATCCCTTTCGCACCCGTATCGACTGGAAGCAACTGATGATCTTCTTTGTGGATGAACGGTGCGTGCCGCCGGACAGTCCTGACTCGACTTATCGACTTGCGAAGGAGACATTTTTGTCGAAGGTGCCTCTGCCGCCTGAAAACGTGACGCGGATTGAAGGCGAACTGGAGCCGGAAGACGGCGGAGCGCGGTACGAGTCCGCCTTGCGCAATCGATTCCGCCTGGAGGGCGCACAGTTGCCCCGATTCGATCTGATTGTCCTGGGAATGGGCACCAACGGGCACACCGCCTCTTTATTTCCGCACTCGGAAGCCCTGCATGAGATGATGCGTCTGGCAGTTGCCAACCACGTAGAAGACAAAATTCCGTGGCGCATCACTCTTACGTGGCCGGTGATCAACCATGCTGATAAAATCTTCTTTCTGATCCAGGACGGATCAAAGGCTGAAGTATTGCGGGAAGTGCTGATGGGTCCCTATCAACCGGAGACGTTGCCGTCGCAGTTGATCCAGCCGGAGAGCGGCGAGTTGAGCTTTCTGCTGGATCGGGCCGCCGCCGCGAAGCTGCCGCCGCCGGACGCGAACGGTCGAGGATTGCTGGAAGTGAGCCGATGATTCTTGCTGGCGATGTGGGTGGTACCAAGGCGCATCTGGCGCTGTATCGCTTTGAGCAGGGCACCCTGCAACACGTTCGTGACGAAAAATATGCCGCACAACAGTACCCAAATCTCCAAGCCATCGTTCGGGAATTTCTAGGACCACAAGCACAGCAGGATTCCGAAGGGATTGAAGCCGCGTGTTTCGGCGCGCCGGGCCCAGTTCGCAAAAATGTAATTCAGCTGACGAATTTGCCGTGGCGGCTGGACACTCAAGAGCTATCGCGCGACCTGCACATCGAACATATTTTCCTGATCAATGATCTGGAAGCGAATGGTTACGGCATCGCCGAACTCCATCTCGATCAAATCTTTACCTTAAGCGAAGGCGACAAGAGCCAGGTTGGAAACCGCGGATTGATTGCGGCGGGCACCGGGTTGGGCGAGGGGCTATTGATCTGGGACGGAAAAACGCATATTCCCATGGCGTCGGAAGGCGGTCATGGAGATTTTGGGCCACATAACGACCTTGAGATTGAGCTGATGCAATTCCTGCGTTCCGATCCAAAAATGAACGGCCACGTCAGTTGGGAGCGGGTTTGCTCCGGCATCGGGCTGAAGAATATTTATACATTTTTGCGCGACTGCAAAAAGATGAGCGAGTCGGCTGAACTGCGCCAGCGGATGCTGCAAGAAGATCCGAATGCCGTGATCGGCGAATTGGGCGAGTCGGGCAGAGACGAACTATGTGCCAGGGCACTCGACGTTTTTGTTTCCATCTATGGGTCAGAAGCGGGAAACCTGGCGTTGAAAATTCTGGCACACGGCGGCATCTATGTCGGTGGCGGCATCGCGCCCAAGATCTTAAAGAAGATGCAGGATGGCACCTTCATGCGCGGATTCTGCGACAAGGGCCGTATGCACGACCTAGTTTCCACCATGCCGGTGCGTATCATTCTGGAGAGTCGCGCGGCTCTTATGGGGGCTGCTTCCTACGCTGAGATGCGTGCGGCGGAGATTTCCGGCCGCTCGATTCGCGCCGCATCAATCCACGTGACCGCGTAGGTTGTGCATCGTTCGAATCGCTTGCAACGACAATGGAATCGGAGATGCCAGGAATGATTCGTTTTTTGGGATGGACCGCGCCAATAACTATGATGCTTCTTGCGGGGTCACCGGCCGCGTTCGCCCATGCCATGCTGATGCACTCCTCTCCCGCGAATCAGGCAGTCGTGCACAGTCATCAGGTTGACATTGCACTGGACTACGATTCCAGGATTGAAGCCAGCCGTTGCACGGTCAAGTTGACAGATGCCAGCGGCGAGCCGGTGGCATTGCAGATGGAGCGCAGCGCCAGGCCGTCCGAGTTGAACGCAGTCGCGCATGGCCTCGCAAACGGAACATACCTGATTCACTGGCAAGTACTCGCGAGCGACGGGCACATCACGCGCGGCGATGTTGGCTTCACCGTCGCCGCGCAATAAGAATGGTACGTCGCACGGCACCGCGGTCCGAGGAAGAATCCATTGCTCTGGTTTCTGCGTGATTATCCGCTGGCTGCCATGCTGCTGCGTGCTGCCACCCTGGCCTTCGACTCTCTGCTGATTGGCGGCATTGTCTTCTGCACCCTGGTGCTGCCGCCATCGGCTTCCTCTTCAACTGCATTCGACAAGTTTTCGCGGCGGGCGGTGCGGCTTCTTCGGGTCGGCGCAACTGGACTGGCTGCGGCGCAGGCTATTTTTGTCTCGCTCGACACGGCCATGTTGATCAGCACGACCGGCCTTGGCGTGTCTCAACTGTATACGTCGAATTATTTTTTGGCCGGCTTGCTGCTTGTCATAACAGCTTTGATTTTTCTGCTGATGAGCCGGCTGGGAATGCCGCGCAAGGCCGTGTGGCTGCTATTTGTCGTGCCACTGATGTTGGCCATCGTGTGGACCAGTCACG
>JAZKAG010000031.1:4890-35003 GCA_040389265.1 Acidobacteriota bacterium
GAGCCTCGCGCCTCGAACATCAAATTCCGCTCATGCTGCTGACCGGGCTGCATCAATTGGCGGCTGCGCTATGGATTGGCGGCATGCCATATCTGTGGCTGCTTGTCTCCTCGCGAAACGCTGACGGTACGGTGGAGGAAAGCGAAGCAGTAGCAGCGGTACGCAGATATTCTGCGATGTCTGTCGCCAGTGTGGCGGTTCTGGTTAGCGCTGGCGTGGCGATGGGATGGGTCTATACGCAGTCCTGGAGTGCGGTGTATGGGACCGCGTACGGCGTTGTGCTGGTCGCCAAGTTCCTCATGTTGGCAGTGGTGCTGGTGCTCGGCGCAGCCAATTTTCTGCTGATTCGAAAGCAGAGATTCAATTCGTCACCGTGGCTGTTACGTATTGCGCAACTCTCTGAGGCGGAGATTGGAATTGGATTCACCATCATCTTGGCCGCCGCCTCGCTTACGGCGCAACCACCGGCCGTCGACCTGGTACAGAACCGGCTGACGTTGCCGGAGATTTCTGCCCGGATGACTCCACAATGGCCGAGTTTTGCAACCCCGCCGGTTCGAGCCTTACCGCCGGTGCAGTCAATGTCAGCTGCCATCCAGACGTATGCGCTGTCGCCGGACGATGCCAAAGCCGCCAACAACAAGCTGGAGCAGCAGTGGTCGGACTACAACCACCATTGGGCTGGGCTCATCGTTCTGCTGGCGGGATTGCTGGCGATGCTGGGGCGATGGGAGGGTGCCCGCTGGGCTCGTCACTGGCCGCTGGCTTTCCTGGGGCTGGCGTTGTTTCTTTTTTTGCGTGCCGATCCGGAGGCGTGGCCGCTGGGACCTCGCGGTTTCTGGGCTAGCTTTTACAACCCGGAGGACCTGCAGCACCGTCTCTATATATTGCTGATTGTCAGCTTCGTTGCCTTTGAATGGAGTGTGCAAACGCAGCGGCTGCGATCCTCCAAAGCTGCGCTGGTGTTTCCTGCGGTGTGTGCGTTGGGGGGTGCCCTGCTGCTGACTCACAATCACACTTTGGGCAACGTGAAAGAGGAATTGCTGACCGAAATCAGCCACACTGCCATCGCGCTGTTCGCCGTCTTCGCCGGCTGGACACGCTGGCTGGAAGTGCGCGAATCGAGGACTGCCGGAGTGAGCTGGCGCCGAAGCGTGATCGCAGCATGGGTGTGGCCGATGTGCCTGGTAAGTATTGGGCTGGTGTTGCTGAATTATCGAGAAGCCTGAAGCCGCGGGGTGCAAGCGTCTTCTGTCCGATGACGGAACAATAATGCAGCGAGTATCGTAGAAATGCCAGGCCTTAGGCCATCCGTTTGTGTCCATTTTCAGGAGGGAATATCCTTTGCTTCATCGCTCACGTTTCTCAGTTTTTAGTGTGTTCGCGGCATGTGTCGCCACCATAACTTTCGCCCCTTCCGCTGCTTTGCGGGCACAGCGTCTGTCGACGGATGTGATCCCGCAACATTATTCGTTGACCTTGGAGCCGGACTTGAAGGCCGCCACGTTCACCGGCAAGGAAGAAATCGACGTCACCCTGGACAAGGCGTCGAACAGCATCACGCTGAACGCGGTGCAGCTCAAATTTCAAAAAGCCACCATCACAGCGGATGGCACTACGCAGACGGCCAACGTCACCGAGAACAAGCCGGATGAACAAGCGACCCTGCATGTCGATAAGGAAATTCCTGCGGGCGCCGCCACCATCAAGATCGAGTACACCGGGATTCTGAACGATCAGCTGCGCGGTTTCTACCTGTCAAAGGCGGCCCATCGCAACTATGCGGTCACGCAATTTGAACCCACCGATGCGCGGCGAGCATTTCCATCGTTTGATGAGCCGGCGATGAAGGCAACGTTTTCTACCACCCTGATTGTCGACAAGGGTGACACCGGCATTTCCAACACCAACATGGTTTCGGATGATCCGGGCCCAGCGGCGGACAAGCATACGATTCATTTCGCAACAACGCCGAAGATGTCGACCTATCTCGTCGCGTTTCTGGTAGGGGACTTCAAGTGTCTCTCCGGGGAGAGTGATGGCGTTCCCATTCGTGCCTGCGCCACACCGGATAAGGTTCAGATGGGCGCCTACGCATTGCAAGGTGCCGAATTTTTCCTGCACTACTACGACACCTACTTCGGAATTAAATATCCCATGCCCAAGCTCGACATGATCGGAATTCCCGATTTTGAAGCGGGCGCGATGGAAAATTTTGGCGCCATCACTTATCGCGAGAGCGTCTTCCTGATCGATGAAAAAACCGCTTCCACCAACGCAAAGAAGACGGTTGCGAATGATGTCGCGCACGAGATGGCGCACCAGTGGTTCGGCGATATGGTCACAATGAAATGGTGGAATAACATTTGGCTCAATGAAGGCTTTGCCACCTGGATGGAATCGAAGGCGGTTTCGGCATGGAAGCCGGAATGGAATCTATCGCAGGATGAAGCTCTCGATCTGGACGGGGTGCTGAATTACGATGCCGGCAAAATTACCCGTGCGATTCGCGCCAAGGCGAATACGCCGGGAGAAATCAACGAGATGTTCGACGGCATCACCTATCAAAAAGGTGCTGCCGTGCTGGCCATGACCGAGAACTACGAATCCCCGGAGGTGTTTCGGCAAGGCGTGCACAAATATCTTGAAGCGCACATGTACGCGAACGCGACTGCAGAGGACTTTTGGAATGCGCAGACCGCGGCTAGCGGCAAGCCGATCGATAAGGTGATGAACAGCTTCATTACTGAACCCGGTGTTCCATTGTTGACCTTCAGTTCGCCCAAAGGCGGATCAACGGAGGTTTCGCAGCAGCGCTTCTTTCTTGATCCGGAGACGCATGCCGACAATCCGCAAACCTGGACAGTGCCGGTATGTTTCCGAACCGGAGGAGATCCCAAGTGCGAGTTGCTGACGGAAGCGCAGCAGAAGTTGTCAGCGCCGAACTCAGACTTCTTCTTCGCAAACGCGAACGATAAGGGCTACTACCGCACGCTGTACGATCCGGCGGATTACAACAAGATTCTCAGCGTGGCGGAAACCAGTCTGTCGCCTGCGGTGCGCATCGGCTTCGCCGGGAATGAGTGGGCGCTGATGCGCTCTGGCCGCAGCGGCATCGGCAATTACCTGGATCTTGCAGCGGTGTTGCGCAATGACTCCAATGCCGATGTGATTGAAAATCTTGCGGGAGCGATTGGAGCGACCGACGAACGCATCGCGACGCCGCAAGATCGGGTGAAACTGGCAGCCTGGGTGCGGCAGCAATTCCGGCCCGCATATGATCGCGTGAAAGAAATTTCTCCGTCAGACTCTGTGGAGAAGAAGCAACTGCGAGCCACGTTGTTTGGCGTGCTGGGCGAGATCGGTCGCGATCCCCAGATCGTTGCGCAGGCGAAAGATCTGACCAACAAGTACATTGCGGATCAGACCAGCGTGGAGCCCTCGCTGGTGCGGCCGGCAGTGTCTATCGCCACAGAAAATGGAGACAGCCATCTGTTCGACCAATTGCAGCAACTCAGCAAGACGTCGAACAATCCGGATGTGAAGCAGACGGCCCTGGTCGCGCTGGCCAATTTCCACAATGCGGCCCTGGTGCAACGCGCGCTCGATTATGCGACCTCGGGCCAGGTGCGCAATCAGGACGCCGTTTTCCTGTTCATCGTTGCACTGCGCAGCCGCGATACGCGCCAGATCGCGTGGGACTACATCCAGAAAAATTGGGACAAGGTGCACGCCCAGCTGACAACAGCGATGGGTGGCTACCTGGTGGAGTCGACCGGGAGTTTCTGCAGTGCCGATCGAGCGCAGCAGGTGCAGACCTTCTTCGCGTCCCATCCTGTCGCCGCAGCGCAGGAAGCCATCAAGCGCGCGACAAATTCCATTCATGACTGCAGCGTTCTCAGGTCCACCCAGCAGTCCAAACTAACAGAATGGCTCGCGAAGCAGAAGATCCCCAAAGGTGGCATGTAGATCACTGCGTCGGGTGCCCCAAGCCTTGATTCTGGGACTTGGGGCACCCGAATCACACCGGAGCCTTAATATTTCATCCAGTCGGAATGCGCTCTAATAGCCGTTGGCGATCAGGTATTCCACGGTCAGCTCGAAGGGCTGTTTCGCTTCCGAGGATGTTGCAGCACGCTGCTCGGCATACTTCGCCATCACGTCCACCTCAATGTTGATGGGGCTTCCCGGCGTTAGCGTGTGAAGATTTGTCACCGTATACGTATGCGGAATGATCGCGATGGTGACCGCATTTCCTGCGATCCGCGCCACGGTCAGGCTGATGCCTTCAATCGCAATCGAACCTTTCTCGACTACGTAACGCACGCACTCCTCTGGAATGGTCAGCCGCAGCCACCAATCCGTCGCCGCGCTTTGGGCGCCTGCGACAAGAGGCTGCAGTGACTCGACCTTCCCGACGCCATCGACATGGCCCTGCACAATGTGTCCGCCCAGCGGTGTGCCGGCCGCGGTCGGCAACTCCAGGTTGACGATCGATCCGGAATGCAGCCGCGACAGAGAAGTACGCGCGATGGTTTCAGCCGCCAGGTCGGCAACGAAGAGACTGCTATCCGGATTGATATCGACCGCAGTCAGGCACACGCCGCTGACGGCCACGCTGTCGCCAGCCCGCAGCCGCTGAACCAGAGACGCCGGTCCCGCAACGGTGATGCGCGTAACGCCGCGATGGTCCTCAAGGGAACGAATCGTGCCGGTACTTTCAATCAAGCCGGTAAACATTGCAGATCCTCTCGACGATTCAGCGTGTGCGGTGCAAGCCGCGATTTACGCGCTCTCCCAGGGATTGTGAAGATAACCTTCGACAGCAAAATCTTCGCCCAGTTCATGCAGTTGATAGTTGGTCAGGCGGTTGGCGAAGTAGGTGTTGGCCTCAAGAGAACGAACCACCGGTACCGCCGCATCTCCATAAATTGCGGGTGCATAAAACAGGTACAGCTTGTCGACAATTTGTGCTGCCAGGGCGGAGGCGTTGATCTGCGAACCGCCCTCCAGCATGACACTCAACATTTCCATGTCCGCCAGCCGCTCCATCACAACTCGCAGCGGCACCATGCCTGTCGCAGGCTCGGGGTCGAGTCGTTCCACGCGCACGCCACGTTCTTCCAGTGCCTTGGCCTGCCTGGCGGCGGGCTGGGTGTGAAACACCAGGACATCCTGGCTGGCGGTGCGAACTAGCTGCGAGTCAACCGACAAGCGCAGCGAGGAATCAAGCACCACGCGCAGAAATGGGCGTCGCCGCTGCCGGCCGCTACGGTCAGTTAATAGCGGATCGTCATTGAGGATCGTTCCGATTCCGGTCAGGATGGCGTCGGCGCCATGGCGCAGCTCCTGCACCACCTCGCGCGAACGATCGCCGGTGATCCAGTGGGTTGAGCCGGACGGGATATGGTCTTTGCTGGGTGGCGGAGCGATGCGGCCATCCAACGTCATTCCCGCTTTCAGAGTGACAAAGGGGCGATGGGTGCGGATAAATTTTGCGAAAGCCTCGTTGAGCCGACGGGCTGCGGCCTCTTTCACTCCGATAGTCAGGGAAACTCCCGCTGCTTGCAAGCGATCGAGTCCGCGACCGCTGACCTGCGGATTGGGATCCCGCACCGCGACCACAACTCGCGCTACGCCGGCCTTGATGAGCGCGTCAGCGCAGGGCGGAGTACGACCATGGTGACTACAGGGCTCCAGCGTGATGTAAGCGGTGGAACCGCGCGCGGCCGTGCCCGCCTGCTTCAGCGCAACAATTTCCGCGTGGTCCCTGTCGGCATAGGAATGAAAGCCTTCGCCGATGACGTTGCCATCTTTCACCAGCACACACCCGGTGACAGGATTGGGAGAAGCCAGTCCGATCGATGCCTCGGCCAGGGAGAGAGCGCGTTCCATCCAGAGTTCATCCGCAGTCGATTCCGTAGGTGCCATGTGCCTCGCGACCTTTTGAAGGTTGGTTTGCTGCAGCTTACTCTACGCCGTTTTGCCGGACAGGCCTGAGCTCATCCTTCCAGCATTGAATCCACAAATGCATTGCTGTCGAAGGGAAGCAGGTCTGCCATTTGTTCGCCGACACCGACAAAGCGTACGGGGAGTTGCAACTCCCGCGCAATCGCGATGACGATTCCGCCCTTCGCGGTGCCGTCAAGTTTCGTCAGCACGATGCCGGAAACCCTGGCCGCCTCGGTAAACAGGCGAGCCTGCTGCAGGCCGTTTTGTCCGGTAGTCGCGTCCATTACCAGCAGGGTTTCATGCGGCGCATCCGGGGAGAAGCGTTGCGCAGTGCGGCGAATTTTGTCGAGCTCTGCCATCAGGTTGTTTTTTGTGTGCAGACGTCCGGCGGTATCGACGATCAGAACGTCAATGCCGCGAGCCTGTCCAGCTTTCAAGGCATCGTAGAGCGCAGCCGAAGGGTCGCCGCCCTGGCGGGTGCGAATCATCTCGACATCGGCACGCTGGCTCCATACCTGCAGTTGCTCAATAGCAGCGGCCCGAAAGGTATCGGCGGCACACAGTAGCACCGATTTGCCCTGGTTGCGGAAATAGGCGGCCAGTTTCCCGGTGGTGGTGGTTTTTCCGGTGCCGTTGACGCCCACCATCAGGATCACCTCCGGTTTGCCGCTGATGGTATGTTTCGGCGCAGGTACGTCCTCCAGGATTCGCAGCATTTCGGCCTTCAGCAGGTGGCGCAGTTCTGCGCCATCGCGAATCTGCTGACGGGAGGCCTGCTGCCGAAGCGCGCCGATAATTTCCTGCGAGGTGGCGACCCCAATGTCGGACGCGATCAGGGTACCTTCCAACTCCTCCAGCGCGGATTCATCGACTGGACGGGCCAAAGAGAGCAGGTCGTCCATGCGCTCCTGCAGGCCGGTGCGGGTGCGCGCGACCGCCTGCTTCATGCGGTCCATCAATCCGGGTGTTGGCTCTGGGCTGTTAAACAGTGACTGCAGCATGAGGTGTGCGAAAGGGCTACACCTTCAGTGTATCAACCACTCCGGCGGCGACCAACGTAGCGGAGGGAAGCACTTCATCGGTCAAAGCACGAATAGGAAGGCGGGAAGTTTCGGAGGCCGGCGAAGAATTCGGCTCCGCATCCTCCACATGTCTCTTGGGAAGCTCGACACGCCCGGCAGCATAGGCCCGGCAGAAGGCTTCGACTGCACTCTCGTCGAATTTTTTTCCGGCCATGGTGCGGATAATGCGGATCACGTAAGCTCCGTCCATGGCGTCCTGGTAGGTACGGTTGTGGGTCATGGCGTCGAAGGTGTCCGCCACGGCGATCACGCGAGCCATTAAAGGAATCTGATCGCCCTTCAGTCCGTACGGATAGCCGGAGCCGTCCATGGATTCATGGTGCAGTTCCACTCCGGGCAGCAGATCGGCGAACTCCGGAACCGGACGAAGCACGTCCGCACCGCGGGTCGTGTGAGTTTTCAGGATGGCAAATTCTTCCGGCGTCAGTACACCGGGCTTGGTCAGTATGTGCTGATCCATGCCAATTTTGCCGATGTCGTGCAGCAACGCCGAGAGCCGAACCCGCATGCGTTCTTCCCGCGGCATACCCAGTTCTTCGCAAATCAACGTGGAGTATTCAGCCACACGTCCCGAGTGTCCGCGGGCATAGAAGCTCTTAGTGCTCATCGACGCCGACATGGCTTCCACCAATCGAACGAAAATGGCATGGTGATCGCGAGACAGCAGGATCCACTTGGCCAGCGAAGTGTCCGGGCTTTCATTCATTCCGCCCAACTCTTGAGCGAGTTCTTCGATTTCCGGCAATCCGGCTCGGCCTGAACGCAAAACGAATTCGCCACGCTTGATGGCTTGCAGCGTCTCCAGAAACTGACGCATATCGCGCGAGAAGGTCCACGTAACCGCCCAGCACTTGACGGACAAGCCCGCAGCCACGGTGGCCAGCACCAGCTTGACGATTTTGTCGATCAACTCCGGCGAGTGAAATGCATTCAAAAGCAGGACTACGGACATAATTCCAGCGGACGCAGGCAGCAACAGGCTCAGATAGACCACCCACAAATGTGGATTGCGCTTGACCTGGCTAAGATTGCCGCGATGGAGGGTTGGAGTCATGTATTTAGGTAACCATCTTACCTCTTGAAGATATTACCTTGGGTCGCACCGATTGTGGAAAATTTAATAAAACTTAGGGGACATATCCTTCGTGCTCGGATTGAGTTGCGCAACTTGATTCGTGAAGCCGGGAAATTGAACATCCGGTCGAGGTTTGGTCAGCGAGAGAATTCGTCGCGGCCAGGTCGAGACATCAGCTCCCGCATGGCATCTTTGGCGGAGATCTGCTCATGCAGCACGGCGGCAACTTTTTCAGTGATCGGCATCTCCACCCCAACCCTGCGGGCAACGCCCAGCGCCGCGTCGGTGGTGCGAACGCCTTCGGCAACGCGGCCATGCATGTCGACCAGGATTTCCTTCAAACATCGCCCCCCGCCCAACTCCGCGCCCACGTGGCGGTTGCGGGAGAGTGCCCCGGTACAGGTGAGCACCAGATCCCCCAGCCCCGAAAGGCCTGCAAGGGTCTCGCGCCGGCCGCCACAAGCGACCGCCAACCGGGTAATTTCGGCAATGCCGCGCGTGATCAGGGCGGCGACACTGTTATGGCCCAGCTCCAGTCCATAGGTGGCTCCGGCAGCGATGGCAATCACATTTTTCAGGGCTCCCCCCAGTTCGACGCCAACCACATCGTCGTTGGTGTAGAGCCGTAGAGAGGGACTGGAGAACTCCTCCTGCACACGCGTTGCGATCGAGGGATCGCTGGAGGCAATGGTGATGGCGGTGGGACTGCCGGCCCCGACTTCCTGAGCGAAGGAGGGTCCGCTCAGAACACCGCAGGGAAGGGCCAGATCATATTTGCCCAGCACCTCTCCCATCACCTGGGTCATGCGCAGGTAGGTACCGTCCTCAATGCCCTTGGTGGCGTTGACGATCAGCTGGTCACTGGTGAGCAGCGGCGCCATGGCGCAGCACACACTCCTCAGATGCTCGGATGGGACCGCGAGGATCAGGATCTCAGCCTGATCGACGGCTTCCTGCAATCCGGTGGTGACGGCAACACATTCGGGAATAAAAAGTCCAGGAAGGTAAACGCTGTTCTCGTGCCGCTGCCGTATTGCGTCGGCAACCACCTGAGTGTGAGACCACAAGGTGATGGTGTGACCGCCGCGCTTGGCAAGCACCAGCGCCAGTGCAGTCCCCCACGAACCTGTTCCGATGACTCCAATGCGGCTCATGCGGCCGTGCTTTCTTTGCTGCCGAATCGATACTCAGTCCCGTGCAGCAACCGTTCGATGTTCTTACGATGTTTGATGAGGATGATCGCCGGAACCAGGATGGTGCTGGCCATAAAGATGGCGCCCGAACCGTAGTCGATGCCAAAAAAATGCTCTCCCATCCATACCCAGAATGGAAAGGATGCCGCGGCCAGCATCGAGGCCAGGGAAACATACCGTGTTGCCAGGGTAAGGAGAATAAACACAAGTAATGAGGACAGCGCGGGTAGAGTTGCGAGCGCCAGGAATACGCCGAGCGCCGTCGCCACGCCTTTGCCGCCCTTGCCCTGGAGCCAGATGGTGAACACGTGCCCGATGACAGCAAAGACCGCGGCGATCGAACCGGTGACAATGGCGTGTTGGCCGGTAGTCAGGTGCCGTGCGATCTCAACCGCCAGAAATCCCTTTCCGATGTCAAGAAAGAGCGTCAGAATACCCAGCCAGCGGGAGCCGCTGCGCAGCACATTGGTTGCTCCAATGTTGCCGCTGCCGGTTTCGCGAATATCTTCTTTTCGAAACAGTCTTACCAGCAAATAGCCAAAGGGAATTGACCCCAACAAATACGCAATCGCCGCCGCAATTAAGTCTACTGTCATGTGAGTACTGTTCGAGTGTAGCAGCGGGGCATGGGAATTGAGATGAACTTCCGAACGCTGTACCGGCATGGTGGGCTGCGTCGCGAGTTGTTCAGCTCAGAAAGGTGGGGGTCAGCGCAGCCACTCCGGTTCGATACGGATTACATGAACTTGCGGCGGATCATGTCGAGCGCCTGCTGGCTTGCAAACCAGCGGACGCGATCGCGATCCCCCCGGAATTTCCGCTCGCACACGTTGATCTCTTTGCCGTCATCGAGCGCGATGTAAACCAGGCCCACGGGTTTTTCTTCCGTGCCGCCGGTGGGACCCGCGATGCCGGTGATGCCGACACCAATCGTGGACTGGGCGCGACGTCGAATTCCACGCGCCAGTGCAGCCGCCACCTCGCGGCTGACGGCGCCTTTTTCCTCCAGCATGTCTTCCGGTACGTCGGCGAACTGCACCTTTAAAGGGTCGGAATAGACCACGGCTCCGCCAACGAAGGATCGCGAACTGCCACTGATACTGGTCAGCCGCTGCGCCAATAATCCACCTGTGCAGCTTTCGGCGACCGCAACCGTAGCTCCGCGAATTTCAAGGTAGTAGAGAACGATTTGCTCCAGGGTCTCTCCGTGAGAGGAGAAGACGGAATCCTCCATCTCCTCTTCCAGGCGGCTGGCCAGTTCGTTGACGCGAGTTTCTGCCAGCTCCAGAATCGCCTTGGTGCATTGCAGTTGCAGTTGAATCTCGCCGGCATGCGCCAGGATGGTCGTCTCGACATCCGTGAAGCGGGTATAGATCGGAGCCAGCCGCGCGTCCACTTCGGATTCCGGCAGCATGGCGATTTTAAGCACACGGCGCGCGATGTGGCGGGGCGGCAGGGCTTCTTTCAATCGCGGCATGCATTCTGCAGCGAACATCGCCTTCAATTCCCCGGGAGGGCCGGGGAGTAGCAACAATAGTTTGCGATGTTCGCCGATCACAGTATCGATCCACTGGCCAGGTGCAGTGCCGTTGGCATTGGGCAAGACGTCTGCGCCGTCAACCAGGTCCGCCTGCTTGGAGTTGTTGGCGGGCATGGTGACGCGTCGCTCTGCGAAGCGCTTGTAGAGCGCAGCCAGCAGATCGCCATTCCGCCGGATTCGCACTCCCAGCGTTTCTGCGACCGCTTCACGCGTCAGATCGTCTTCTGTCGGACCCAGCCCGCCTGTAATGCAGACGATATCCGTGCGGCTGAGTGCGAGGGAGATGGCCTGCACCAGGTTCGCCTTGCGATCGCCGACAATGGTTTTGAAGACAACACTGACGCCGAGCGAATTCAACTGCTCGGTGACGAAGAGCGAATTCGTGTCCTGACGGAAGGGGGTCAGCAGTTCCGACCCGACGGCAATGATTTCTGCAAGCATGAGTTTGATTGAGAGAACCGGATCGATTGCCAGCCTATAGCAGTTTTCCAAATGCTGTACTTAGAAACGAGTTCGTCATTCTGAACGAAGTGAAGAATCCAGGCCCTGGCTTCCCTGTGGAAACACCGAGATCCTTCGGTCGTCGCGACGGGCTCAGGATGACGTCTCCAGTTTTATGATGCGAACCGTCGATTCGCGCTTCGGAGAACCGCTTTCACTGCAACAACCTTCCGACGATATCTAATCCAACATGATATATAGTATCGCGCGTGGCCACGGCGGCATCGCCTTCGGGAAGAAACGCCAGCCCGACAATTCCAGAGCCGGAAATGACCAGCGAAGCTTCTCCACTCGGGGTAATCTTCACCACTCCACGGCGCCCATGCAGGGAAGCGGCAACATAGAGATTGTTGTCAACGTCGAATGCCATGCCCTGGGGACGTCCCAATCCCGTGTAGAAGCTGGAGATTTCTCCATTCGGCTCGATCGCGTGAATGGATTCGTTGGCAGAAGTCGTCGGTCCGCTGACCATGAGTGTGCCGGCATCGTTGAAAGCCAGATGATACGCGGAGACGCTTGGCTCCAGCGTGGCGAAGACGAAAACCTGGCGAGTCGGCGAAATCTTGAAAATGGTTCCGCTGCGATCGCCGACGTACAGAAATCCATCGCGATCGAAAGCAAGCCCGGTGGCGACACCCATACCTTCCGCGAACACGGATTTTGCACCGCTGGGAGTGACCCGGTAGACCGTTCCCTCGTGTCGCGAAGAGACGTAGAGATTGCCTTCCAGATCGAGTGCTACGCCGGTGGCGTTGAGGATGCCGGTGGCGAAGGGACGAACCTGGTATTCGGGATCGATCTGAAATACAGAAACCGGAGTTTGCTGCCCGCGCTGGCCGGAGAAGGTAACATATATGGTACCTTCGCGGTCGACGACAGGGTTGGCTACCGGGTCCATCTCCTCGGCAATCGCAACCCCAACTGAGATTGGCATGGCGTTGCTGGTGTGGCCATCGACGCGCACGTGGACGTTTCCGGAGATGGTGCCATCAGGGACATGCAACAGCAACCTCGAACTGTGGCTCATCCTGACTGGAGATGGGTGCTCGCCGATGGTGGCCGTGGGTTGACGATAGGCGCCTGTTGCGAGCTTGCGGCCGTGCACTTCCACCTCGCCGCCGGGCAAAGCTGCGGAGGGAGTGATGGCGGTAATCTGTGGGCTGTTATCCGTCGTGTGGATTCCAAATTTCATGTGCATCGCGCTCCGGCGCGGTGGAGCAGGTTGAGGCGGCGATCCAATTCTTTGACGCTACACCTTTCGCGGTTCTCGACGAATCGTACAGGAAGCCAACCAGCCAGACTATTCCGAACTAGATTGCTTAGAATCGCCAGCCGGTGGAAAAAAACCTGGCCAGCAACAGAATCACCATGGCGTAGATCCCTGCCGCCACATCATCCATCATGATGCCGAATCCGCTGTGCATCCTGTCAAACTGGCGGGCAGGAGATGGTTTTAGGATATCGAAAACGCGAAACAGCAGAAATGCCAGAAGCCACTCCCACGGGCGCGTGCCGGCGACGATTAATGCGATCCATTGACCCGCCACTTCATCCAGCACGACAAAGCTGGGATCCTCCGTCGCCGCCTCGCGAGAAACGATTGTGGATGCAGGGATGCCCGCGAGCACTGCCAGCAGCGCCGCGATGGCGGTTCCAACAG
Source organism: Acidobacteriota bacterium (assembly GCA_040389265.1). GTDB lineage: Bacteria > Acidobacteriota > Terriglobia > Terriglobales > Acidobacteriaceae > JAKAAZ01. Next base: position 17,894 of record JAZKAG010000031.1, read on the forward strand.
CGAACTGCATCGGCGAGGGATGAAGCCAATGGGCCGCCGCCAACCATAACAGCAGGCCTGCGGCTGAACCCCAGGTGCCGGGTGCCGGACGCAGAAAGCCAACTCCGAAAAATGTCGCCAGTGCCCAGGCCCAGCCGGTTCTTTTTGGCGTCATCTATTCGTCATCGCCCGAGCCGCGCCCGCTGCGGTGCATCTCATCCAGGCCTTCCAGCACTTCCGGATCGAGGATGGGAGAGGAGATGCGGTAGGCTCCGCTGGCCCATTTCCCCAGGTCGATGAGGCGGCAGCGATCGCTGCAAAACGGAAAATCTTCGTCCGTTTGCAGCACCAGTGTGTTGCAGGTGGGGCACCGAAGCGCCGATGATTTTTTGCTTTTCTCTTTCGCCATACAGATTCTCATCATGTAACGGTAGCGGTTACCTATCAAGGAACGTCATTTTGTCTTATGCCACGATGCGGGCAATCAGGTCGTAGTCGTGAGCCTCGGTAATTTCACAGCGATAGAATTTTCCCGTTTCGACGGACGCGTGCGGACCGAAATCGTTGATCAGGATTTTTCCATCAATTTCCGGAGCATGCATGGAGCTGCGACCTTGCCAGAGCAGCGGAGTTTCCTCGCTCTCGCCTTCGATCAGCACGTCCATGACCCTGTCCACCTGTGCGACGCGGGCTTTGCGGCTGATCTGTAACTGGCTGCGCATTAACTTGCGCTGACGAGCGCCAATCGTCCGCCTGGCCACTTTTTCGTCGAGAGCATAGGCGGCAGACCCTTCTTCGTCGGAATATTCAAACACGCCCAGCCAGTCGAAACGAGCCTCGCGAACAAAGTCCATCAGCAGATCGAAGTCGGCTTCTGTTTCTCCTGGGAAGCCGGTGATGAAGGAGGTGCGCAGGGTAATTTCCGGCATGGTGGCGCGCACGCGCTCAATCATCTTGAGGAAAATATCCGCGCCGCCGCCGCGCTTCATGCGCTTCAGCACATTGGGTGCGGCATGCTGCAGCGGCACATCCAGATATTTGCAGATGTTGTCGTGTCGGGCCATGGTTTCGAGCAGCGCCGGCGTCACCTTGTTGGGATAGGCATACAGGAAACGCAGCCAGCGGAGGCCATCGATTCGGGCGAGACGATCGAGCAACTGCGCCAGGCCGTCTTTCATGCCGAACTCTTCGCCATAGCAGGTGGTGTCCTGGCCAATCAGCGTGACTTCCTGCACGCCTTCGGAGACCAGTCGCTCGACTTCAGCGACCACGGATTCGAAGCGGCGCGAACGGAACTTGCCGCGAATTTGCGGAATGATGCAGAAGCCGCAGGGATGATCGCAGCCTTCGGCAATTTTGACGTAGGCAGAACTGCGCGCGGTGGTACGAAGGCGCGGCGTGTGTTCGTTGTAAAGGTAATTCGGCAGGGTGGCGATGGCGCCATCCCAATTTTCACGGGAGAAGCGTCCCTGCTGTTCGCGAAGATCACCCTCGGCGCGATGGGCTACGGCCGCCTCGGCCACCGTCAGAATGCGAAAGGGAGAATCTGTGGGCGCCTGCGGAGAAGTGAGGCCTGCGGCGGCCAGGATTTGCTCCAGCTCGCCGGTGCCAACGACCGCATCGACTTCAGGAATATTTTTCTGAATTTCGTCGCGATACCGTTCGACCATGCAGCCGGCCACGACCAGCCGCTGCGCTTTGCCGGCCGTCTTGTGCTGCGCCATTTCAAGAATGGTGTCGACAGATTCCTGCTTGGCTTTGTCGATAAAGGAGCAGGTATTCACCACCAGGACGTCAGCGGATTCAGCGTCGGAGGTAATGGTGGCTCCGGCTTGGGTCAGAATGCCCATCATCACTTCGCTGTCGACCAGGTTTTTGGGGCAGCCCAGGCTGACAAAGCCGATCCGGGGACGAGAGACTTCGGGCCCTGGCATGGTAGCGGCTGGGTTGATTTCAAGACTGTTCACACCTTCTATTCTATCAATCCGGACGCGGATGTTTCGTGTGGTGGCTGTGTAACTGGCTTTGGATCCGGTAGACGGAGAGGCCGGTCGGCGAATGCAACATCCCAGTAGCGGTCGAATTTTCTTCCAACCTGGTGGAAAACACCGACTGGGCGAAACTGAAATTTTTCAAGCAGGGAAGCGGAACCTGGATTGGGCATGGTGTAGCCGCCGACGATGCGATGAATATCTTCCTGATCAATCGCCTGAAACAGGGCTGTGAATAATCTGCGGCCAATCCCTTTGCTGACCGCCTCCTGAGCACAATAAATGGTCGCTTCCACCGTGGTGTCGTAGGCCGCCTTGGCGCGAAATCGGGTCGTTCCTGCGTAGCCGACAACGATATCGTTTTCGACGGCGACGAGCAGTCGATGACGACCAGTGAGCGAGAACTGATTGAACCATGCGGAACGCTCTGTGGCGGTGAATGGTTCGAGATCGAATGTGACCGGTGTGTGCAGGACGTAGTGGTTGTAGATCTCGGTCAAGCGAGGTAAATCCTGCATGGTTGCAGCGCGGATAAGGGTCTCTGGCATGACATGTTCCTTTCCATATCCTGAATGAATGGAAGCAGGGAGCGGGCTGAAGGTCGAACTCATCCAGTGATATCATCGAACCTGTGCCGGGTCCTACGCGACGCAATCCCGCCAACCCCGCCAGGTCCGGAAGGAAGCAACGGCAACGGGCTCATGCGTGTGCAGTGGGATACCCGGCGCTTCAGGTTCAGCCCACCGATCCGCTGAATGCAGGCACTCCCGGGCAGACAAAAACAGTACTTTTTCGAGGCCAACCCATTGAAATTTGATCTTCGGCCACGGTCGCTGCACCGGGCCAAAATTAGCGCGCTTGGCACCTACGTTCCACCTCGTTTACTTACCAATGCGGATTTGGAAAAGATGGTCAACACCAACGATCAGTGGATCGTGGAGCGCACCGGCATCCGCACACGTCACCTGGTCGACCCTGGAGTGGCGACCAGTGATTTAGCGGTGGAAGCAGCGCGTGCCTGCCTGGCGGAGCGCGGCATCGACGCCAGCGACCTGGAAGCGATCATTGTGGCTACTGTCACTCCGGACATGATGTTTCCCTCGACCGCCTGCCTGGTACAGCACAAGCTGGAAGCACAAAATGTATGGGGTTTCGATGTTTCCGCGGCATGCTGCGCGTTTGTCTATGCACTGCAAGTGGGAACCAAGCTGATTGAGTCGGGCGCGCACAAAAAGGTGATGGTGATCGGCGCGGACGTGATGTCGTCCATCATCGACTACAAGGATCGTGCCACCTGCATTATCTTCGGCGATGGCGCTGGAGCTGTTCTGCTGGAGCCTGCCGAAGAGGGCGAAGTGGGCATGATCGATTACCTGCACGAGATCGATGGCTCCGGCGCGGCTTCGCTGTATATGCCCGGTGGAGGCAGCCTGCACCCACCCACCGCAGAGACGGTAGCAAAGAATATGCACGTGGTCCATCAGGACGGGCAAGCCGTTTACAAATTTGCGGTGCGCAAAATGTCGGAAGCGACAGAAGCGTTACTGGCGCGCAACGGCATTCAAGGCAGCGACCTGGACTGCTTTATTCCGCACCAGGCAAACAAGCGCATCATCGAGTCGACGGCAGAGCGGTTGGGGATCGCGAGCGAGCGCGTCATCATCAACATCGATCGCTTCGGCAACACCACTGCGGGTACGATTCCGCTGGCCATGCAGACGGCGCGGGAAGAGAACAAGCTGCATAAGGGCGACCTGGTGCTGCTGGCTTCAGTCGGAGCCGGCTACACCGTGGGGACCTGCCTGCTGCGCTGGGAAGCTTAGCCGTCGACGCCGCGCCGATCGCGTCGTCATCCCTCATCGTGAAGTTCTAGAAAGTCTGCGAGCCGATCGAGCCGCCGTTCCCACAGGGTGCGATGATCGTTGATCCATTGTTGCAGCGCCATAAAGCCGGCAGTGTCGATGCGGCAGGTGCGAACTCTGCCCAGCTTTTCCGTATGGACAAATCCGCTTGCCTCTAAAATTTGCAGATGTTGCATGACAGCCGTGACGGTGACGCCCAGCGGTTCTGCCAAACGAGAAACGGATAAAGGCCCTTGGCACAACCTGTCCAGGATGGCTCGGCGCGTGGGATCGCCGAGCGCATGAAACAGGCCGTCAAAATTGATGTTCGAGCGCGGCATAGCGAGGCCCCTTTCCGATATCGCCGGCGAGCGCGGAAGGTTCGCCGGCGGCTCTGAGAGTGCTGCAGGTTCTTGCGGCTGTTTGCCGCGGCGAGGCGCAACCGGAGGACTCTGAACGTGAGCGGGTCATCCTAGCTCGCCATTTCCTTGTCCAATTTCTCGAAAATCTTGCGCCAGCCTTCTTCGCGCATTTCCGGGCCGCCGGAGCCTTCAAAGAATGCTCCCTGGTGGGTGCAGATCAGGTCCGTTCCTTTTTCGCCGGCGAGAAACTCGAACGTGACCAGGGCAGCCGAAACGCGTTTCTCCCCAATGCTCATCGTGGATGCAATGACGATGCGCTGATTGGGGGTGATGTCCAGATATTGGCTGTCCGTCACCATGGCGACGCCTGGAAATGGAGAGCCTTCTTTGAAACGCATGTGGGCGTGCTCACTGCCTCCCTCGCGAAAGTCCAGCTCATATTTTTCGACTTCAGTTTTTCCTCCTTCAAAGAACCAGCGGCGTTTTTGCGGGGCATTGGAGAAAGCGGAGAAAACGCGGTCGGGCGACTTGGAATAGTTGCGTTCGATGACAAAGGTGCTGTGGATGACGGATGGATCTTTCTGGTTTTTCATGGATGAATTCCTTTCGGGAAATAGTTAAGTAGCAACTTGAGTATCTCGCAAGCCTAGAAATTAGTCAAGTATAAACTTCAGTATTGTTTGTCGGGTCCGGGCGGGATTTAGAGAAACTTTCCTGGGCGGCGGAACGTCTCTAAGACTGAACGACTTCAGCGAGGTGTGACATGCGCTTCCGCCTGCTTTTTCTCCTGGTTCTCTCTGTTCTCTTCACTCCCCTGGCATTCGGCCAGGACGCCGCAATGCAGGCGATGCAAGCCAGCCAGCAAGCGACGCAAGACGCGATGATGGCCAATCAGCAGGCGATGCAAGACGCGCAAATGGCCAACCAGCAGGCCATGCAAGCCAGTCAACAGGCATCGCAGGCCGCGCAGCAGGCGATGCAGAATTCCGATTCAGGCGGGTACGGAATGCCGATGGCGGCGACTCCCAAGCTGTCTGTGAAGCCAGGCACCTATCCAGGGTCGTTCACTCTGCGGATGAAAGATAAAACTCGCGGCGCGATTATGTATTACACCACCGATGGGTGGACGCCGACCGCGCAATCCACGCGCTATGTGGGGCCGATCCATATTACGTCGACAACCCATCTGCAGGTGATCGCGATTGCGCCGTATTTCATGCGCAGCCAGATTGCCACGGCCTCTTACATTCTGCCGGGAACAGTACCTGCAGCGAGTGGGACAGGGCAGGTGAATCCTAGCGCCGCTGCACCGGCGAGCGCGCCGCCAGGAAAGCTTATGTTGCCCAGAGGCGTAGAGGTACCGCTGGTGGTCACCGGAGATGTGACTTCAAAACAGTTGGCCATTGGCGACACCATTCCGTTGGCGCTGGCGAAGGATTTAACTGTGGACGGGGTGGTGGTCGCGAAAAAAGGAACGCCGGCCGCGGCATCGGTGATCCAGGTGGATGGCGCCGGCTTTGCGGGTCAGCCGGGTACGATCACGTTTGCGGTGCATTCGCTGGAGGTACCCGGGAATGCGATCCCATTGGACGGTACCGAGACGAAAGAGGGTCGCAACAAATACAACACGGTGCGCTCGGTGGCGATTGTGCCATTCGTCGGCATCACCGCCCTGTTTGTGCATGGCAAGCAAGCTGAGATTGCGCCGAATATGGCCTTGACGGCGGCGGTGGCCCAGGACACGCCGGTGCAGCCGCTTGAGTAGTCACGGCGTGGCGGTGGACGGCACTGCGAACCCGCGATTTTTCGACATAGATTGCTACACTGATCAGTGACGCGCCGCCTGCATATTTCTGCGATTCGATTTCTGAATCCTGCTCCCTTGATGTGGGACTTTGAACATCCACCGGAAATGGAAAGACTCGCGGAGCGCTACCAGATTCACAGCGCGATGCCGTCCCAATGCGCGGTCGAGCTGGCTACCGGCAGCGCCGATATTGGTCTGATTCCGATTGCCGCCTACGCGACGACACCGGGATTGGCGATTCTTCGCGGGTGCACCATCGCTTCGCTCGACCGGGTGCGATCGATCATTTTGGTGATCAAACATCCGGACGGAATGAGAGCGGTGCGCAGGGTGGCCGCCGATACAGCTTCGCGAACATCCAACGCGTACGCGCGGATTATTTTTCGCAAGTTTCACCAGACCGATCCGGAATTTGTTCCCTTCGCGCCCGATCTTGACGCCATGCTGGAGACGTGTGATGCGGCCATCTTGATTGGAGATCCAGCGCTACTGGCGTTGGAGGATCGAGAGGCGCGCTTGACGCGGACGGGTGAGGCTCTCGAGTATGTGGATCTCGGTCACGTATGGAAGCAGCACACGGGCGTGCCCTGGGTATCGGCGGTGTGGGGGGTACGGCCGGAGGCGATCGACCAGGCGGGCGTAATGGCAGAACAGGTGACCCAGGACTTTGTTGATTCGCGAGACCACGGCATGGCGCATATTGAGGACCTGGTGCGAGAATGGACACCTCGCATTGCAGTGCCGGCGGCTACGATCCGCAGCTATCTAGGTGAACACATTCATTACGTGCTGGATGAGGCATGCCTGGCCGGTATCGATTTATTTTTCCGCTATGCCGCCGAAACTGGCGTGCTGCCGCAGGCGCCGCCACTGCGCTGGCTTGAGTAGAGTGCCGGCAGGCGCGTGATTCTGGACGCGAACGCTGCCGTCGCTGCAATCGACATCTTACCCGTGAGGTGAATTCATGAGTCCCAGCCGACGTAGTTTTCTTAGGCAGGCAGGTTCCGCAGTCGCGCTCGGCGCATTTTCGGCAGAGGCATTTTCCGGCGCATTGCAGGGTGAGGTGGCGACGTTTCAAATGGATTCGGATTCGTCGGGCTCGTCGTCATCCGGCGGAAGGAAGATCGGTTATTGCATCGTCGGGCTGGGTCGCATTTCCATGAACCAATTTATGCCCGGCGTGAAGATTTCAAAGGATTCGAGGATTGTTGCGCTGGTCAGCGGCCATCGCGATAAGGCCGAACGCATCGCCGATGAATATGGCGTTCCGCATAACGCGATCTACAACTATCAGAATTACGATTCCATCCACGAGAATCCGACAATTGATGCGGTGTACATTGCGTTGCCGAACGGCATGCATGCGGAGTACACGATCCGCGCCGCGAAAGCGGGCAAGCACGTGTTGTGCGAAAAACCGATGGCCAACTCCGTGAAGGAATGTCAGCAGATGATCGCCGCCTGCAAACAGGCCGATCGCAAGCTGATGATCGCGTATCGCTGCCAATATGAGCCGACCAATTTGAAGGCCATTGAATTGTTGCGACAGGGATATGCCGGCAAGCTGCAGGTGGTGAGCAGCTCGAACGGATTTAACATTCATCCCGGCGAATGGCGCTTGAACAAGAAAATGGCGGGCGGTGGTCCGCTGGTGGATGTCGGAATTTATTCCATCCAGGCGATGCGGTATCTCACCGGGGAAGAGCCGACGACCGTCGAAGCCTATTCTTCTGTCATCGATCACGATGGCAGGTTTACGGAAGTGGAAGAAAATGTGGTGTGGACATTTCATTTTTCCAGTGGCGTGCTGGCGCATTGCGCAAGCAGCTATGGCACCAACTTTATTGGCGGCTCGGCGCGCGCTGTTGGTTCGGAAGGCATGCTGGAATTGAATCCGGCGTTTGCATATCAAGGATTGAGATTGACAGGGAAGGCACAGGGGAAGGAGCCGATCGAGGTGGCCTTCGATAATCCCTCGCCGCGACAGTTTGCCACCGAGGCGGATTATTTTTCCGAGTGCATTCTGCAGAACAAAGAGCCCAAGACTGCCGGCGAGGAAGGCTTGCGTGATCAGCGCATCATCACCGCGATCTACAAATCCTGCGCAGAAGGCAAGCCGGTGAAGCTGACTGCGTAATCCTGTGCGAAACCCAAGGTCATCGATGCTGCGGCTAGGATTCTTCCCAGTAGCCTTGATCGCGAAGAAAATAATTTTCGTTGCTGGAATTGAGTGCGGTGAGGAAAAACATTCCGGCAATGCGCAGGTGTCCCATCTTTCGAAAGCGGCGATTCGAGGTCATCACCATGCCGGGGATCACGGCAAAGCGTGTGCGAGCGATCTGTTTGGTGAGCAAGTAGTCTTCTGCGTAGAGGGCATGCTCATTGAAGCCGCCGAGTCTCTGGAATTCCGCGCGATCGAACATCATGAACATGCCGGTCGCGAATGGAAATCCCCAGCGGGACAACACTTGAAAAACATTGCTGCCGCCGAACAGGAGATGATCGGCCAGATTCCCATTGATACAGCGGATGTGGGTGGTGAGACAGTGCAGATGACGACGCTGCATGGCGCTGACCGCGCGGCGTAGCAAGGTTGCATCGTGCAGCTCTACATCCGCGTCAAGAAAAAGTACATAAGGTGTGGCAGCGCGGCGCGCGCCTGCATTGCGGCCCACAGCAGGCAGACCTCCGGGGAGCACTTCGATGGGAAATCGAGCCGCAAACGTACGCGCCATCTCCGCGGTGCCGTCGCTGGAGTTGGCATCAGCAACGAACACTCTGGTATCCGGCAAGTGCAGGTAGTCCTGCCGATTCAAAGAGGTCAACAGCTTCGGCAGTGACTGGCTCTCGTTGCGTGCTGGGATAACGATGGTGAGTTCCGCCGGCATAGGTCTGTATCTCCACGCCTTGCTGGTTGATGGTGAGGAAGGTAGCCCGCGCGTCCACCCACGAGCCGGAGTTGTAGTATTCGACGCCGTCGCAGAGCAGTGACAACGCCGCGTGCGTGTGACCGCAGAAGACACGCTCGCATTTGCCGAGGCGGGCATAATGAATCGCTCCGCGCGCTACTTTGTCGGACAGCAGCAGCCAGCGAGTGTTCATGCGGTCGAGAAATCGCGAAACGCATTGGGTGCGCGAATCTACTTTTTGAATCTGCAAAAAGAGGCTCTCGCCCCATCGGCTGATCCACAGATTTTTCTTGATGAAGCCATCGAATTGATGGCCGTGGATGGCGAGGTGTCGCTTGCCGTCATACTCCCAAACGTAGCGCTGGTAGACCGGAACACCGACCAGGTGCGACATCAGGTTGGCGAGGCCGGTGTCGTGGTTCCCCTCGACCCACACCACTTCCACCCGGCGCTTGGGATTGGAAAGCTTGCGAATGTAGGAGAGGAATTTCCAGTGCTCGCTGGTGAGGCGGCGAAAATTAAGATCTGAGAAAATATCGCCCAGCAATACAAGCCTTCGATAGCTGTAGGTCTGCAGCACGTCGAGCGCGTCCTGTGCTCGACTCATTTCGGACCCGAGGTGAATGTCCGACAGGATGATCGTGTCGTACGTCGCCCCAATCATGCCCTAGTTATGCCGCATACGCAGCGACAGCATGATGAGCCCGCGATGAATAATCGATGAATCGTGACAACGGGAATCGAGGAGATGCAACACGTTGAATTTGCGTCTTCAGAGGGGGGGTTCGACGCTCGTCATATAGGCACGCAGCTTGACATTCGAGGCGGCCACGAATACGCTCACGCAACATCGAGCCAATTTTTCGAGGGGAACAATTTGTTCCATGGAAATGTTGGCTCCTATATATACGTTGACGATGAAAGTTCCGGCACAATCCGCTGACGACCGGCAAAGCGCGACCGTATCTGTCGCTCCCGCACAAGCACTGGAAGGGGAGCGGCTGGCGTGGCTGGCGCTGACCATGACAAGCGGGCTGGGGCCGACGCGTATTTGGCGTGCGGTGAATTCGACGGGCACGGCGCAAGGCGTATTGGGATTGCCGCTGACGCAATTGGAGGGCCTACGGTTGCCGGCCAGTGCGGCGCAGTCGATCGCCTCCGGTAAGTCGCTGGCCCAAGCAGAGAATGAATGGAGCCTGGTGCAGCGAGGCGGAGGAACGCTGGTCACTCCCGCGGATGCAGAGTATCCTTCGCGGCTGCGGGAGATTTTCGATCCGCCAACGCTATTATGGCTGCGCGGTGACAAGAGACTGCTGGCGCAACCGGGAATCGCGGTTGTGGGAACACGCCACCCAACCGTATATGGCACTGGCATGGCGGAGATGCTGGCACGCGATTTAGCGGCCCATGGGTTGATCATTTTGAGCGGTATGGCACGGGGCGTCGACACCGCTGCCCATCGCGGGGCGCTGGAGGCGCGAGGCAAAACCGTTGCGGTTTGGGGAACCGGGATTGACGTGATTTATCCCAAGGAAAATAAGCGACTGGCAGAACAGATTCTCGAAGCCGGTGGCGCCATCCTCAGCGAATATCCCATGGGAACATTTCCAGCACCGCAGAATTTTCCGATTCGCAATCGCATTCTGAGTGGCATGAGTGTGGGTGTGTTGGTGATTGAAGCCAGCGAAAACAGCGGGACACGCATCACCGCCCGTTGCGCGCTGGAGCAGAATCGCGAAGTGTTTGCGGTGCCGGGAAACGTGACCTCAAAGAATTCCTGGGGGCCGAACACGCTGATTAAACAGGGCGCGAAGCTGGTGGCGACCTGGGAAGACGTGTGGGAAGAATTGCCGACGCAGGTCCGGTTGCAGGTGGAGGAGCGGCAGGGAATTGCATCCTCCGACGGGTCTGATGCATCGTTATTCAGCAAGCCGAATTTGCCCGACCTGCCGGAAGACCAGGCGCAAGTGTTCGATGCACTCCGCCCCGACCAGGCATTGCAGTTGGATGAACTGGTGGAGAAGCTGGAGGATAAATTGAGCTCATCGGAAATTTTCACTGCGCTTTTTGAATTGGAGCTGGCAGGACGCGTACGCGCCATGCCGGGCAAAAATTACGTGAGGACATTCTAGAGAAGCGAATTTTGTAACTGGCAGCGGTTTCGGTTTTCATCGACGGGCGACGTGATTTTGCGGGCGACGGAAGGCAGATGAAAATCGAGGCTGTGACAGCGGTCACTGGTGTCGTTCGGCGAAACCGTGGTAGTTTCGCACTTGTTACCTAATTTGCGGGAATGCGTCTTTTGAACATCCCGCACGGAAAGAACGTAGTTGAAGAGGAAAGCGTAACTGCATGGCAAAGTCACTAGTCATCGTCGAATCGCCTGCCAAGGCAAAGACGATTAACAAATATCTCGGCAAGGATTTCGTGGTGGAGGCCTCGCTTGGCCACATTATGGATCTGCCGAAAAGCAAGATTGGCGTTGACCTGGAAAGTGGCACCTTCGAACCCGAGCTGATCGTGATGCCCGGGAAGGAGAAGGTAGTCGACCGGCTGAAGAAGCTGGCGTCGTCTGCGGACGCGGTGTATCTGGCGCCTGACCCGGACCGAGAGGGAGAGGCGATTGCGTGGCATCTGGAACAGCAGCTGAGGCCGCAGCTTCGTAATAAGGCAACGATTCAGCGAGTCACATTTAACGAGATTACGCAGAAAGCTGTGAAGGCGGCGTTTCAACATGCCGGCAACGTGGATGCGCGCCTGGTGGATGCGCAGCAGACGCGGCGTGTGCTGGATCGCATCGTGGGGTATCAAATCTCTCCGCTGTTGTGGGATAAGGTGCGGCGCGGATTATCCGCAGGTCGCGTACAAACGGTCGCGGTGCGGATGATCGTGGAACGCGAGCGGCTGATCAAAGCATTTCAGCCGGTCGAATATTGGACGCTGGATGCACAACTGACCCCAGCATTGGGTGGCGGAAAAGAAGGCCAGGAATTTACCGCGCGCTTTATGGGCATCGACGGCAAGCGCGCCACCGTGGAAACAGTGAACGCTCCTTCGCTGCCGAACCAGACCGAGACGGATGCGATTGTCGCTGCGCTCAACAAGGCCGATTGGAAAGTTCGCTCGGTCGAGAAGAAAGAGCGCCGGCAAAATCCGACCGCTCCGTTCATCACCAGCAAGCTGCAGCAGGACGCTTCGCGCAAGCTGGGTTTCAACGTGCGACGCACGATGGGTGTGGCGCAGCGTTTGTATGAAGGCGTGGAAGTGGGTACCCAGGGCACCGTGGGTCTGATCACCTACATGCGAACCGATTCCGTGCGAGTCTCGCCGGACGCGATTCAGGATGCGCGGACGTACATCGGCAAGAAATTGGGTGAGAAATACTTGCCGGCAACCCCGAATGCCTTCAAAGGCAAAAAAGATGCGCAGGATGCGCATGAAGCGATTCGTCCTACCAACGTGGAGCTAACGCCGGATGAGATCAAGCGCTATCTGAGCGATGAGCAGTACAAGCTGTACAAGCTGATCTGGCAGCGGTTTGTGGCGTCGCAGATGGTGCAAGCTGTTTTCGATCAGACCACCGTGGATATTGTCGCCAAGGCTGATCGCAATTATGACTATCGCGTCACCGGATCGGTGCTGAAATTCGATGGCTTTCTGAAAATTTATGAAGAAGCCAAAGACGCCAAGGATGCCGACGATGAGGCGCTCAGCAATCGCCTGCCGGAGTTGAATGATGGGCAAGGGCTGAACCTGAAACAGTTGAAGCCGGAGCAGCATTTTACGGAACCGCCGCCGCGATTCAATGAGGCGTCGCTGGTGAAGGAGCTGGAGGAACGCGGCATTGGCCGGCCTTCGACCTATGCCTCGATCATCAGTACGATTCAGGATCGTGAATACGCGGTGAAGGTTCCACCGAAGGGATCGGGCAAGTTTTATCCGACCGAACTGGGCCAGGTGGTGAACGATTTGCTGGTCAAAAATTTTCCATACATCTTCGATCCGGCATATACAGCCAAGCTGGAAGTCGAGCTGGATGCGGTGGAAGATGGTACCGAGAAGTGGACAGATTTGCTGAGCGGCTTCTATGAATATTTCCAGGAGGAGTTGAAAGTCGCCGACAAGAACATGGAAGACATCAAGCGGATGGAGCAGCCGACGACGGAGAAATGTCCGGAGTGCGGCGCGCCGCTGGTGTTGAAGTGGGGCAAGTTCGGTTCGTTTTATGCATGCTCGGCGTACGACAAAAAGAAGCCGGTCACGATTGCCAGTTCCGCGTGGGAAAAGGATGCGAAGAAGGCGATCAAGAAGATTGAGAGCAAGCTTGACTATCCCATGACGGTCAAGACGACGGGCGGTTCGGGGATAGCTCCCGCAGCGGCGACCGCGAAGAACAGGAAAGAACTGGAAGCAGCAGCGACGGAAGTTGCAGCTCCGGATCGCAAGCTGGTGATTGAACAGGTGAGCTGCAAGTTTACCCGCGAAAATTATGAAGGCAAGCCGAACCTGCAGGCTGCGGAAGCGCAGGGAGCGGAGGCTGAAGAAGAATTTTGCGAAAATTGCGGGCGAGTCATGGTGCTGCGGAATGGACCGTTTGGCCAGTTCATGGCCTGCCCGGGATATAACGAAGATCCGCCTTGCAAGACGATTCGCAAGCTGACACACAAACAGCAGCAGAAGCCTGCGGTGCCGCTGGATGAGACCTGTCCGAAATGCGGCATGCAACTGGTGCTGCGCACCGGGCAGTACGGCGAATTTGTCAGTTGCAGCGGCTATCCGAAATGCAAGTACATCAAGCAGAACCTGACCGGGGTAAAGTGTCCGAAGTGCGGCACGGGAGATATTGCGGAGCGCAAGGCGAGGCGCGGGAACTTCTTTTACGGCTGCACCAACTATCCCAAATGTGACTTCACTTCAAACCTGAAGCCGATCCCGCAGTCGTGTCCAGAATGCGGCAGTGCGTACTTGCTGGAGAAGTCGCTGAAATCTGGTGTCTACCTGATATGCCCCAACAATGAGAAACAGACGGCGGCGGAGGAAAAGCGCGGCAAGGGGCGCGGTAAAAAGGGGAAAGAAGAAACTCCGGCAGCAGACCCCAAGGCTGTAGTTTGTCAATACGAAGAACGCATTGGTGACGCCCGCGAGCCGGAAGAGAAAGCGGTCGAAGCAGCAGCCGCGACCGTCGCGTAGCAAGGCATGATGGGTGTCACAAGTGCGCTTGCATGCGGCTCATTACAATTGACCGCAGAAAGTGAACATGGATGGAAAGTCAGATCGCAACACATAACGACGCAGACATCATTTTAAAGTTGTACGATCTTCGCCGCGAAGAGGTGTTGCGCAAAGCACGGCGGTGGGTAGTTTTTGAGTTCAACCCAAAAACGCAGGAAGAATTTCTGGCGGTCCTGCAGGGCGCCGGTTCGGAGGAGAATGCCTATTTTCGCCAGGTGATCAGCTACTGGGAAATGGCCGCTTCGCTGGTGAATCATGGCGCCGTCAAGTCGGATCTCTACCTGGATTCGAATGGCGAGGGGATTTTTATTTTTGCCAAGCTGTACGAATTTCGAGAGACCTATGCGTCGAAAACAGGGTTTCCGTTTATGCGCCAAACAGCGCAAATGATCGAGAAATATCCTATGGCGCGGGACAGGTTCAGCGCCAGGCTCAAAATGATTCAGGATCGCGCAAAGTAGATTGCTTGATGAACTTGCCTATCGTCAGGTGGAAAATCAGACCCTTGCATTTTGGCCGGACAGCACGAGGGGTTGCCGTTCGATCCCACGGCTGTGTACAACCAAGTTGCTTGGAAATGAATCTCCCCATGGGGACGAAAGTCTTTAGGAGCCAACAATGAAACGAATCGCATTTGTACTAGCCCTCGGAAGCATGACGGCAATGGCCGGCGCGCAGACAGCTAAAGCCCACAAATTGACTGGCTGGATTGGCGATGCCAAGTGCGGCGCCTCCATGCACACGCCAGAGTGTGTCAAAAAGTGCGTTGACGCAGGGGAAAAGCCTGTCTTCGTCGACGCGAAAAATAAGGTATGGTCGATCGACAACACCGATGCGGTGCAGAACTATTATGGCGACAAGGTGAAGGTGGAAGCGACGGTAGACGCTGCAAATAATAGCATCCACATTGATTCGGTGAAAAAGTCAGGCAAGTCCAGCACCATGTAACCCTTCCGGACAGGTCCGGCTCGGGAAACAGCAATTGAGGTGGGCAAAGAGGACGAGCGATGGCTCGTCTTCTTGCTTTTGTGGGTTTGAAGGGGTGCCGGATAACCCTGAGGAACGGTATCTGATATTGTTGTAGATGAGGAGTTGTAGGCGAAAATATGGCGAAAGCAGTCTGGAACGGCAAAGTTTTGGCTGAAAGTGAAAAAACACAACTGGTGGAAGGAAATGTATATTTCCCCCACGAATCGATTGAGCGTGAGTTTTTTCGCTCCAGCTCAACAATTTCAACCTGTCCGTGGAAGGGGCAGGCGCGGTATTACACAATCCTGGTAGACGGGCAGGAAAATTCGGATGCGGCCTGGTATTATCCCGATCCGAAACCGGCGGCGCGTGCCATCAAGAACCATGTCGCGTTCTGGCGGGGCGTTGAGATCGAAAAGTAATTCCTTCGTCGGGCTTAGTAGGCGCCGGCCTGTTGCCAGGGAATTCTGATCTGGAAGCAAGTCGATCCCGGCTCCGATTCCAGATTGATAAATCCGCGATACCGACTCAAAATTCGATTGACTGTATCGAGGCTTAATCCAGCGCCTTTCCCGGGCGGCTTGGTGGTAAAAAACGGCTCAAAAATTCGACTGTGCAGTTCAGGTTGAATCCCTGGACCATCGTCCCAGATTTCGACGCGCACCATGTCGCCGGCGTTTTGCGTGGTGACGCGAATGGTTCCCCGATCCTGCATGGCATCCAACGCATTTTCCAGCAGTGCCATCCACACCTGATTAAGTTCGCTGCCATTGGCCGCGATGCGTGGCAGTTTGGGATCGAAGTCGCGCACAACCTTGACGTCGTTCATCCTGTAATGCAGCATGGTGAGCGTGTTTTCCAGCGACTGCGCCAGGTCAATATCCTGCAGTGGCGCCTGATCCATGTGGGAATATTGCTGGATGGCACGAATCAGGTCAAAAATTCTGGCAGTGGATTCCAGCACCGCTTCGGTCATACTTTCCGCACGTAGCGTGGAGGCAAAGTGGGTCAACGCGACGTTGGCCGCTTCAACGTTCAGAAACGTATCCAGCACCGCCAGTTCTTCCGGCTCGACTCCTGCCTCTGCAAAAACCGGAGCCATGGTCCACGTGTTGGAGAGCTTGCGCGGTTCAAGCCAGCGATTCAGCCGCTCTTCCAGCGCGCCGGCGTCAATCGGATTCTGCGGCGCGGTCCGCTTTTCAATCGCGCAGCGGATGTTTCGGTTCCACTCCATGTAGCGTTCTTCCTGCTCGTTGGTCAGGCACAGCCGACCCGCCTCGAAACTGATCTTTCCGTAGGCGCGCAACTCTTCCATCAGATTGCTGCTGGCGCGCTGCGCCGCGCTCGCGGGATTGTTCAGTTCATGTGCAAGATTCGCGGCGAGCTTACCCAGGGCGCTGAGCTTTTCTGATTGCTGTTCGAGTCGAGTGACTTCACGAACACGGTCCAACAGGATGGTTACGCAGCGCTGTCCCATCGACGGGATGGCGACCAGCATTTCCGGGAACAGTTCGCGCGGGACCTGCAGACCCCAGAGCGTTTCAGAAACGTATCCGCTGCCACCGGTGGTCTTCATGCGAGAGAAGGGAAGGACCCCTGTGATTTGGCCAGATCGTCCGATGAACAGGCTACCGCGAGCTGCATGCTGCCGCCGCACTTGAACTTCGCCGGCAAGCATGATGAGCATGTGAGTCGCCGGATCGCCGTCGTTGAAGAGACGTGTACCTGGGGGAGCCGAGAATTCCCAACTATGGAGGATCAGCCAGCGGTATTCGGCTTCAGATAGCCCATCCAACTGGCGGACGCGACGAAGCGCCTCCAGAATCTGCGGCTCTGGGGTGTGAAGAACCGAAATCCCAGGAGGTAGCTCCGTGGGCACAGCGATTGATTGCGTCGAAGAGGCCATAGCGGTAGCTCACAGAATAGATCACTCTAGGTTACAAACGCCATGTTGCGACGAAATGAAAAATCTCCCAAGTGAAGCAGCGGGTGGTGTCCCCGACGAAGCGCGCAGGTTGCG
>JAZKAG010000032.1:0-1972 GCA_040389265.1 Acidobacteriota bacterium
CTCCGATGTCACATCGCTGAATTTATGTCCGGCATCATTGTGGAAGAGCGCCGGCTTGCCCCATTTGACCAGAAACAGGTCCTCATATCCGTCGTTGTCGTAGTCGCCCCATACTGCGCCCATGGAGACGCCGGTACCAGGCTTGTTCACGTCGGCGATTCCCAGCTGCGGCGCTACATCGGTAAAGGTGCCATCGTGATTGTTGCGATACAGGTGGTTCATGCTGCCGAGTCTGCTGTTCGTCACATAAATGTCAGGCCATCCGTCGCGGTTATAGTCCACCATAGAGACGGAAGCGCCCATCGACGCGACTTCTGGCATGATTCGGTTCAGCTTCGGATCCAGGATCGGCGCCTCATGAACAAAGTGAATTCCCGCCTGCTTAGAGACCTCTTCAAAACACATTCCATAACGCGTCAGTGCTGACCGGCAATCCGGGTGTGCGCCGGAATGCTGGCTGTACTGCGGCGAACGATATCGCAGGATGACGGGCGTGGCCAGCATGCCCACAAATACTAGCGTCAGAATGACGCGAGCTGCAGAGATTCGCTTCATTGCCGCGTAGGTGCCTCTCCCGCTTTCACTGCATCGCTCAGCGCGCTCCGGAAGCGGTCCGGAGTGACATAGCGCGTCTGCCATGTGAGCCAATCCTGGGAATGATGGCGATAGGCCCATTCATCCTGGAGAGGGGCAGGCGGCGTGTCGTACTCGGTTCGCGCATGATAGGGCAGTGGGCGTACGGTGGCGGAATCAGTCGAGTTGTAATCGCCGTCCTTAATCCAGCCGTCTCCGGCAATCACATAATCCCGAACCCATCTCTGCGGAGGCGGAGACGGTTGAGGAAAATGCAGCGCAATCTCGTCTCCGGCATTCATGATGACATAGCGGTCATCGATCTTGTGCAGCAATGGGCGTACGTCACCATAATGCGTATAGTAGCCTTCCAGGTCCGGCCAAATTTGCGTGGTCGCCATCAGGTGGTTGTAGTTTGGGATCTCGGGCGACGACGCGTTTGCCTGGTGGATGGTGGAGTAGCCGCGATAGTGCAGATTCGCTGTCGAGGGCTCGATGCGGGTTATCTTCACCGCCGCGTTGGGGACCCCGCGCGCCCACTCGACCTGATCCCAGTAGATTTCGAGATTGGTCCTCAGTCTGACCTTCTTCGGCGTTCTAGGGCGGAATAATCCTGTCAGATCGATCAGGCAAATCTTGTTTCGCCCTGCAGGAAATCCGAGGTCAGGTCGCACCACACGCCATCCGCCGTGTCCGTTCGGAAGCTCCAGGCTCAGCGGCTTCGAACGCTTATGCCCCTGGCTTAGCGCCACGTTGACAGTCGAGTCCGAAGGATGGAGCCAGCCGCGCGCAATAAGATACAGCGGGTCACTTGTCGACACATCATTTCCCAAATCGATCTCGACATAATGATCGCGGGTCACGCCCTGGTATTGCCCACGCCCGAACGTATCCAGATACTTGCCGTCGAGCGAACGCAGAATCTGTGTGACGTCATTGCCCCGATCGTCGACTGCGCGCGCAATGGGATGCGGAACTTCCGTCTCTGTAATTGCGAGCTTCACCGGTGGCACAACGAAGCGCTCATCTGTGAAAACCTCAGTTCCCGCCGGATGATCTACCGTCATCAGCTCGAGCCAGTCGTAGTAATACGTCTCCCACAACTCGCCAGTAATCCTCAGATCGTACACACCATCGCGAGCTACGAGATCGTTGCGCGGAATCTTGAACCATTCCTGTGTGGCTGCAATGCGCGCCGGACCCAAAGCATCAATACGCAGACCAATTGCCGATCCCCACGGCGCGGTATCTTTCACAAAACGCATTTCCTTCCCATTCCATGCGAACAGGAACGGACAAGAGCCTTTCAACCGCTGCTGTGCCAGCACCTGCTGGTCGGACTTCATCTGGAACTCCGCATTGACGACCCCGTTCGGCCATAAAACGCGCGCCACATCCG
>JAZKAG010000033.1:0-5257 GCA_040389265.1 Acidobacteriota bacterium
CTACGCCCAGCTGATGAAGCGGCCAGAGGTCACCATCGAAGCTCTACGCGCCATATTGCCGGCAAGTCTGGAGCAATCGCTCGCAACCGCCTCCAATGAGGACGCCGTTCATTTGCAATCCATCCGCACCAACATGGCGCAGGATCATGTTCCTGCTCACGTGCGCAATGAATGGAAGGCCGTCGAGACGGAGATCAAGTATGCCGGCTATCTCGACCAGCAGAGAAAGTCGATTGAGCGAATGAAGAGTGCCGAGCATCGCGCCATCGGCCTGGTTCGACTACACCGCCGTCAGCGGACTGTCACGCGAGATGCAGGAAAAATTGCTGCGCGTTCGCCCTGGCACCATCGGCCACGCCAGCCGCATTCCCGGCGTCACGCCCGCAGCCCTG
Source organism: Acidobacteriota bacterium (assembly GCA_040389265.1). Classification (GTDB taxonomy): domain Bacteria; phylum Acidobacteriota; class Terriglobia; order Terriglobales; family Acidobacteriaceae; genus JAKAAZ01. Next base: position 393 of record JAZKAG010000033.1, read on the forward strand.
TCGCTCATCAATATCTATATTGAAATCCAAGCCCGCAACGCCGCATCCGCCACCGCTTAGAGAAACCGGCGAACAATTCTTATTCTTGCGGCGGGGCGGTTGAGTTCGATGCCGGGCTAGTGCTGGAGGTCGTGCTGCTACCCGCGGTAGAGGGCGATCCAGAAGTGGAACCAGCGTCGGAATTGTGATGCATGCCAGGGAAATGGAATCCCAGGTCATGGTTCAGCGGCTTCTCCGGGGTGTCGCTTTGCGACTTCTTTTTCCCCTTCACTACGGGTTGCTGAATGATGGTTCGCTGCGAGTTAATGCATTCCCAGGTATTTCTCGCTCTCACATACACCTGGCTGAAGACTCCGCGCTCTGTCTTCGTCTTCGTTCGACTCAGCTTGCTCCCCTGAAACACGCGTTCATAGGTCCCATTCGCCACCGCAACGTCGCCAACCAGGCGAACGCTGACCACTTTCTGCGTCAGTTGATAACGGAGCGCGTCCTTCATCATCATCTCGGAAATCTGCTGGTCCCTGTTGCTGACATCGCCAGTGTCCGAGATGTTGATGAACTGGGGAGCGAGCACCAGTTCCAACGCGTATTGATCATGCTGGTAAACGGCTTCGTCCCACCGATCGGCGACCTTCTGCAGGTCCCCGACCTGTTGCGCCATCTGCCCCGCCGACTGCTGCGCATTCGACTCCATCGGCAATTGCGCCTGGGAAGTGGAAGAGGTTGCGAGAATGGCTCCAAAGACCAGCCCGGGCAAAAGTAAATGCCGGCGAAAAGATACAACCCATTGCTTCGTCAATCGAAAACTCCTGGTGCCGCATGGACCCGACGGATCGGGGAAATCGATCGGATCACTCTGTTGCCAGACACTACGGATATGATACTGCGCCAGCGTGATTTCCACCGTTGGTACCCTGTTATTCACGGTGAAGGATCGCCGCCGAGTGACGCTACACTCATAAACAGTGGCCACCCTATCTCAAATTTCGCTCGAACATGGACTGCCCGCCAGCGTCGAGGCGGAGCGCACCATTCTGGGCGCCATCCTGCTCGATAACGCAGCCTACAGTGAGGCTGCCGAGCGTCTGATTGCAGACGATTTTTCTCTCGATTCGCATCGTCGCATTTATGCCCGCATGGGCGAGCTGATTGATGCCAATCGCGCCGTCGACATCATCACCTTGAGCGAGGAACTCGACCGCCTGAAGGAGCTCGAATCGATCGGCAATCGAGCCTACATCTTTTCCCTCACAGAAAATCTTCCCCGCCGCCTCAGCATTGAAGATTATGTCCGAATCGTCAAAGACAAATCCATCCTGCGGCAACTGATGGGCATTTGCTCCACCGCGCAGGCTCGCTGCGCCGATCAAAGCGAAGATGCCCTCGAAGTCCTGAACGCCACTGAAACCGCCTTGCTGGAAGTTTCCGAGCGCGGCATCACCCAGGGATTTTCCAGCATTCCAGAAATCGTCAAAGGCTCCTTCGGCTCGATCGACAATCTATATAAGGAAGGCCGCGAAATTACCGGTCTGGCCACCCACTATGTCGACTTCGACCGCATGACCAGCGGCCTGCAACCATCAGAGCTCATCATTATCGCCGCCCGCCCCTCCATGGGCAAAACCGCGTGGGCCATCAACATTGCCGAAAACGCCGCCGTCCGCGATGGCAAAGTCGTCGGCGTGTTTTCGCTGGAAATGTCGAAAGAGGCCCTGCTGCGACGCATGCTGGCTTCGCAATCCATGGTCAACATGCGCCATATTCAAACGGGATTTCTGACCCGCGACGACCGCGACAAACTCGTCAACGGCCTGGAACGCCTCGCCGAAGCCAAAATGTTTATCGATGACACTCCCGGCATCTCCCTCGCGGAAATGCGCGCCAAAGCACGTCGTCTGCGTCAGCAGGGCGGCGGCAAGCTCGACCTAATTGTCATCGACTACCTCCAGCTAATGAGCGCCGGCAGTGGTGGCCCCAATGGTCGTCGCCCGGAAAATCGCACCCAGGAAGTCTCCACCATTTCTCGCGGCTTGAAAGCTCTCGCAAAAGAAATGCGTGTGCCCGTGATTGCCCTCTCCCAGCTCAGCCGCGCCAGCGAGCAACGCGGCGGCGACAAGAAACCCATGCTCTCCGACCTGCGCGAATCTGGCTCCATTGAGCAGGATGCCGACGTGGTCGCCTTCATTCATCGCGACAGCTACTACAATCGTGAGGATGACGGTGGCGAAGATCCCGAATCCAAAAATCAGGCGGAAATCATTATCGCCAAGCAGCGCAACGGCCCCACCGGCGTGGTTCACCTGATGTACATGCCCGAGTACACGCGATTCGAAAATCCTTATAAGGGCGAAGATGCTGACGTCCCCAGTTACTAGGGCGGAAATTTCCCGCTCGCGACTCATTGCCAATTTCAAATATCTGCGCTCCTTGCTTCCCGCCAGCGACGCGCCGAATCACGCGCCTGAACGTTCCGCCACCACCGACTTGCTTGCCGTCGTCAAAGCGAACGCCTATGGACATGGCCTTTCCCCATGCGCTCCCGGGCTGGTGCAAGCCGGCGCAAAATGGCTCGGCATCACCTCCGTCGAAGAAGGCGTGGCGCTCCGCCGACTCTGCCCCAAGGTCCGCATTCTGGTGATGCGCGGCCTCATGCACGACGAGGCCGACACACTGATTGACGCGCAACTCATCCCCACCGTGTGGGAACGGCAGCAACTCGTCTGGCTCGCCGACGTCGCGCAAAAACACAAGCTCGCCCTCGGCAGCGTGCCCATTCATCTGGAAATCGACAGCGGCATGAGCCGCCAGGGAGTGGCGCCCGCCGACCTCGATCCGCTGCTCGACACGCTGCAAAATCTTCCCGCACTACGTCTCTCCGGCGTCTACACTCACTTTGCATCCGCCGACATGCTTGACGCCAACCAGAATCACCTTCAGCGCACCGCCTTCCGAAATGCAGTCGACCTGATCTTCGCCGCCGGTTTTCATCCGCAGTGGATTCACGCCGGAAATTCTTCCACCCTCCTCGCCCAGCATCACAACCTCCACAACGTCATTCCCACCCAAGCCGGTGCAAAACATCTCATCCGTCCTGGAATCGCGCTCTACGGATACGCGCCTAAATTTTCCGGGAGCGATTCCCCCGCCGCAGAAGAAGCCCGCGCTCGCCTGCAACCCATCCTCACCTGGAAAACTGCCATCGCCTCCACGCGTACCGTCGCCCCCGGCACTGCCATCGGCTACAACGCCACCTTCATCGCCCCTGCAACCATGCGCCTGGCGCTGCTGCCCGTTGGCTATGCCGACGGATTGAATCGCAAATTATCCAGCACCAACGCCTCCGCAGGCGGTCATGTTTTGATCCACGGAACCCCCGCCCCCATCCTCGGACGCGTGTCCATGGACCTCACCGTCGTCGACATCACCCACATCCCCAACGCCGCCACCGGCGATCCAGTCGTCCTGCTCGGACAACAAGACGGCCAGGGCATAACCGCCGACGATCACGCCCGCTGGGCCGGAACCATTCCCTACGAAATTCTCTGCGCCATCGCCGCCCGCGTGCCACGCATCACCTGCGAATAAATCGTCGATCCCATCATTCGAGAAATCTGCGATCGAAATGTTGCTCAGGATGACGCGCCATCCATTGACCGCATCTAGATATATCGTGCTGGTTCCCACTCGAGGTCCAGCCCCTTGGGGGGTGAATCACAGAATGCGTGTCAAAAAGCTGGTGTTATGTGCGTGTATGTTGGCATCGTTCCCTCATCTCGCACTCGGCCACGATTCCAAAACTCAGCTCTCACCAAAATCGGCGCGGCACTTGAAAGCCGATTTCAACCGAGCCATCTTCTATAGAAATAAGCTTGAATTTTCCTATGAAGTAGGATGGCTCCCGTACAACATTCCCCTCATCTTCGACGTTTTCCTGGGTAGTCCCTATACGACCTGGCCGCTGAAATACACCTTAGTCCCCAACATTGCTTCGCTGCGTTGGCAGGTGGATGGCATCCATGGCCCTTGGATTTTGCGCGGCAGCACAGACTTTACCTTCAGCGGCTCCTTCACTGCCATTCCTCGGGGGGCGGAAACGCGCTATACGGCGTTCGACTTTGGTATTCGGCGTAACTTCATCCCGCATAACTGGAGAGTGATTCCTTATTATGAAATGCGCGGAGGCGTGGGAAACATCGATGCCAAGGGACCGAAGGGGGTGGATTATGCGCAAGGTCAGGACCTGACGTTCACCTACATGACAGGCAGCGGCGTGCGGTATGACTTCAATCCCAAATACAGCCTCGAGGTTGGCGCAACCTATATGCACGTCTCCAACGCCTTCCTATCCGAACCGAAGTATCAGGATTTCGGAATTAACGTGTGGGGTCCAATCGTTGGTTTCAATGTGCGGTTGGGAGCACCCAAAGAATGAGCCGAACTTGTGCACGCCGCACCGTCAAACTTCAGAATTGCGCCAGCTTCGCTACCGTGAGTTCGCTGCTAGCATTGAATCAGCATGCTGAAACAGTGGTACGCGCGATGGATGTACGCCTGGGAAACAAAGTTGACGACGCGGGATACCAATCGCATTGTCCGCCCTTTAGAGTGGGGTTTCGACTGGCTGGAAGACTGGATTGCCGCGCGCAATCTGCCCCTTCGCGACGCCATCGCCAGCGGTGATCCGTCGCAATCCTTCGCCGCCATGCTCGCGATTAATGAAAGCATCATCGCCCGATCCGAGCAATTCTACGGCTACAAAACTCCCACGGATTTTCGCCTGGAAGAACGTCATCCGCAACTATTTCCCACCAATGTTCGCCCGGAAACGTTGCGTCAGGATGCCGAGCTGAAACACTTAGCCGCCG
>JAZKAG010000034.1:0-244 GCA_040389265.1 Acidobacteriota bacterium
ATTGCCGGCCATTCCAGACATGAAGCTGGCCAGCATCGCCGTGACGCCGAGACCGAGCAGGCCGTGCCCGTAGTAGTGTGCGAGTAAGGCGGGAAGTGCAAGGTCGTATCGCGCTGCCAGGCTCGAAGGGAAAAGCACGACGGCAGCCAGGCCTGGAAGCACGACCAGCAATGGGAAAAACAGCTTTGTCACCGCGCCAATCAACGGCGTTTCGATCGAGGCTTTCAGGTCGCGAGCGGCCAGT
>JAZKAG010000034.1:254-5441 GCA_040389265.1 Acidobacteriota bacterium
TATCCGCAGCCGAGGACAAATCCCAACCCGACCACAGTACCGAAGATATCCATGGGCGACTGAGAAGGGCTTGCGAAGGGAAGACCTTTCCAGGTGTGGGAGAGCGTGGTGGGAAGGGCATTTCTCAAGCCGCTGAAGCCGTGGAAATCTTTCAAGATAAAGATTGCCAGGGGAAGCAGGCCGGCGACCAGCAGAATCAATTGGAGTACTTCGTTGTAGATGGTGGCCTTGAGGCCGCCGAGCACGACGTACAGCAAGACGAAGACGGCCGCCAGGACTACGCCGGTGGCGAAACTCCAGCCAAGAAATTGGCGCAGAATGATTGCCATAGCATAGAGGCTGATGCCGGAAACCAGGATCATTAAAGTAGCAAATGATACGGCGTTCAAGATGCGAGTTTGTTCGTTGAAGCGCAGTTTCAGGAATTCCGGAACGCTGAGCGCGTTGCTGCGGAAATAAATCGGCATCATGAATAAGGCGAGGAACAGCATCGCTGGAATGGCGCCGACCCAATAGAAGCTATTGGCACGGGCACCATATTTCGCGGCCGCGGAGACAATGCCCATGACTTCCAGCGCGCCGCAATTTGCGGCTACGAAGGCGATGCCGGTCACGATGGCCGGCAGCGATCGCCCAGCATGGAAAAATTGCGCGGAGGTATTGGAGTTTTGGCGCAGCCGTAGCCCGATGAGTACGATCACCAGGAAATAGGCGCCGATGATGAGGAGGTCAAGCCAGTTCAGCGAAACTGCATGCATCCTTCGGTCCTATCGCGAAAGAAATGTCCTGATGTACGCCGTGATCAAGCCATCAAAGCCTGCTGCAGTGACGGAGAAAACTTTATGGGGTGGAAGCCTTCCGATGGATCTCCATGACCGCCGTTGTTTCGCCGGCAGCAAAGGGAATCGTGATGTGGGTGCGCATCTTGTCGCCCTGTACCGTGATTTTGTTTCCGCGGTTCCAGTCGGTCATCTCGAAGGAGCCATCCGGATAACCTGGAATGCTGAATTGTGCGGCGGGGGCGTGGCTGTCGTTGCGGAACAACACAATCATTCCTTCTCCACTGCGCGCCAGGCGAGCGAATCCATCCCATCGATCTACCCGCGGTTGCTGCCATGATCCGAGCGGGAAGAATGAATCCGTCATCGGAACGTCGCCGCGAAGTTTCGTGTAGCGCTGAATCCAATCCTTGTAATGCTGGCTTTCTGCGGGCGTTTGCTTCGTCAGATCCCCAAGAAAAACCGGGCCGGATCCCATCTCCGTGGCAGCGTGCTCCTGCCATGGAGGAGTTTCGGCCTGCAGATTGCCAATCAACATACTCTCCACCGGAATCGCCATTCCCCGCTGGTAGAGCAGGGTTCGCACCTGCAGCGGACCCGCGTCGTTGGCAGACTGGTCGCGCACGTTGCTCATCCAATCGAGATCCGCAACGCGCAGCAGGCCGTAGTCAATGAGATGTTTCTCTCCCCACAATTCATACGTGTAGTCGATCAGCAGGTTGGGAAATCGCTGGTGCAGGGTTTCTGCGATGAACTGCAGCGCTTCGTAGATTCGCTCGGCAGATTCCTGATGAGATTTATGTTCATGGCCTTGCTCGTAGCATCCAGGTTCTTCGCCGTAGACGTTGAAGACTGAAGTCAAGTCGAGCTTTACGTAGCTCAACTTATTTTTCTCGACCAGATTGGAGATGCGTTCGATCACCGCGTACTTATAGGGAGAGGCAAGACACATCACGACTCCCAATCCTTCCTGGGCTCGCGATAAGCGCGGCTGGCCGTTTTCTTCGCGACAGGCCCAGTCTGGATGTTGCACGTAGGGCGCCGACTTGCTGTTAATCAAAGCCACCGGAGCCCACAGACCGCGCTTCATACCGAGTGCGTCAAGCTGCTCAAACACTGGCCCAAGGCCCTGCGGGAATTGTTTTTTGTCGATGAGGTTCTCACCGTAAATTTGTTGCCAGCCGTCGTCCATGGTGAACAGTGTGAAACCATCAGCGCTGGCCTTCGCAACTAAGGTCTTCACCAGGGAAGCATTGATCGTTCGCTGCCATGGCTCCCAGGTGTTGTAAATCCATTCTGGCGGTGTTGTCTCGTGATTGTATGAAATCCGATCCCGGACGTAGGAGGGAATTCGCCAATGCGGATCTTCTGCAGTTCCGCGGCGGTAGAACAAGACAGATGCCGCGGCAGAAGTGAAGGTCTCGTGCGGGGCGAGCGTCCGTTGAAAGGGGAATAGATCCGTGTCGTACATGGCGGCAAAGCTGGAGGACCATCCATCGTCCACCTCCGTGCGCTTCAAATAACCTGGCACCTCGCTCAGAACAGAAAAGCCGATGCCGGTTTTTGCGTCCTCCGACAAAACCGCAACGTCGTTGACTCGACCGGTGAAAAAGGTTTCGCGGGGTTGCTCACCGTAGCCTCCAAAGGCAATCAGGTTGTGGCGCGGTCCGGGAAAGAGAACACCGCAGGAGACGCTGAAATGGCTCAAGGTTGCAGGTACGGGGCCGGTGTTGGCGAGGGTCAAGTATTGGCGAATTGCAGGCTGGCCTTTCCCCAATTCGTAATGAACTGTGATCTCGAGCGGCGCATGTCGGGCGTCAAACGAAAGCGCCAGCGTTCTGGTTCCATCGGGAAGCGTATCTTCTCGACTCGCGGTCAGTCGCACATCGGCTGCTTTGCCGGAGATGGGTTGCTGGTCGAAGTTGACACTGAATTCATCGCACTGCGGATGCTGCGAACCTTGCGTAATAAATTCGTGGTTCGATTGCAGGTCTGTCCACTGGGTTGTCTCCAGACCGTAGTCGTCGGAAAACTTTAGCGCCTTGCGAACAACGCCGTTGTCCAATGTCCACTGGCGCTGCAATGGAGCATTCTGCGCAAAAAGAATCGGGGTCGATAGGCAGGAAGGAATGAGCAAGGCGAGAGTTAGACAGGCGATGCTTTTCACGGGGCCTACTTTCCTGGAGGTTGACTGGCGAAACGATCCTGGGAGATTGTAGTGACAGCGCCGCTGGTTCGCAAAACCCAGAAGTGCCGTGAACAGTATGTCATCATGCTCTATTTGATTGGAAAACGTCAATGACGAAGGGTTCATGCAGCAGATTTACTCAGTCGAGATGCGGAATCAATCTGCTTTACGGGTACAGGAATGAATCGTAGAGAATCTTTAAAATTGCTGCTCGCGGCGGCGAGTGGCACAGTGCTTGTTCCTGCTTCGGCGTTCGGGCTGGCTCCGCAAGATGGTGATCCCGGTGCAATGAAACCGACGAGCACTGGAGCCGGTTCGACTGCGGTGACACCGGTCTTTTCATGGCTGACGGTCGGGGAAGTCAAGCCGTCGGGCTGGATCCAGGCGCAGATGATTCGTGACTTGAAGGAAGGTTTTGCGGGGCACCTGGGAGAGCTTTGCCATGAGGCATCGAGCGACATTTTTGTGACCCGCCGCAACTCGACGCACGCGAGCAACACAGCGAACGCGATCAATTCCAAATGGTGGAACGGAGAGACGGAGGGGAACTGGCGCGCCGGATTCATCCAGATGGCATATCTTTCGCAAGATGCTGCAACGATGCGCGAGGCCGATGCCTATGTTCGACACATCCTTAGCTCCCAGGGTGAGGATGGATACCTGGGTGTGTACGCGGCAGATTCGCGGTTCGAGCATTCCGGTGAATTGTGGACGCAGGCATGTCTGCTGCGCGGCTTGCTGGATTACGCAGAATTGACAAGTAATGCGGACGTGATGACAGCCGTAAAGCGGTCGGCAGATTTGACCGTTTCTGTCTATGGCGGCGGCAAGAAGCCGATTCCCTGGGGTGAGCCGCATGACCTGATGATTTCTGACGTGATGGAGCGCTTGTACTATTTGACTGGAGATCGGAAATACCCTGATTTTTCCGCAATGCTGTATCGGGGGTGGAGCCAGCAATCGCCCACCGCAGATACCAGTTTGAGCTCGCTACTGAATCCGAATGTGCCATTTGTGTGGCATGGTGCTCACGTGTATGAGTCGATCCGGTTGCCATTGTGGCTCGCCATGACGACGGGTTCCGCGGATTTAGGCTTAGCTTCGCAGAACGCACTGCGAAAGGTGACCTGGTACACAGAGCCGAGCGGTTCGGCGGTCAGCCAGGAATTCATCGACAATCTTCCACCCGATCCTACCTACACGGAGTATGAATACTGCGGCAGCAAGGAGCTGCAATTCACCCTGGAGTCGGCGCTGCAGAAGACTGGTGTGCCTGCCCTGGGCGATCACATTGAGAAGCTATGGTTCAACGCGGCGCAGGGATCGAGGATGGCAGATGGTCGCGCGATCACATACTTGACTCCGGAGAATCGGCTTCACTGCAACGGGCGCACTCCAGACGGCGCACAGGCGGAGCCTCGTAATAAATTCTCTCCCACCCACACCGATGTCGCGGTGTGCTGCAATCCGAATGCGACCAATGTCGCTGCGATGTACGTGCGCGGCATGTGGATGCGTCATCAAAGTGGAGCGCTGGCGGCATTACTCTACGGACCTTGCACCTTGAATACGCAGGTGGATGGAGTGAAGGTGACGATTGAAGAAAAGACAAATTATCCGTTCCAGAACACGGTCGACATGGTGCTGCGCCCGGAGCGGCAAGCCGAGTTTGCCATTTTGTTGCGGGATCCGGGCTGGTCGCGTGGGACGGAGATTTCTTGTGCAGGTGCACAGATCTCTCGCGTCGGAGAATATTGGCGCGTGAGCAAGAAGTGGAATGCCGGCGATAGCATTCAGATTCGATTTACACCAATCGTGGAGGAAGTGGTCGCGATCAATGGTGAAGTTGCACTGCAATATGGCGCACTGCTCTTTGTGCGGCCGATTCCGTCGAGCAAGACGGTGATCAAAAGCTATCCTCTCCCGGGATTCGAAGATGCATACTACGAGCCGACGGAGACTATAGAAGAGTTGGCTCTTCCGCGTGAACAACGCTGGAATGGTTTTGGATTTCAAGCGGTCGACGCATCCTCGACGGCGAATCCGCTAAAGCCCTTCGATGCGCCGGTCGTGACGCTGCGTGGAAAAATGATTCCAAAATCGGGTGGTCCGCCGGTGGATGCTGAATTGGTTCCGTTAGGAAATGCGCCTGTCCTGCGACGGCTGACCCATCCCGTGTCTACGTAGATTTTCCGGCAGAATATCAGGGAAGAAGTACGC
>JAZKAG010000035.1:0-9486 GCA_040389265.1 Acidobacteriota bacterium
GCCGCGCTGGAAGTAGCTCCTCTCGCCGCGTCAGCATTTGATCCAGCCGCCAACTTCGATGCTTCCAGCGCGACATGGTCTCGCCCCGGCCCATGACAGACTTCGCAGTGGATGCCCAGCGAGTACCCGGCAGGGTTATACCGGTTGACGGGTGGCTGACGGGACTCAAAATAACTTGCATGACACTCCAGGCATCGCGGAATAATCAGCCGGTTGAAATCCGCAATCCCATCGCGATAGCCAGGACTGTTGACCCATCCCAAACTCGTCCAGTAGGAGACGGGGAGTTCGAATAACCTGTCCCCCTTCCAGTACAGATACGTTTGCCCCTTCTCCCCGGACCCAATCACCACGTCAATCGGCTCGGTCTCGGAGGTGGTGTCGGGAGCATCTCCTTCCACCGCCGTCTCAGAGAATGAAGATTTGCTCCCCGCCGCGCGACGCTCCTCCATCTTGAAATAAAGTCCAGGATTCGCCGTCTTCAGAATGTCGTTGTCCGATGTGAACTTACCCAGGATCGAGGTTTCACTCGGCCCACTGGAAGTGCGAAAGTGCGTTGTCTGGTGAAAAGAAGCTACTGTCTTTGCATGACAGCGCAGGCAGGCATCATCTCCGACGTATCCATTTCGGGTATGGTCTTTTGCGCCTGCCGCAGCGTCAGATGGACTTTGCCCGCCTGCCAGGGCGCTCAATGGTGCCGCCAGCACCAAGACAATGACTATCGCGACCACGCGTCGCTTGTTTTCAGGAGACGCCACTGACCGATATAGTATCCCGCGACCCCGAATTTCGTCGCCGCAATTTCCTCCCAAATATCCGTCATCTGCAACGCTGGTAGCCCGAACCGACCGCTATTCCATCTATTTCTCCCGCGTAATCTCGGCAAGATTCGTACATGCTTTCAGCGTCACACTCCCGCGTAAAGATTGAGTCTGGACGGTCACGCCTACATCCAGCCAGCAAGCGCTTTCTCAGACACGAATTGCGGGGCCTTCACCAATCAAACTGCGTTATCTGGACAACTCGCTTCTTGTTTGGGCACTCCTAGTGTCTGGCAGCCAGCCTCACGACGGAGTCATCTCCGATGCAAAAGCTTCTTCTCACGTTCAGCGTCACCGCCCTCCTTTCCCTCTCCGCCATCTCTCAAACACCCGGTTTCACGGTGCATAAAGCTCACCTAAGTGAGAACAACACCGTGGTCCTGCACGGCGATCTGAACGGCGATGGCCACGAAGATTTGATTACGATCGCCCGTCCACAGTGGGAGGACGGCCCTGCCGGCAACTTCAGTTCGGTCCTATCCAACGGGGATGGAACCTACAAGGCGCCCATCACATACACGTTTCCCAGCGTCAACGGCGGTATTCCCACAGTGCTGGCGGATTTCAACGGAGACGGGAAGCTCGATCTGGCGGCCCCGGTCATAGGCCAAAACAGGTTTTACCTCTATTTCGGGAACGGTGATGGAACCTTTCGTGCTCGTGTGACCCATTATCTAAGCGGTGTAAATCCGCAAATGGTCACCCTGGGCGCGGCCGACGTCAACCATGACAATAAAACCGATCTTCTGCTGCTAACCACCAGCGTAAGGGCGCAGAGCAGCGATCTGCAGGTCCTCCTGGCCAATGGAGACGGGACTTTCCGGGCCGGACCGACGACACACGGACTTCCAATGGGTGACCTGTCTTCGGACTATCCTGTGAAACTTCTGACCGGTGACTTCGATGAAGATAGCAAAGCCGACGTCGCCTTATGGATCCAGGGTGGCGGAGGTTTCGACGGGAGTTACCTGGTTGAAGTCCTCAGCGGCAATGGCGCCGGAAGCTTTACGATGACATATTCCGACAGCACCGCTGGCGGGCTTCTTGAGGCGGCCGATGTGAACGGCGATGGCATCAGCGACCTGATCAGTACCGCCACCATGTATTGTCACGATCCGGGCTGCAAAGGTGAGCAGCCCTTTCTCATCGTCTTCTACGGGGCAACGAATCGCCAGATGCAATACGCCCAGATTCCAACCAATGGTTGCCCTGCGGCTGGGAGCGGCGACCAGATTGCCATCGCGGACTTCAACGGCGACCACATCCCCGATATCGCATTTACTCAAGATCCAAGTTGCGGTCAATCGACAGGCAGCAACGTTGCCATTCTTTCCGGCAAGGGGAACAAGCAGTTCGGACCACAGACGTCAGTTTCCAACACTTCATATGGTTTCGAGGCAGGGCCTTTCGCCTTGCGAGCCAATAGCGACACCAAAAGTGACCTGGTCTACACCGATTTTGCGTCGTCCAGTTTCGCAGATGAAGTGGTTACTCTGTTGAACCAGACCGCCGCCAATTTCCCCACCTGCAAAGCGCCCAATGCGGCTGTCGGCATCAATGTATGCAGTCCGGCTAGTAGCGTCAGTTCGCCCGTCAACTTCGCGATTGGAGCCTCGGGCGACACGCCGATGCGCAAGGTCGAGATTTGGGCGGACGGCAAGAAACAGGCGGAGCAGTTCGCAGGCGCGTTTTCGAATTATGCATTCCTGAATGCGTCACTTCCCTTGAGCGCTGGCTCGCATAGAATCGTGGTCTACGGCGCTGGCTGGGATAATTCATTGGACTCCAAAGTCTTTACCCTGAACGTCACGAACTCGTCCTGCAGCGCTCCGACTTCCGCTGGCGTTCACATCTGTAGCCCATCCAGCGGGTCTACCGTTTCCTCTCCTGTCAAGATATCGGCAACGGGAAAGGTCAGTGGCACGCTGGCGAGCATGCAGGTCTGGATCGACGGCGTCAAGAAATACTCCATCGCAGCCTCCACAATCAACACGACGATCTCCGTTGCTGCGGGAACTCACCGTTTCGCGGTGCTTGCAGTCAATACGTCGGGACAAGTCGTAGAAAGCGCCGTCAACGCTACCGTTCAATAGTAGCGAACCAGGTTGATTTGCTCGGTGGACCCATCGAGGACAGGAATCGTGGTCTTGCCTGGTAGCGGCCAGTGCCAGCGAGCCTGCTGAACCATCGGGCTCGTCAATTCCCCACGGCGCCGCCTCGCCCACCCTCAGCAATCGCAGCGGGATGTTCAGTCCAGCGACGTCCACTCCGTTGCCTCAATTAAACTGGCCTCATGACCTGCCGGGACAAACGTTGACGACAAATGCGGCCGTACTGGAAGCCAGGGATCTTTCCCGCGCGGTCGATCAGACGGGCGGCCCCAAATCCCTGCTGCACGCTGTCAGCTTGGTCCTCGATCAAGGGCAGGTGCTCGCCGTCCTCGGGCCCAGCGGAGCCGGCAAAAGTACCCTGCTGCGCATGCTGAATCGCCTGGATGAACCCACGAGCGGCACTGTCCTGCTCGAGGGCATCGACACCCGCACGATGGATCCACGCACCCTGCGCCGTCGTATCGGCATGGTCATGCAGCAGCCTTATTTATTTCCGGGTGTGGCCGCCGCCAATGTTCGTTACGGTCCCGCCCAGCACGGAATCGTCCTGAACGATGCCCAGGTGACTGACCTGATCCAGCAAGTCGGGATGGGCGGCTATGAAGATCGCGATGTCGCCACTCTCTCCGGAGGCGAGGCCCAGCGCATCTCCATCGCACGCGCCCTCGCCAACCAGCCCCAGGTCCTACTACTCGATGAGCCAACCTCCGCCCTCGATGATGTTTCGAAGCAAGACGTCGAGCGCCTGCTGGCCTCGCTGGTTCGCGAGCGCAACATGACTTGCGTGTGGGTCACCCACGATGTCGCCCAGGCTCGCCGCGTCTCCGACCTGGTGCTGCGGCTTGAAGCAGGCCAGGCTGTTGCCTTCGGCACCACACAGGAGCAGTTGCATGCTTAATCTCCTGTTCCACACCCAAATGTCTCTTGGCCTCGGCCAAGCCGCCGTCGTCGCGCTGCTCGCCATTCTCGTGGCCCAGTTCGCGGGCCGCCGCGGCGCAAAAATCGGTCGCGAAATTCCTCTCGTCTTGCTGCGCGGCATCGTTCAGATTTTGCTCGTCGGCTTTTTGATCGTCATCCTGCTGCGCGGTCCCTGGTGGACTAGTATCCCCGTCCTCATCGTCATGATCTTCATTGCAGCCACGATTGTGCGGCGCCGCGTGCCGGAGCTACCGGGAGCTTATAAGCTCTCCCTGCTGTGCATGGCTGCCGGCGCTGGCGGAGTTCTCACCGTCATGACGCTGCTCGGCATTGTCGAACCGAAGATCATCATCCTCATCCCCGTAGGCAGCATGGTCATTGCCCAGAACATGAACATTCAGTCGCTCTTTCTCAATCGCTTCCTGGGAGAAGTCCGATCTCATCGCGGTGAAATCGAATCTGCCCTGGCGCTCGGCGCAGCTCCCGACCATGCCGCTGAGCCCTATTTACAAGCCTCGTTTCATGCCAGCTTGATTCCCGCCACAGACAATCTGCGCTCCCTCGGCATCGTCTGGATTCCCGGCATGATGGCCGGCATGGTTCTCTCCGGGACTTCGCCCCTCTACGCCGCGCTCTACCAGTTCGTGATCCTCAGCATGATTTTTATTGCCGGCGCCGTCAGTTGCCTCACCGCCACTTACCTTGTTCCGCGCAGAATCTTCACCCCGCAGCAGCAATTACGTCGCCTGATCTAGCTACTCCCCTGCCAACTAAATTTCTTGCGACCTACGGTGCCGACGCCGCCGGAATTTTCACCAGTACCAAAGCATTCGGCTCCAGTTGCAGCGTCAGATGGTTGCCTTGCAAATGCTCCTGAGTCGGCGGTGGCAGCGCGGAAGCCGCATTCAACTTGGCGACTTGCGCCATGGTCGGATATTGCGGGCTCCCCATCTCCCTATACGCCGCCATCGGATCGCCATGCGATTCATCCACGCGACTCACCGTGACCGCAGCATTGTCAGCCACTCCCGCAAAATCCAGTTGAACATTTTTCGCCGAGCCTTTATCCCCCGGATCCACTATGTTCCAAACCGCGATCGCCAATCCCCCGTCGTGGCTGCGAGTTACGAGAATGTTCTCGGCAGTGTTGGTGAGCCTTTCATCGCCAAGTTGATGCAGCAGGCTGAAGTCGTAATAGCTGGGCTTCTTGATGCCACCCAGGGCGATCAAGCCGAACATCCCGTTGAATGGAGTTTGCGCTACACCGCCCTCCTCGAACACATCATCGAATGTCCAGAACGACATCATCTTCACGTGCCCATCGCACTCACGAATGGTATTCGCAACCCCGGTCCCGACAAACGGAGTGTCCCGCGAATCGTCCTTCCCCTCCACATTCCACTCTGTCCAAAACAGCGGCAACTTTGGCAACGGCGAAGCCTCAATCTGCCCTTGCACTTTTTTCACCGCGCCGCAAACCCGATCGTCCATCGGCATCGGTTTGTCGTTGTGAAATAAATTCTCAACCGTGTCATCGGCGTATCCGTGCGTAGATACAAAATCGATGGGCACATGATTCCCCGCCACATGCTGCAGAAACGGAACAATCCACGAAGCCGCCGCCGTTGCGGGTCCTCCAACGCGCAGGCGCGAACTGACACTCTTCAAATCGCGAGCCGTGTGATCGTACAACTCGAAGTACGAAGCCTGCCGCGGAATCCCACCCCAGAAGTCGATGTTCGGCTCATTCCAAACCTCGAAATACCATTGCGATACTTCATCGATGCCGTATCGATCGACCAGATGCTGCGCAAAGTGCTTGATCATGTCATCCCATAGTTCATAGCTTTTCGGCGGCGACACATTCGGCTTGTACCAAAAGCTATGCAGGTCGTCGGGATTGAAGGCTAGTTTCCTCGGCATAAAACTAATTTCGACAAAAGGACGCACTCCATTCTTCAGCAGCCCATCGTAAATTTGGTCGACGTAAGAAAAGTTGTAGACTGGCTTGCAGTCGTCGCCCAGGTTGTACACTCCCACCTCGTGATTCAAAATTCCGTGGAAGCGAACATAGCGGAAGTCGGTCACACTTTTCACCGCACGCATGTCGTCGCGGTAATCGGCACGCAGCGAAAGGATTGCATGCCCGGAGCCAAACATCTGCTCCCAGAAATGCGGGAACGGTGTCGCCTGCCCATGCGCATCGATATGGATGGTTTGTTGCGCGAAAACTGCGGTCGCGCTCAGACTAAAAGCAAGGACAATCGCGGGCAGAATCGCCTCAAGGCTGAAGAAACATTTCCGTCGCAGCATACGAATCAACTCCACAAGAATCGTTGAACCATCGAGTCCAAAAGAATGAGGGGTGCACCCGAATGCACCCCCCAAAGGAAAATTCACAAGTGCATTTTTCAGAAGCTGAACCGAGCCTGCAACTGCACCGTGCGGCTTCCGAGTGCAGGATTGTTGGAGTTGTTCGGCAAGCCAAAGTGCGCGTTTACCGAGGTGATCGTTCCATCCGGCGCCGCTGAACCAATTGTGTCGTCCAGGGATGCGGTGTTGATGTTCGTCTGGTTGAACAGGTTGTAAACATCGGCGCGGAATTCAAATCTCGCGGCGCTGCCTAGAACCGGCATCTTTGGCAGTCCGAACGCTTTGGTCAGGCTGGCGTCCAGATCGTGATATCCCGGTCCGGTTAAGCTGTTGCGGTGAATGCCGGGTGTGGGCGCCGGAGCTGTCGCCGGAAAGGTCGGACCTTGAACGTAGACCGGCGGTGCGAAATATTTCGTCGCATCGCCTCCATAGTTCGGATTGACTGATCCCTTAAACACGCTGTTGCTCGTCTTTGATCCCGCACCGCCGAGATATTTGGACGGACGCAGCGCCCCGTATCCGCTGCCCTGATAGTAGGGGCCGGTTGTGTTGTACACGGGATTGAACGGAAAGCCACTGTGCACATTGAAAATACCCCCCAGCGACCAGCCGCCCAGTGTTTTCTCCAAAAGATTATTGCCATGGAAGAACAGCGGCTGCCAGAGTCCGAACAGTTTGAACGCGTTCTGCACGTTGTAGTCTGACCGGCCATACGCTGCATGAACGTCGAACGGGTAGGGATCTTCTTCATACGGGCCAGACCCTTCGTCCATCGCCTTCGACCAGGTATATTGCGCTTCTGCCTGAAACTGGTGCGCGAAGTTGTGAGTTAACGTGGCCGTCATGCCGTTGTAATTACCGTTTGCCGTGTTGGAGTAGTAGTCGACGAAATTCGATTTAGGATTCAAAGCGATTCCATGGGCCAGTGCAATCACGTTAAAGTTCGATTGCGTCAGCAAGTGCCGCGACTGGCTTCCCAGGTAGCCGATGGTAGCTACAGTTTGAAACGGAAATTGATACTCCGCTTGCAGGGAGTAGTGGTAATTGACGATTGTCTTCGGGCTGGCCTGAAATCCGGTTACAGCAATGGGCTGCGTGGTGAGCGGCAGGTTGTCTGGCCCAAAGTCAGTAATAGCCGCCGGATTGGGTGCGTATCCGAAGATCGAATTGATGTTTCCTGCCGTCTCGTACAATATGCCATTACCCGCGCAGGTGGGGTTGCTGGCGTAGGGATAAGGACAAGTGAAGTTTGCCTGCACAGCGTTCGGCGGGTTGCCGTTTCCATTGGCGAGAATGGCAATTTCGTTCTGGTTGTAATTGATGCCAAAGCCTCCGCGAAGAACGGCTTTGCCATTCGACACCTTAGGTTGCCACGCAAACCCAACCTGGGGACCGAAGTTGTACTTCTGCGGAGTGTAAAGGTTTCCGCCCACGCGAACGTTTAGATCACTGAGTGCGTTCGCACCTGCTCCGAACCGAAGCACGTCCAGGTTGTTCTCTTTGGAGTACATGCCGCCGAAGTAAGACCAGCGCAGCCCAAGGTTGACGGTCAGGTTGGGGCGAATTTTGTAATCATCCTGCGCAAAGAACCCCCACATTGTGATGCGATCATCCTGGCGATTGGCAAATGGTACGCCAGTGGAGTGATCGAACTGGCCGCTTTCAAAGTACGGAGCATCGTTGGCAAAATCCCACAGGTTTTTGAAGTTGAATCCTGGCCGCGCGGCATAAACAGGATTGTTCAGATAGTACAGTCGAGTCAATTCGCCGCCGACCTTGATGTTCTGGCTGCCAAGCGTCTTAGTCAGGATGTCGTTGTAATCGTAGGTCCACTGATTCAAATTGCTGGGGCCCGGCGCGCCAAAGAATTCAGGGTTGGCGGAGCCGATATTGTCGAAGTTATCCTGCGGCAGCCCAAATGGTGCCTGAGGATTGGAAGCGACCTCATCCCAACGCCAGCCAGCCGCGTTGGCGCGCGCCTGGTTCAAAAGCGTCGGGGAGAACACATGGTTCCAGACGACGGAAAATGCATCGTTGACCTGAGAGTGATGCCAGAAGTTGGCTTGACGTACAGGACCGTTGTAGTCGGTTGTCGTCACCGGCACCCAGTAAATGGTAAAGAATACGTGATCGTTCTGGGTCACATAGGCATCGAGGCGGCCGTTGTACTGCGCCTGGGATGTAGTGCTCGGATTGAGCGTATTGTAGAACCCCAGATCGGCGACGCCATCCAACCCTCCACCAACACCAGGGTTCCCGGAGCTGCCCGCATACGTCAAGTCCTGCATCCCTAAGCCAGTAGTCAACGGCGACCCCACATCGAGTCCGTTCGGGGTGGTGTTGCAATTGACACCTTCAGTCAGGCCTATCTGCGAGCAAGTTTGAGCGATCAATCCGCTGGCCGCTACTCCTTCCCCCGGATATGACAGATATTTCGACGCAATGCTACCGGTCGCCGCCGCGGAAGAATCAAAGCCGGAGGTGGTGTACCAACCCTGGCCGGTGGAAAGCGCTGCTTCCGGACTGCTTTCGTAGTTAAAGAACGCGAAAATCTTGTTCTTCCAGATCGGGCCGCCCACGCTGGCGCCATAATTGTTGGTGCGTTCGTCGTCCCGATTCACGCCCTTGTCCGATGGCAAACTGCCTGCGTTCGCAACATAGCCGTTCCATCGTTGATAGGCGTTGAGACCCGGCCGCGATGCTTTGAAGAACAAACTGCCATGCAGCTGATTGGTTCCCGACTTGGACGTGACCTGAATATGTGAACCGCTGAAGCGGCCATTTTCAGCGTCGTAACTATTGGTGACGATGGTGACGTCCTGTACTGAATCTTCACTGGGGGTAATGACTGACGTTCCGCCCCACACTGCGCTCACCGTGCTGATGCCATCGACGGAGATCCCGTTGGTTTCGTATTGTCCGCCGCGAGTTTGAATCTGTGGACCATTCTCGGTCTGAAAGATTCCGGATGCGCTGTTGCCTGAACCCCCAGGTCCTTGATTGCCAGGTAAGTTGTAGCTGCCGCCACCGCTGGCTTGCGAAGCGTCTCCAAACGCGCCGGGAGCCAGCTGCGCCAGCTGGAAAACATCGCGGTTGAATGACGGCAAATGCTGAATCTGGTTGCTGTCGATATTGCCGCTGAGGGTCGCCGTTTCTGTATCCAACGCAGCCGCCTGTGCGCCACTCACGGTGACGGTCTGGGTCGTTTGTCCAAGATTCAGAGTGACATTCACCGCGTTCGCCTGCTCCGGCAGAATCTTGAT
>JAZKAG010000035.1:9496-10565 GCA_040389265.1 Acidobacteriota bacterium
CATTGTCTTCTTCGTGAAGCCGGTTGCCGTCACCGTTAATGTGAACTGGTCCGGGGGCAGAGCGTTAAAAGTGTAAACGCCACTGCCCGAGCTGGTTGTAGAGATCGTGTGATTGGTGGAGTTGTCTGTGAGAGTTACCGTCGCACCAGGTATGATCGCGCCGGTGGGATCAGTGACAGTGCCCTGAAGAGATGCGCGAAACTGCGCCACACCCGGCAGAGTCACGAGCAAGAAACTGGAAAGGAAGAAAAGAACTGGGATGAATTTCGAACGAGTCTGAGGGGAGTTGCGCTGCATAGTGCCTCCAAAACGGTGAAGCCGTTCGCGAGGTGCGGATTTTACTGAGATTGGCGTGTGTAATCCCGCACCCCCAGCGCCGTGCTGACTTCTGGCGGAGCCAAGCGAGCCGACGGCGGAATACTCGACATGTGCGAGCAGGCTCATCGAAAGGAAAAGCGAGCCTATAAATCTGGATGCTTCAAAAAGAAACGCGGTTGCAAAGAGGGTTCCTTGCCAGGAACTCTCGCAACCGCGTCTCTCTCATCGGAGAGCGCCGGTATTTCTTGGGCTCGGGTTGAACTTGAGCGGCGTTGGTTATTGCGGAACGACGGTTGGCGGATTCGCGCTCTCAGTCGGTGGGGTCGCCATCGGCGGCAATCCAACAGCCTGCGGCGGAGGCAACGTATGTGTCTGGTACCACTGCTGTTGCGCTTCAGAAAAACGCTGGCCCCGCTGAATCCATAACTGCATCGCCAGCTCATATTGAGCGGAAACATTGTCCAGCCAATAGGGCCGATTTTCTTTCAGCCAAGCCGCGCGATACAGATCGCGTGTCAGTCCGTACCCATCTCGCAGGTCCTGGCATCGTCCATTATTGGACGAAATGTCGTACAGTGCCGACCCCAGATCTTTGCTCGCTGCCGGATCCTTCTGCTGCTGGTAGGCGCGATCGTAATCATTCAACATTTCCTGCGCCACCTCGAACTTGAACCCAATGAAGTCCATCCGGCGCGCTCCCATCTCCATGGCGTCGATGGCATCTTCTTCCCGCAGCGAACCGGCGGCTTTT
>JAZKAG010000036.1:0-1016 GCA_040389265.1 Acidobacteriota bacterium
CTGCCATGGGTTTGCTCTTCTTCGCCGGCATTCAGCAGCATGATCACGAAAACGAACAACACCATAATGGCGCCGGAATAAACGATGATCTGCGCTGCAGCCAAAAACTCCGCGCCCAACAGCAGGTACAAAACAGCAAGCGAAGACATGACCACGATCAGTGACAGAGCACTATTGATTGGGTGCCGCTGCAGCAGCAGGTTCAGCGCACCGACCAGGCACAACAGTCCGAAGAAAATGAAAATTGCTACATTCATCGTGATCCAAATCCAGCGAATGCCTGTGGAGGATTAGCCATGGAATGCCAGCGCCAGACTGGTTGCCATGACATTCACAATGGCAATCGGCAAAAGATACTTCCAACCAAAACCCATCAATTGGTCATACCGAAAACGCGGCAATGTACCGCGTACCCAGACGTAGAGAAATAGAAAACTGAATACCTTAAGAACAAACCAGAATACAGGCAGCAGAGCCTGAACAACGGGGCCTCCGAATGCCGGGAACAGATTCCCAAATGGACTTGACCAGCCTCCCAGGAAGAGCACCGTCGCAACGCATCCGACTGTGATCATGTTGGCGTATTCAGCCATAAAAAACATGGCGAATTTCATCGAACTGTATTCGGTATGGTATCCGGCAGTCAGTTCGCTTTCCGCTTCCGGCAGGTCAAACGGGGTGCGATTGGTTTCAGCAAACGCGGCACACAAGTAAATAAAAAAGGCCACGAATTGGAACCCGCCAAAAACATTCCACGAGAGAATTCCGTGCGTGTTCTGCAGGTTCACGATATCGCGCAGACGCAGCGATCCGGTACGCAGGACGATTCCGATCACAGAAAGTCCGAGCGCAAGTTCATAACTCACCATCTGTGCGGAAGAGCGCAGCGAGCCAAGCAGCGAATACTTGTTGTTCGACGACCAACCGGAGAGGGCGATGCCGTAAACGCCGATCGAGGTGACGCCCAGGATCACGAGCAGGCCAACATTCACGTCGGCGATCTGAAAGATGTCGAC
>JAZKAG010000036.1:1026-13852 GCA_040389265.1 Acidobacteriota bacterium
AGGAGCTGCAGCTCTTCCGTCAGATCATCCACAGCGATCTGAAAGATGTCGACGTTATGCCAGCGAATATTTTCGCCGAACGGGATCACGCCGATAGAAATCAACGCGCAGGACAATGCGATGATGGGCGCCAGGATAAATAGCGGACGATACACCGCGGTGGGCATCAAATCTTCTTTTAGGAAAAGCTTCAAGCCATCGGCAAGCGGTTGTAGCAGACCGAAGGGGCCAACGCGGGAAGGTCCCCAGCGGTTTTGGATGCGCCCCACCAACTTCCGCTCCAGCAGCACGGTATAGGCAACAGCCATCAAAAAGATGACAGTCACCACGGCGACTTTCAGCAGATTTAACAGAACGAAGATCAGAATATTCACGTGCGTATCATTTCCACTTCAAAATCCTCATAGCCCGTGCGTGTTCAACTGTGGCGCGACGTGCGCGACCTCAAAAACTTCCAGATTGCATCAGCCGGCAGTCGCCATGCTCTTTTTTGCCTGGAATACTTCCACTTCGTTCAGCTTCTCACTGTAACGTCCCAACGTTCCGGAAGTGAACAGCGTGTCGCCCGAAGGAATCACGCCATCCGGGCGACTGGCTGTTTGCGAAATCTGTACAAGACCACTGCCATCCGGCTCGACGTGCTGGCTGTTGCCGGCCAACAAATCAATGCGATCAAAATCGTATCCAGGAACCAGCCGCTGAATTTCGTCGAGGATCGCATTCGGGTCGAACGGGCTTAACTTAGGTTCAAGGTCATGCGCCGCCAGCCAGATTCCATGACGATCCGCCTCGCCCGATTGCGCACCGCGGGATTGGCCCATATCGGCGCGAACGCCCTTGCCGAACGGAACCAGGGTGCGCACGTCTTCTCCCATGGTGTCGGCGATACGGACGATCAGCTCCAGGTCAGAGCGCACGCCGGCGCGATCCGCGGCCTTTTTTACCTGCTGCAAATCGCCGAAGGTGTTGGTTACAGTACCGGACTTCTCGTAGAGATTTGCTGTCGGAAGAATTACGTCGGCCAGCTTTGCCGTTGCGGTCATAAACATGTCCTGCACCACGACGAATGTGTTGCGTAAGGCTTGTGCGGAAACACCTAAACGTTCCACCGGATCGTCGCCGACCACGTAGAGAGCCGCCAGCTCGTTTCGGGACGCTGCCTCGAACATCTGCCCCATGTCCAATCCCGCTTGCCGAGGGAACCGCGATCCATACTCGGTGCGAACGGTACTTTCGCCATCTACGGGTTGATAGCCGGGGAGCAAATCAGGATACAGACCCATATCTGCCGCGCCGCGAGAATTTACATAATCGCCGAGGCAGGCAAACTTCGCATCCGGCAAAGATAGGCCGAACTTTACCATGGCATCGATAGCATCACCGCGCAACTCTGATCCAAAGATAATCAGGAGATTGGGCTCATTGCGAAGTGCGTCTCTAATGGCTGCAGCATCCTCACCGAAGGGTTCGCTAGCGCCTCCGAGGAAGTTCACAAATTTGCCATACGAATTGCCGGAAATTTGTACGAAGGGCTTTGCCTGGTGGCGCAGTTTGATTTCGCGATGATTCGCCAGGTAAACGCGGGCGCTGTTGTGGCGGACATTGGTGCGAAGATTCCAGGCCAGCAGCGGGTGTTGTTCCGTCGGATCATTCCCAAGGACAAAGATCGCGGGCGCCGAGATTGAATCGCTGATGCCGGCCATGCGATGATCCTGACCAGCCAAGGCGCGCGTGAAGCGAACATAATCCGTCGTGCGATGATGATCGATATTGTTTGTGCCGAAGGCGCTCCGTGCCGTCTTCTGCAATAGGTAAGCTTCCTCGTTGGTGATCCGCGTAGATCCGATGACACCGATGCCGGAGCCGCCGCGCTCATCGCGAGCTGCACGAAATTTCTGGGCGACTACCTGGATGGCATCTTCCCAGCTGACCGGAGCAAATTCACCGTTCGGTTGCCGGACTAAAGGCTGCGTCAGGCGCTCGGTATTGTTGGCGAAGTCGAAGGCGTAGCGGCCTTTGACGCAGAGGAACTCGCCATTCAACCCGCTTTTGTCGCGATTGTCTCCGCGCACGATTTGCATACCGTCGTCACTGCGGCGCACCCCTAAAGTGGTTTTGCAACCATCGCCGCAGTGGGTGCAAATGGTGCCGACATGCGTCATCTCCCACGGCCGTGTTTTATAGCGGTAGGTGTCGGAGGTAAGCGCGCCTACCGGGCAAATGTCAATACACATGCCGCACTGTTCACAGTCGAGAGAAGTCTGATCGTTCGGCGCGATCACGGATCCGGCATTGCGCTGCTGAATTCCGAGTGCGGCGACATCCATGCCTTCATTGCAAACACGCACGCAGCGATAGCATAGAATGCAGCGAGGCCGATCGAAGAACACCACCGGGGACCACTGTTGTTCGTCGCGGTGGTTCTTGATCTCGACAAACTGCGAGCCACCGGCGCCGTATTTAAAAGTCATGTCCTGCAGTTCACACTCGCCGCCCGCGTCGCACACCGGGCAGTCCAACGGGTGATTGGCCAGCACCAGCTCCAGCATGGCTTTGCGGGCCTGTTTGATTTCGTCTGTCTCTGTTGCAACGATCATGCCTTCAGCGATCGGGGTCGTGCAGGCAGTTTGCAGCTTCGGTATTTTCTCAATGCGCACCAGGCACATACGGCAGGCCGCTTGCAACGACAGACCCGGGTAATAGCAGAAAGCGGGAATTTCGATTCCAACCTTGCGGCAGGCCTCAATCAACAGTGTTCCCGCAGGAGCTGTGATGGTTTTGCCGTCGACGGTGAGTGTTACATCAGCCATTCGGTGCTCTCTCGCTTGCAATCTTGCAGTTACGAAACCTCAACCAGTGCGGGCGCCAAGGTTTGGGATTCTGGGCTCCGCCCGTAGGCGCAGGGTTTGCCATTTAGGTGATCTTCAAATTCCTGCCGAAACTTCTTTACGAATGCGATGGTCGGCATGGCGGCAGCATCGCCCAGTGGGCAGAATGTCCGGCCGAGCATGTTCTCCGCCAGGTAACGGATATTGTCGATGTCTTTTGCTTCGCCGCCGCCCGCGTGGAAGCGGGTCAGAGTTTTTTTGAGCCAGTCCGTTCCCTCGCGGCAGGGAATGCACCAGCCGCAACTTTCGTGCTGATAGAACTGAATGGTCCGAAGTGCGAATTCAACCATACACACCGTGTCATCCAACACCACCACGCCGCCGGAGCCGAGCATGCTCCCGGCTTTGCCGACCTGGTCGAAATCCATGCCAATGTCGATTTCGCTGGCGAGAAGAACCGGGGTCGACGAGCCGCCGGGGACCACGGCTTTTAATTGACGACCGCCGCGTATGCCGCCGGCCACTTCGTAAATCATCTTTTTCAAGTTGTAGCCCATCGGTAGTTCGTACACGCCGTTGCGTTCGGCATGCCCGCTGATGCAGAACAGACGCGTACCGCCATTGCGGGGTGATCCCAGATTGGCATATGCTTCCGGGCCCATGTTCAAAATATGCGAAACCGAGGCAATCGTCTCCGCGTTGTTGATGACCGTGGGTCCACCATAAAGTCCAACCACGGCAGGGAAGGGGGGCTTGATGCGCGGAATGCCGCGCTTGCCTTCCAGTGACTCCATCAGGGCCGACTCTTCTCCCACCTCGTACGCGCCTGCGCCCGTTTGGGAAACGATGTCAAAGTCAAAGTTGGAACCAAAAATCCCCTTGCCAAGAAATCCCTTGGCGTAGGCATCGGCAATCGCCTTCTCCATAATCTTGAGAAGGTAGCGATACTCGCCGCGCAGATAAATAAATCCAAGCTTGGCACCGATCGCCAGCCCGGCAATGATGGTGCCCTCAATCACAGAATGAGGATCATGCAGAAAGATCAAATGATCTTTACAGGTGCCGGGCTCGCTTTCATCGCCATTGACCAGAACATACTTTGGCTTTTCGGATTGCTTCGGCACGAACGACCACTTCATGCCGGTTGGGAAGCCAGCGCCGCCGCGACCGCGCAGGTTGGACGCCTTCATCTGCGCGATGATCCAGTCCGGACCTTGTTCAAGGGCTTGGCGAACTGCTTTATATCCGTCCAGCTCGATATAGCGTTCAATGTCGGTGGCGCCCTGGCCGAATCGGCGGCTGACGACCTTGACTTCCTCGGGATGGGAAACGAGTCTGGGCATTCCTATTGACCCGCCTTGCTGCGATATTGTTGCAGAACTTCGTCGAGCGATTCTGGCGTCAACTCGTCATGAAAGTCGTAATTCACCTGGACGGCAGGCGCCCAGCTGCAGGCCCCGATGCATTCCACTTCTTCCAGCGAAAACATGCCATCCGGCGTAGTCTGCTTGTGGCCGATGCCAAGACGCTTTTCGCAGTGATGAAACAATTCCTTGCCACCCCGCAGCATGCAACTGATATTTGTGCAGACCTGCACGTTGTACTTGCCAATCGGCTTGGTGCGCAACATAGAGTAATAGGTCAGCACATTGCGAACATCGAGCACGGTGATGTCGAGCCGCTGTCCAATTTCTGCGATGGCCGCATCCGACACATATCCAATTTCATCCTGCGCATAGAGCAGCATGGGAATTAGCGCGGAACGACGCCGCGGATACAGAGTGACCAGCTTGTCGAATCGAGCGGCAAGCTCCGGAGAGAAAATGGTCTCGCCGGGCTTTGGGCTTTCAACGATGTTTGTGAGGCTCATGCTTGCACCTTGCGCAGCAAATACTCAACGGCCGCTTCCACATCCATCGGCGACTCCAAGCCTTCCAGTTGAACTAATCCGTGTTCCGTGAAGAAGAATGTTGCGTACTCATCGCCCAGCTCACCGTTTTCCGGACGAATCTCCGTCGCGCCGACGCCGCTCGCGTTAGGACCGACGATGCTCAGCTTGCCGAACGGGCCCAGCACATCGAACCGCGTGTCTTTGTTGGAATGAATGCGCAACGAATGTGATGGCGCAGCAATGGAATGCATGGCGACGTGCGAACGAAGCAGGGAAGCGAACGAAATCCACAATTCGGCAGAGAGCTGCAACGACGCGGGCGATTCCACGGAAACCTCGGCGGTGGCGGTCATCGATCGATCTCCCCGAGCACAATGTCGATCGAACCGATGGCGGCCACAACGTCCGCGATCAACCGGCCGACACACATCTTCTCAATCGCCTGTAGCGTAGCAAAAGTTGGATTGCGCATATGGACGCGATAGGGCTTGGCAGTACCATCGCTGACCACGTAATATCCCATCTCGCCGCGCGACGATTCGATGGCCTGGTAGACCTCACCGGCGGGAACCGCAAAGCCCTCCGTGACAATCTTGAAGTGATGGATCAACGCCTCCATCTGAGTCTTCATGGCCTCACGGTCGGGCAGAACAATTTTGGGCGCATTCGCCTTGATCGGTCCCTCTGGCATTCCATCGAGAGCCTGATTGGCAATCTTGACTGACTCCCGCATTTCCTGCACACGCAGCACATAGCGCGCCCATACGTCGCAGTCAGTCGAGACCGGCACCTTGAACTGAAACTTCTCATAGCCGGAGTAGGGCATATCGCGACGCAGATCCCAGTCAACACCGCTGGCGCGCAGAGGGGGCCCAGTCACGCCCAGGGAAATGGCATCCTCCCGGCTCAACAGCCCAACCCCCTTCAGACGATTGATGAAGATCGGATTCCCGGTAAGCAGGTTTTCGTATTCGTCGATTTTCTCCGGCATCGTCTTCAGGAAAGTGCGCACCCGAGGAAAGTAATCCAGCGGCGGCTCCAACGCAAGGCCGCCAATGCGGATGTAGGACATCATCATGCGCTGACCCGCAAGATCGTCAAAGAGCCGCAGAATTTGCTCGCGTTCGCGGAAGCAATATAGGAAGACGGTCAGCGCGCCAATGTCCATTGCATGGGTACCCAGCCAGATCAGGTGAGAATTCAGGCGGGTCAACTCTGCCAGCAGGACGCGCATCCACTGCGCACGCTCCGGGATTTCCAGTTGCAGCAGCTTTTCGACGGCCAGGCAGTAACAGAGATTGTTGTGCATGGGGCTGCAATAGTCCAGGCGATCGGTGAGCGGAACGACCTGCTGATAAAACTTCGCCTCGCAGGTTTTCTCAATGCCGGTATGTAGAAATCCGATATCCGGAGCTACGCGCACGACTACTTCACCGTCGATTTCCAGCACCAGGCGCAAAACACCGTGCGTTGACGGGTGCTGCGGCCCCATGTTCAAAATCATGGTGCGATCTTCGCTGGAATCGACGGCGAGCGGAGCGGTCATCAGATTTCCCATTAGCGATACCCCTCTACAGGAAAGTCTTTGCGCAGCGGATTGCCTTGATAGTCTTCCGGCATCATGATGCGGCGCAGGTTAGGATGGCCGCCGAAGCGGACTCCAAACAGATCGAAGACCTCGCGTTCGTAGAAGTTCGCCGCAGGCCATACAGACGTGATGCTGTCGACAGAAGGATCGCCCGCCTCCACCAAGACCGCGAAGCGGATGCGCTGGTGCATTGAATGGGACAGCAGATGATATGAAATCTGGAAGCGTGGTTGGTTTGGATACCAGTCGACGCAAGTGACATCGACCAGAAAGTTGTAGCCTGCCGCCTTGACCGTCTTGCATGCCGGAATGATCGATTCACGAGCAATGGTCAGGGTCAGTTCTGCGCGGTCGTATTTTGCGTTCTGGATGGCGCCGGGTAAATGCTGGGTCAGAGCAGCAACGGCCGGGTGATCCGCGTGGGCGGCGAGGACGGCGTCTCTAATTCCATCAGTGTCAATCACAAGTCCCATGCCTTGGCGCACAAATCCTATTCAAGCGGTGTGCCGGTTAATTACGATGTGCGGTTCTTCTTTCAGAAAACCCGCGCGGAGTCGGTCAACAACTTGGCTTGCGATTCATCTGACCTATAGGTCTGCCTTGTCCTTGGACCATTCAAGAATGCCTTTTTTCCAGATGTAAAAGTAGCCCACCAGGACGAAGCCGATGTACACCAGCATTTCCCAGAAGCCGAAGAAGTGGGAGCCGGTAATTGC
This sequence comes from Acidobacteriota bacterium, assembly GCA_040389265.1. Lineage (GTDB taxonomy): Bacteria > Acidobacteriota > Terriglobia > Terriglobales > Acidobacteriaceae > JAKAAZ01. The sequence continues at coordinate 8,050 of JAZKAG010000036.1, forward strand.
AGGCAGTCTGCGATAGATGACCGCCCAGGGAAACATGAAGACCGCTTCCACGTCGAACAGGATGAAAAGCATCGCTACCATGTAGAAGCGAACGGAAAAACGTCCGCGAGCATCTCCCTGTGGAACCATGCCGCACTCATACGTAGACAGCTTTACCTTGCCTGGCCGATGACGTCCGACCAGCCACGATGCCAGAACAATAATGCTGGACAGGCCGACAGCGGCCAGAATCTGGAGCAGCAACGGAACATAATTCCAGAAGTAATTGGGAGTAGGCATGAGGGACGCAGTCGAGAGGGGCGCCAATCTTCCGCCGCCGCCTCTAGCTCGACTTTAAAGTTGAATCGCAGCACTGTCAAGCCGCGCAGGACCAACGGATCACGCAGTTTTGTAAAACCAACGAGACATTGCAGCGCCTGCGATCAGGAGCAAACAGGCAGCATCCACCGACAGTCGCGCCTGCGAAGAGTGTAGCCTCAAGGCCCATCGAAAAATGCTCGTGGGCGGCAGTGATCCAAACTTCGGTAACCATGGAGTTTTCCATTTTGGAGCCTATTCCCAATCTGACATTTTCAATACGACGACACCCAGTTTTCATCCCATCGCGCTATTTGGAAACGGCAAGATGAATGAAGAGAGGTTTCCCCCATGTCAAATCACCGCAGCGTCGAAGCGAATCCGATGGCCGATGCAGACTGCGTCTCTGAAAGGCAGATTCCTGCCGAAGATCAAATGGAGATCAGTTCGGAAGAAACGCAGCTGTTTCGAACCCTGCCGCACCAGCGAGACGTCGCCCCCGTCGCCTATATGCCCAGGGCGCTGGCAGTAAATCCACGAGTCCGTAGTCTGAGGCGCTTGCTGACCCGCGAACAGGGACGGGCACTGGAAATGATTGGCCACGCCGTCGATTATTTAAACGACCGCTACCTTTATGAAGGCGAAGACGAAGAACTGATCAATATCGGCGGACCTTCGAGCGAAGCCGTCCAGATCCTTGCGTCATTGCGCTGGCAAATTCTGCAGTCGGCACCGGTTCGCGAGCCAAGAACGGCACGCGTGTGGAACGCGCTATTCCATCGATACCGAGCTCAACGGCCCGGTGTCGTGTTCCACCGTACAAATGAACACGGATCACAATCCAAACCGTCCTCCGTGCTACCCTTGTCTTCGTCCAGGTGAGCCAGCCTGAGAATTGAAGGACCAGCATCTAGGGGGACCACCGCCCGTGAAAGTCGCGATCCAATGATGCTCACAATCAATGGACGCGATCGAGAATTCCCGGAGCTTCAAACGGACTCCAGCCTCCTTCGCCTGATCGCTGTTCTGCAATTAAAAGCAGACCGAGTCGCCGTGGAACGGAACGGCGAAATCGTTCCTCGAGCCACCTGGGCCGACGTGAAATTGTTAAACGGCGACAAATTGGAAGTCGTTCAATTCGTCGGCGGAGGGCTGGAAATCAGGTAAGCGCAAAATACTGCTCCAACTTCTCCGGGAGTAGTTGACTCTATTACTGAAGCGAGAATCTAATGCAATGTGGAGTCAATCTTTTGCGCACGGAGTTCGTCATGACCGTTCCGCTTCGTCTCAAGTACGTTTTTCTCCCTGTTCTCACCGTCGTTTTCGCGTCTGTATTGTCTATGGGCGTTGCTGCTGCTCAGAATCCGGCGCCCAACACCGGACCAGGCTGGTCGCAGGAGCAGACCCAGCAAATTGCAAAGGAAGTACAAAAGAGGCTCGGAAGCCTCGCCTACTATAGCGTTTTCGATTGGATTACCTTCGACTTTCATGACAAGACTCTTGTCTTGAAAGGGTACGCCGGGCTGCCCAGGGTCAAGTCGAGTGCAGGCAACGTCGTGAAAGGTATCAAGGGAGTGGAGGCGGTCGACAATCAGATCGAGGTCCTGCCCACATCCATGATGGATGACCGCGTTCGCACCCAGGTTTATAACCGCATCTATACCCAACCCGCGCTGCGCAGATACAACGGCAACCAAGGCGGCGTGCGACAAGCAACGCGGCCGCAACCCAGTGTCGCCAGAATGGCTGGCGGCATTCTGTATGACCCACCCATCGGCTACAACGCGATTCACATCATCGTTAAAAATGGCAATGTGGCGTTGTATGGCGTTGTCGATAGCGAAAGCGATAAGAACATTGCGGGGATCCAGACCAAGACCGTTCCCGGCGTGTTCAGTGTCGTCAACAATCTGATGGTGGCTCAGAACCCTTCAAAAAAGAAATAGTCGATTGAAATAGGCAAGATGGTTCCTTATTTCTATCTCGCTTTGCTATGATCGGCCCAGTGATTCAGGCTCACTGGGCCCTCTCTATTTCCCCCCTTTGGAACCGAGCCCGATTAGCAGATGTCTTCTCGCACTGGGGGTTACCTGAATGTGCCTCAGAGGCCTTCCAATCCGGGTATCTCGGGGTCAATTTTGGGCAGTATCCCTGGCCGCTTTGTCGGTCATTGGAATAACACAATGCCCGGCGCAAAATAGCGCCGACCCTGTATCTCACCCACCCACCTTGACGTTTGACGAGTTGGTGACGCTGTCGCATGAAGAACCCCTCAACCCTGAACTCAAAGACAAACTCGAGCGCATCTTACAGAATCCCGTGGTGTGGAATAATCCCGCCCATCCGCCTCATAAATCGCTCGACTTGGGCACAGCGCCTGTATTCCGTGTAGCGGAATGGAACATCGAGCGCGGAATTGAATTTGAGAGTATTGAGCAGGCGCTTACCTCGTCCGATGAATTTGAAGCGAAGGCAGAGCAAGCAGACAAATTGCCGCCTGCCGCAATGACTAAATTGCGCGAGCAAGTGGCAACTCTCAGGGGCGCCGATGTCTTCGTTTTGAACGAGGTTGACATTGGAGTGAAGCGCAGCAACTACCGCAATGTGATCCATGATCTGGCCGAGAGTCTTGGAATGAATTTCGCGTACGCGGTGGAATTCCTAGAGGTCGATCCCCTGGTCGACCTTGGTACGGAAGAGGCCGTGCTGGACAGTCCGGAACAGTCTGCCAAAATGACGGCTGACCTGAAGCCCGACAAAGACCGTTTCCGCGGCATGCATGTCAACGCCATCCTGAGTCGTTACCCCATTCGCAGCGCCAAAGTGATTGAGCTACCCGTGTGCTACGACTGGTACAACGACGAGCAAAAAGGAATTTCACAGATTGAAAAAGTCAAGCGCATCGGCGCTGATAAAGTTTTTCTGGAGCGAATTGGCCGAGAGGTCCGCCGCGGAAATCGAAATGCGCTAATCGTATCGCTCGATGTGCCCGGCGCTCCGAACGGGCAATTCACAGTCGTCAATGTGCATCTGGAAAACAAAGGAAAGGCTGCTTGTCGCCGCAAGCAGATGGATCGAATTCTGACGGAGATCCGAGATACGCCAGGCCCCGTCGTCGTCTCTGGCGATTTGAATACCACCGGCGCAGATGGAACACCGACCTCTTTGCGTCATGAGTTGGCCACACGAGTCAGCGATTATCAGTTCTGGCTCGAAAAGGCGTGGAAGTATTCGCCTGCCGCTGTGCCGATGTTGGCAACCAAACCTTTTCAATATTGGAAAAGCTTTCGGGACCCGACCGCAACGCATATTCCAGTTGTCGGGAAGAATCCTGAAGCTCCCATGTTTGCCGACCTGAAAAAATTTCGCTTTGCCGATGGCGGTTCCTTTGACTATGCCGGTTCGCCGCAGCGCAACAAGCAGGCAATGGGTGGGACCCTTTCCGACAGCAATGAAAGAGGTTCGAAAGGCTTCGTACCGACATTTTCAATGCAGCGTTCGATGGGAGGCATATTTCAATATCGACTGGATTGGATTTTCGTGAAACCAGAAGGGTCGGGAACGGAACCATTGCCTTTTCAACCAGAGTTTCCTACGACCATGAAGGAATTGAACCAGGCAATGCCCGAACGTCTCTCAGACCATGCGCCAATCACGGTTGACCTGCCCATGAGCGCAAATTCAAAAATGGGCGGCTAAACGCTGTTGACATTGTGTAAAGTCGCCTTTACTTTCACTGTAAAGGAGACTTTACCTATGGATGCGGCCTGCAAGGTTTACCGGAAACAAGCATTGGTCGGCTTTGCGGCTTATGCAGCTTTGGCATTCCTCGCCGTCTGGGTAGTTGAGAAATATCCCTTAGGCGAGTGGCGCATCCTGGTCGCACTCACGCCCATCGTGCCGGCGCTGTTTGTTGCCAGATCCATGGTTCGAATGCTCTCCAGCTGCGATGAGCTTCAATTAAGAATCCACTTCGAATCGCTGGCCTTCGCTTTTGTAGGCACGGCCTTATTGACTCTGACCCTGGGATTCTTACAGGCCCTCGCTGGTGTTCCGACTGCCAACTGGGTATGGGTGTGGCCTGTGATGGGTGCGCTCTTTTTGATTGGAAAACTATTTGCCAAGAGAAAATACCTGTGAAAAACCGCGTCAGGGAATTGCGGGAGCGGCAAGGGCTTTCTCAGGCCGATTTTGGAGAGAAGATTGGAGTCTCACGGCAGACCGTTTACGCCATCGAGGTAGGTAAATACGATCCGAGCCTGCCGCTGGCGTTTCAGATCGCGAAACAATTTGAGTGTCGGATTGAGGATGTTTTTGATCCGAAAGGGTAGTTTGCCGCGCCAAGCCGTAGGCTATTGCGCTAATAACAGCAGGCCAAACAGGAAGATCCACAGCACGCCCATGACATGCCAGTACCATCCGGCCACGTCGACGATAACCTGGCGGATCTCCATACGCCGCGACGACCGGAGGCCAATCAATGCAACTAGCAGCGCCGCAACCCCCAGCATCAGGTGCAGGGTGTGCGCGCCTGTTACCAGGTAGAAAAAATGGCTGTTGGGATTGGACGCCATAAAGACGCCTTCGCCGTAGAGTTGACGCCAGGCGACCAGCTGACCGGCAATAAATAAACATCCTAAAACGAGTGTGGCCACCAGCCAGGGAAAGGCACGTTTCGTGGTGGGGCGACCCAATCCGAGCCATTCTTCCATCACGTCTAACTCGCGAAAGACGCTGCGCCGAGCCATCTCCATAGTCACACCGCTAAGTATCAGGGTCGCGGTGTTAATCCAGAGAATTGGAGGTACGGTCAGCGGACTCCAGTCGAGAATATATTCATTTTCCATTTGGATGTGGCTGGCGTGCTGCTTGGCATAAAAGGCAAGTATCAGGCAGAAGAAGAAAATCAGGTCACCTGCCATGACGGCTCCCAGGCCCATGCGACAGCGGGTGAGCAAATCGCGAGGACCACGGCGAGATTGATCTCTTCCCCAGTTTTCGTCCCCGCCTCCGCCGCCGGTGGGTCGACGATGGACAGGCGGACGTCCGCCGCTGCCTGGGTCTTTGCGTTCAACATCAATCGGAGATTGGGTAATGGTAACGGGCATAGGAGGCGCGTTCCCGAATATTGGAAGTCTACTCTTGATTCGATGCGCTTATTGCATGAAAAGTTCAATCAATGCCATGGAGCCGTTAACACTGCAACAATTTTCCTCAAACTGTTTACCGGACGGACGTCAGCTGTGCTGAGCCTTCTGGCGATTCCCATTCGAGCGTATCCGCGCGCCATGGATTGGGCGATGATTTCTGACCTCGAACTAAACTATGCAGCAGGTTGCAAAAGAAAAGCAATTGCGCAGCCACTAACAGAATAGCTGCAACAGTGATGAAACGCTGCAATGGCAACAGGTTCTGCAGAAATGCGGCTGTGTCCGTGAGTTGAGCATACTGCCGCGGTTCTCCGGTCAGGCCTGCAAAATGCATGGGAAAGAACACGGCATAGGCT
>JAZKAG010000036.1:13862-15865 GCA_040389265.1 Acidobacteriota bacterium
GTGCTGCACGAAGAACGTGAGGTTGAAGAAAATCAGCGACAGCCAGAAATGCCAGCGACCGAGTCGCTCGCTCATGAGTCTGCCCGTGAGCAACGGAAACCAATAATAAATGGCCGCAAACAGCGCGAAGCTCACTGCCATCCCCATAATCAGATGAAAATGTGCGACTACAAAAAATGTATTGTGCAGGTACGCGTCGAGAATGGGCTGCGCCAGGATCGGCCCCGTCAATCCGCCGGTGATAAATAGTGAGACAAAGCCGAGAATAAACAGCAAAGGCGTGGCGCGACGAAGGCCACCGGCGGAAATTGCCGCCAGCCATTGAATCACTTCCACCGCGGATGGAATGGCAATGGCAATCGTGGCCAGTCCAAACCCGCGGCCAATGTATGGATTCATTCCACTGACGAACATGTGATGGCCCCAGACAGCAAATCCCAGCAGCCCAATCGCGATGGTCGCAGCCACCATGGTTCGGTAGGTTCGGGGAGCGAGGGCGTGCCCGACAAATATGGCCAGCAACGTGGTGGTAAGTCCCATGGCCGGAAGCACGGCGATATAGACCTCCGGGTGGCCGAAAAACCAGAACAGATTCTGCCACAGCAAGGGTGATCCGGCCGCATGGTGAAGGACGACGCCGTTCATCACCTCCACCGGCGGGAAGAAGAAACTGGTGCCGAAATGTCGGTCGCTGAAGAGCATTCCACAGGCGGCCAGCAGAACGGTGAATGCTGGCAACATCATGCAGGCAGCGACAAACCAGGACCACGCTGTCAGGGGCAACTGCATCCACTGCATGCCCCGCAGACGTCGAGTGATGACGGTAGCCATGACGCTGATCGCGCTCAACAGGGAACCAACGGAGAACAACGCGATCGCGATCAACCATCCGTCCATGCCATAGCTCTGTCCGGGGCCCGCCATCCCAGTGGAACTGAGCGGCGGATAACTGGTCCAGCCGGAAATGGCAGCGCCTCCAGGGAAAACCGGCGTGGACAGCAACGCGAGTAGTGCAAAGAAAGTGAACCAAACGGAAAGCGCATTGAACAGTGGCAGCGCCATGCGAACTTCGGCGTGGGCTGCGTTTTCATCAAGCGTCGATGTGCGAGCGCCACGTAATTGCTCGGGAAGAATCAGGCTGGCCAGTCCATTTTGCGGAGCCGCAGACGTGACAAAGAAAATCATCAGTGTGCCATGCAAAGTCAAAAGCGCCAGGTAATCTTCCGGCTTAATGATGCCCCAGCCGGGAATCAGGTTGTCGGCCCAGGCGAGGTGCCAACGCATCAGCAGCGACAGCAGCGAACCCGTGATCACCGCAGCCAGCGCGACTAGCAAATACTGGACGCCCACCACGCGATGCGAGGTAGTGAATACGTAGTGCCGCAGCCACGCACGAGGCTTGGTTTGTTCGAGGTGCGGCGGATTCGTCACGCGCTAATTCTCCTTACTCGCCGTCTGCCGTTGTGCCATCCAGTTGGAGAAATCTCGTTGCGAAACGACCCGCAGAATTGCGTGCATTCGATAATGCCCCAATCCACATAGTTGTGAGCACACAATCGCATACTCGCCAATGCGGGTGGGCGTGATTTGAATCTGCGATGGCATTCCGGGGGTCGCATTTTGCATCACACGCATGCCGGGGATGAAGAATCCGTGAACGACGTCCTGCGCGAACAGACGAATCTCCGCCTGCTGATCGATCGGCAGTTCAAGAACGCTGCTGACAATGTCATCGTGACTGTGAGGGTCGGCAGGATCGAGGCCCAGCGGATTTCCCCCCGGCGCGTCTACCAGTTCCGGCTTGGCGATACCGTACGTTCCGTCTTTGCCGGGATACCGAAAATACCAATGAAACTGTACTCCTGTCACTTCCACTTGAATGCCGTTCGAGGCGGCGTGCGTCAGCCGAATCGTCGACCAAAGATTCTCCGCGACCATTGTCATCCAAACCATGCCGAGAGCAAAGACGCACGATGCGATCCACCGCCAAATTGGAGAAAACC
>JAZKAG010000036.1:15875-16271 GCA_040389265.1 Acidobacteriota bacterium
CCTCTTTCGCGCGGCAGAAAAAATCCGATGAGCAAAATGACTTGCGCTAATACACCAGCGGTCGTCAAAGTCAACAGACTGACCCGCATTAACCTATCGATGGCCGGCGCATGCAACGAACCCGGTAGCGGCATTGAGAACGGCGAGCTTTGGAAGGCGAGGAAAGGTGCGGTCGTGGCCAGGAGCCAGGACTCGATCATTCGCGATTTGCCACCGTGGTTTGGAGGGTGCCAGGTTCCGGCGGCGCATCTTCTGCAGCCTGCAATGCATCGCGAACTATCTGGACAAAGTATTGGTGCACGCGACGATCGGGATTTCGCTCCAGGTCATCCGGACTGTCGTTCTTCGAGACGGAATCAGAGAGAGAAAGCTCTGGGTGAAACGTGGCTGCAAGGA
>JAZKAG010000036.1:16347-26584 GCA_040389265.1 Acidobacteriota bacterium
TTCTGGCGCACCAATACCGGGAACCCCTCCCGGCTCGCCAGCACATCGACTCCGCTACCGATATCCATTAGACGGGGTGCGCGGATAAATACCATTTCCAGCGGGCCGCCGGGAAGCGCCGTTTCTTCGGTGACGATCTGACTATCGATCTGGCGGCCATAGGCATTGCGCTCGACCGTCGCATCGAGGATCCCAAGGCTTTCCTGCTCCGGATGGGTGACGCGTTTCGCCAGCAGGATACATCCCGCACAAGTTCCAAAAGTAGGACGAGTTCGGACAAATTGTCCCAGCGGGCCGAAAAGTCCCTCTCGCTCCAGCAATTTTAGGAATGTCGTCGATTCCCCTCCGGGAATGATCAGGCCGTCCACCTGTTCCAGTTCGGCAACAGTGCGCACCATCTTTGGCTGCGCGTTTACCTGCTCCAGGGCGCGGGCATGCGATTCGTAATCGCCCTGCAGGGCCAGTACGCCGATGATAGGGAGTGGCTGCATGCGCAATCTTCCAGAGATTCTTCGTTCGTTAAATGAGGTGGAATCTGCCCCGGGGCGATCACCAACCGCGTGTTTGCATCATTGAAGCGGAGTCCATGGCCGCGACCGCCAGCCCCTTCATTGCTCCCGTACATTCGGCGCTGGTCTCGGCCAGCACCTTGGGATCATCGAAGAATGTGGTGGCGCGAACAATCGCACGAGCCCGGCTGGTGGCCTCTTCAATCGAGGCAAGATGAGTCGAATCGCTCATGAAAATTCCTGAGCCTACAAAGACGGCTTCCGCACCCAGTTGCCGGACCAGCGCTGCATCGGCCGGCGTGGCAATTCCTCCTGCGGAGAAGTTCGGCACGGGAAGTTTGCCCGCCTTCGCTACCATGCGGATCAGCTCATACGGGGCGCGGTGATCTTTTGCCGCTGCGAACAGTTCCTCTTCGCCCATCACGGTCAACTGACGCATGTCCTTCACAATCTGGCGAAGATGTTTGACGGCGTGCACCACGTCGCCGGTTCCAGCTTCACCCTTGGTACGAATCATGGCGGCGCCCTCCGCAATTCGACGCAGTGCTTCGCCCAAATCTCGCGCTCCGCAAACGAATGGAGTTTTGAAGGCATGTTTGTTCACGTGATGCAGTTCGTCGGCTGGAGTCAGCACCTCGGACTCGTCAATAAAATCGACGCCTAGTTCCTGCAGCACCTGCGCTTCGGCAAAGTGGCCGATGCGACATTTTGCCATCACCGGTATGGAAACAGCAGCCATAATTTCCTTGATGATTGCTGGGGAAGCCATGCGGGCCACGCCGCCCTCGGCACGAATCTGGGCAGGCACGCGCTCCAGCGCCATGACGGCGACAGCACCGGCCTTTTCGGCAATCTCCGCCTGCTCGGCGTTGATGACGTCCATAATGACGCCGCCCTTCAGCATTTCTGCCAAGCCGACTTTCAAGCGCAATCCGTGACCGGACTCTGGATTTGCGTTGCCATTATTCTGGTGATTTGCCATGGTCCTGCTCCTTGCCACGCCAAACTGTCGTGGAAATATAAGTTTATCAGCTTCGTGGCTTATCGATTGGCGACGCTGAAGGTTAGCCGCTGTTTGTATTTCTCAAACAATTCAGCGGAATTGACGGCGATGAAAACACCCTTGGCGCGAGCCAGCACGGTACCGTCCATTGCGCGAATTTCGCCGGCGTGAAAATGCTTTCGACCTTCTTCTTTTACCGGCCAGCCCACGGCGCGGATCCTGGTTGCCAGCGGAACCGGCCGCAGATAATCGATCGACATGTGCCGAGTGAGGGCGACAATGCCTTTGCGTCGATTTACTTTTCCCATCGCTTCATCGAGGATGGTAGCGATAATTCCACCATGAACATGGCCGGGAGGACCCTCGAATCTGTGCGGCACACGAAATTCGCTGGTGACACCGCCGTTTTCCGGAGTTTCATGAAAGCTCAGGTGCAGTCCGGTGCGATTTTCTTTCGAACACCCAAAGCAATGATGTACCAATCCGGGGATCGGACCATCGAGTGTGTGGCCGGAAGTGGCTGTCGCTTTGTGCTTCTTTACGCGGGCTGAAATTGTCAATGGGTCTTCGCTTTCATGGGTCTCATGCGTGTTTTTGTGCGATGAACTCTGCCACACCTTTTTGGGCGACAGTTTCGCTGTAGTGCAGAAGTTTCATGTCGCGGTAGGTTTCCAGCAGTTCCTGCGACCGTAGTAGATGTTGCGGATCGCGCGGGCCCCGTGGATTGCCGAGCTGTTCATTATTTTCGGTGTACGTGCGGTAGAGCAGGAGTCCGCCAGAAATCAGGATATTCGGAAGCCAAGGCAAGACAGCGCGATCCAGGAAAAAAGAAACCAGGACGAATCCGAACCGATGGTCGCTGCGCGCATACTCCGAGACAACTTCCAGCGCGGTTGCTTGATTGAACACGATCTCGAGCTGAAGCGAGGCCGCTTTCTCGCGAGCCATTTGCAGCGCGGCTTCCGACCAATCGGCCAGCGTCATATTCCAACCCTGTTGTGCCAGCCAGACCGCATGATGACCGGCACCGCCGGCAAGATCAAGTCCGATTCCGGACCCAGGAGAAGAATTCGCGCGAAGCAGCGGCTCCAGATAGTTTTTGTGCGCATCCATGACGAAGGGATCGGTCTCGCGAAATCCAAATTCGCCCGCTAGATAGCGCTGGTTCCAACTGTGCCGATCGCTGCCCGCCATATGCTCTTTAGTGTACTCACAGGGATAGGCCACCCCTATGATTGCGGTGGTCAAGACGTATGTTGGCTGCGTTATACTTCAGGTGCGATGGCCTTGCTCGACAAGACGTTTTACATTGAAACATTCGGCTGCCAGATGAACGCCCATGACTCGGAAAAAGTCGTGGGGACGCTGCTGCAGGAAGGCTATCGCCAGGTCGACACGGAAGTCGACGCGGCATTGATTTTGTATAACACCTGCTCAATTCGCGATAAGGCAGAGCAGAAGGTCTTCAACCGCCTCAACGATTACAAGGCATTCCACAAGCAAGGCAAGCGGTTCGGCGTGCTGGGCTGCGTGGCCCAGCAGGAAGGCGAGAAGATCTTCGACCGGGCGCCCTATGTGTCGCTGGTAGCGGGGTCGGCCTCCTACCGTAAACTGCCCGAGATGCTGGTGCAACTGGAAGCCGGCAATAAGCGCATCACCGGCCTGGATGACCGCCAGACCGACCAGACATTCGAGACGGAATTTACCGCTCGCAGCAACAAGCATCGCGGGTATATCACCATAATCGAAGGCTGCGACAAATTCTGCGCCTATTGCGTGGTGCCCTACACCCGCGGCAAAGAGCGCAGCCGGACTTCCGACTCTGTGTTGGCGGAAGCGCGGCGCATGGCCGACGCCGGCTACACAGATGTTCAGTTGCTCGGGCAGAATGTAAATTCCTATCGCGACGCCTCCGGCAAAATGAGTTTTGCGGAGCTGCTTACGGCTGTCGGTCAGGTACCTGGGATTCGGCGGGTCCGCTTCACCACGTCGCATCCGCGCGACTTTACGCGGGATATTGTCGAGGCCATTGATGCGGTCCCAACCTTGTGCAACCACGTGCATCTGCCGGTGCAGAGTGGGTCTTCCCGTGTGCTGCAGCGGATGCAGCGCGAGTATACGCGGGAATGGTATCTGGAACGAATTGCCTGGATTCAGGCGGCTCGTCGCCCAATCAGTTTGACGACCGATATTATCGTCGGCTTCCCGGGAGAGACGGACGAGGATTTTGAGCAGACGCTGAGCTTGCTGGCACACGTCGGCTACGACGCTGTCTTTGCCTTCAAGTATTCCGCGCGGCCGAATACTCCTGCCATTTCCATGGAAGACAGCATCCCAGAGGATGTGAAAGGTCGGCGGCTACAGATGCTTCTGGAAAGTCAGCGCGAAATACAAAGGTCGCTCTACGGCAAACATATCGGCCAGATTGTTGAAGTAATGGTTGAAGGTAGCAATCCTGCCCGAGGCCAAGTCTCCGGACGCAGTTCACAGAACAAAGTCGTCAATTTCACCGTAGATTCACCCATTCTGCCGGCCCCTGGAAGTTACTTGAACGTGCGCATCACCCAGACCTTTCCCAACAGCCTGCTCGGCCATGTTATCGACGGTGGGCAGTCATCCGCGGATTCCGCGGGAGAGGAAATTTGTGTGGCATGAGTCTTCCACTCCAATCCGGCACAGGTGAATTACAGGCCGACGAAATGGAAGTCAAGATTCGCGGCTTGATGATGGATCCGGTCACCAACATGCCCATGGTAATTTTGAAAGACATTGGCAGCGATGCTCTGGTGCCCATCTGGGTGGGAATCTTTGAAGCGAACGCGATTGCTTTGGAGATCGAAAAGACAGCGACGCCGCGGCCAATGACCCACGACTTGCTGGCCAACCTGATCCGCACGCTGGATGGAGAAGTACGGCGGGTGGTCATCACCGAACTAAAGGACGATGTGTTTTACGCGTTGATCTGGATGGAGCGTGGCGGGGAGCTGATCAGCCTGGATGCTCGTCCTTCCGATGCGCTGGCCCTCGCGCTGCGCACCGACTGTCCCATCTTTCTTTCCGCGCAGGTGCTGCGGACTACGCGCATGGCGAACGCCGGAGTGGAGAATTTCTCCACAGAAGAGCTGCGGCGTTGGCTTGAAAATCTCAACGACGAAGATCTCGGCCGCTACAAGATGTAGTGTCTGGCCGTAAATTGCTTTCATTCTGGATTTCAAAAGGGCCCGCGATGCTGCAGCCGCCACGTTCGCGATGGAAGAAAGCAGCCTATCGAGTGGTCGCGAAGATGGTTCGTTTGCTGCACGGCGGAGGAAGATTTTCGCAGGCAGAGCTCGCTGAGATTCGCAACTTCCTGGTTCTGCAGTATGAATCTCCACTCGGCAGCATAATTCATGTCACCCCTATGTTTGAAGCGCTCAAGCGCGCCATGCCGGATTGTGTAGTTACGGTGGCTGCCTCCAGGGTGGCAGCCAGTGTTCTTCACACCAGCCCATATATCGATCGATGCGTTGTCACTCCCAATCCATTCGAGGATTTTACGGGCTGCGTCCGGGCCGTGCAGGCTTTGCTGGAGTCAACACCCGCAGGTGCGCGCTGCGTGATTACGACCATTGGAAACCAACGAACCCGTCTGGCGTTCTTAAGCCTGTTAGCAGGAAGCGCAGTCCGAGTTGGGTATACGCTGGCTCCCGAACTCTATGATGTGCCGTTGGCTTTCAGTCCAGAGCGCGGACAGATCGAGGGCAATCTCGATGTTGTGCGCAGTCTCGGTCATCACGTTCCTTTTTACGAACCCCATCTCTTTTTCACCTCGAAGGATGCCGCAAGCGCATCGCGAGAGCTTGACTCTCTCACAAACCAGCCGACGACGCCCCGGATTGTTTTTGTCACGCAAAATAGCGGCGGTCAAAAAAATCAATGGCGTCCGGCGCGATTTCAGCAAGTCATTGCGCATCTTTCAAAAGCGACAGGAGCCGTTCCCATCTTCGTCGGAACGGAAAAAGATGCTGGCCCGATCGAGCAATTACGCGAGGATCTGGCGGAGAAGGGAATTTCTCTCGCAGGAAAGACGACGATCGGAGAATTGGCGGCGCTGCTCGCGCAATGTGATCTGATCGTCAGCTTGGACACAGGTACGTTCCACGTGGCTCGAACTGGCGGATTGCCCGGCGTGGTGATTGCACCCGCTTGGCAAAGCCCGATGGAGTGGCTGCCGGTTGAATCCGAACCCTACCGCGTGCTGCGTGGCCCGTCGATCGAACATATTCCGGCGGATTATTCGATTGACGAAGTCAGCGTGGAACAGGTGTGTGACGCAGCGCAGGATCTGCTGCAAAAGTTTCCTGCGGATCCGTCGCAGCGAGCTTCTCGCATCGAGCGATCAATTCGCGAATGATCCTACGCTGTGCACTCTGAGACAATACCTTTGTGCGATCGAAACGAGTCGACCGTTTATCTGCCAAATGGGGCGTGCGACAAACTCGATGAAAACACTTTTCACCTTGTAACCCCCGATGGGCATACTGACACGCATCATTAAAGTGATGGCCGCGCTGATGACGTCCAACGTGGTCAACCTGATCACGAAGTTATTACTGCCGCCCATTTTTCTGTTTCGATATGGCACCACGTTGTATGGGGAGTGGATTGCATTATCAGGTGCGGTGGCTTATCTCAGCACCCTCAATTTCGGCATCCAGACCTACGTAACCCAGGATCTGACGGTCCGGTACCAGCGTCAGGAGTTAGACCGCTATCATCTGCAACAATCCACTTCACTGCGTGTTTTGCTCGGGATCCTCGGCAGCGCGGCAGTCGTCTGCCTCGTCGTGTTCGCAATTCCGGTGCAGCGCTGGCTACGACTCACCATCTCTCATCGAGACACATCGATCACACTGTATCTGCTGGCCATCCAAATCCTGCTGGGAGTGCTGTTCGGTTACTTCACGGGCATGTTCATGGTGCTTAGCCGGGCTCACACTGGGGTTCTTTGGGTGAATGGATTGCGACTGACGATGGTTGTCGTCACCTCCGCCGGGGCGTGGATGCGATTTTCCTTCCCCGTACTTGCAGGACTGCAGGTCTCGATCTACGCACTTGGCATTTTTCTCGTGCTGCTCCACATTCGCAGTGTGGCGCCTCAAATTTTTCCGCAGATACGTTTGTGGGACCGCAGCGCGGTACGCGCCATCATCGGGCCAAGCAGTTACTTCGGGTTAATCAGCATGAGTACGTTCTTATCCTTCGAGGTTCCGGTCCTAATCCTGCAACGTGAAGCCGGCGCGTTCGTCGTGGTTGCGTTTACGGCAATGCGAACAATCTTTTCCATGTCGCGACTGCTGTTGATTGGACCCACGCAAGCACTAGGCCCGGAGATTACACGCCTCTACGGACGCCAGGAGTGGCCTGAGCTGACCGCCATCTACAATTACTCCGAACGGCTCATCTTCTCGCTAATTCCTGTGGTGAACCTGGGGATGCTGATTATTTCACCAGTTCTACTGACCGTCTGGCTGCACAAGCCGCAGTTGTTCTCCGTGCTGCCGTATGTCGTGACGTCCGCAATCTCCATGACCTTGAGCGCGAAAGAGCATAAATTTCAATTTCAATTTTCGACCAATACCCATGAACGGCTGGCACGTCTGATGTTCTTCAGTTACGTTGCCATGATCGTGATCGCCATCCCTATGGTTCACTGGTACGGCATGCTGGGCTTCCTGTATTCATGGCTTGGAATTGAGCTGTTCCAGGTAATCCGTATCGTCGGACTCAACCAGGAACTGTTTGCACATACCGGACAACACCGCTTGAGTTACGTATACCGCCTGGCTGGCTTGTGTCTGATCGGTCTATTGGCAGCAGACAGAGTGCTGACCCATACGCATCTAATGCCGTATCGCCTGCAGTTCGCGGCAGGGTTTGGAATCAGTGCTGCGATGGCGCTAATCTCGTTTTTCCTTTTCAATATGCAGGAGATCCTAAAAAAGCTCTACGCCTTATTTCGCAGCAGGCTTCTCGCTCGCAACGCCTAAATCATGTGTGATGGTGGACATTGAAATCTGGACTCGTTCGTATTCTGGGATTCCCAGCGACTCTGATACATGGCGACACCCTTGTGTTGGACCGTTGGTTGTGGCTCAAAAAATATTTGCCGGTGGTGCCAAGCGGCTCTCGCAGTCTGATCGATGTAGGCTGCGGCACAGGCGCATTCACCATGGGCGCAGCGAGGCGCGGTTATCGTGCCCTGGGCTTAAGCTGGGACACGAGGAATCAGGCCGTCGCTCAGCAGCGAGCAAAAATCTGCAAGGCCGATACCGCCACTTTTCAGGTGCAGGATGTGCGCCGCCTGGACGAGCGGACGGACCTTGGTGAGCAGTTTGACGTTGCCATCTGTTGTGAGTGCATCGAGCACATTCTGGATGACGTCAAGTTGATGCAGGACATTGCACGATGTCTGAAGCCGCAGGGAGTTCTACTCCTGACCACCCCGAACCTAAGCTTCAAGCCCATGGCGTATGACAACGAGAACCTATCGGTGATCGAAGATGGTGGGCACGTGCGGCGAGGATATTCTCCAGACGATCTGACACGCCTCTGCCAGCAATCCGGATTCGAAGTATTGCGGATTGAGTATTGCAGCGGGGTACTCAGTCAGAAGCTGACATCACTGAAGCGTGTGGCGGCAAATGCAACCTCGGAAATGATTAGTTGGCCAATCGTTCTACCATTTCGCTGGATTCCGCCTGTCTTGGATGCCCCAATCACACGGGCGATACATTGGCCGGACTACTCCATCACGTTGGTGGCAAGAAAGCGCTAACTGTCACTGGGGAGTGGTCACGCGATTAGCAAGAATCTGGTCCAGGGTTTCTGAGTAGAGCTGATACGCTCCTCCGCCTTCAATCCGCCGCAAGGATTCGAATGCGTTCGACTGAATACGCGCTCGCGTTTCTGCCGATGAATAAATGCGTTGCATCGCCGACGCCAGTTTATCTGCATCCTGCGCCGGCACGATCACTAAATCTTTTTCTGGAGCGAACAATTCCGCAGCTCCGCAATGGGTCGTCGTGATTGCAGGGAGTCCGTGGGCCATGGCTTCCAGCAGCGCCATGCCGAAGCCATCGTCAATCGTGGGGAAGACGAAGGCATCGCAACGCTGATAGAAATCGCTCATGTCCTCTACGTATCGGACAACTTCAACATCTGGCAGTTCGCGCAACAGCCTACCTAGGATCGGCGAGCGGTCGAGCGACGCGTCGGTCCGCAACAACAGTCGCGCGTTGGCCAATCGGAGCTGTTTCCATGCCTGCAGCAAATACAAAAAGCCTTTCCGTACGGGCTGTCCACCGACTGTGCCAAAGGTGAAGGGTGCAGCGGCACCGGACTGCGCATCTTTTGACCGGACGGACGCCGCATTTGAAGATGCCTTAACCTGGGGCGTTGGCACTCGTCCAAAGAGTGGGGCAACCAGCGTCTTTGGCTGCAATGCAGTCGGGAATGTGGCGCGCGAGTAAGCCGAAGGCACCAAAATAATGTCCGCTTCCTCGTATTCGGCGAGTTGACGCGTGCGGAACCACGCAGGCTCCGGTTGATAACGCACACCCAGGCGTTCGCACTCCACCCGGATCAAAGCTTGCTGGGCGTCGACATGCGGGCAGGCGCGGTCAAGAACAAATCGAGCTCCGTGACGGCGGGCCGCTCGGCCGGAAGCCAAAGCACCCGACGCCCATGCCCAAAAAATGTCGAATCGATTCCGCGTGGTTGCGATGCGCATAGCGACTAGCTGGTCGTACAGTACGGTGTCGACGCGTTGCAAGGATCGGGCAACCTGCACACCAGTCAAGAAGTGGAAGGTAGACACGAATTGCGGAGCCCAGCGCAGCTGCACTTCAGGTGCCAGCTGAGGAAAACGGGCGCGGTAGGCTGCAGTAAAGATCGTCACCTGATCTCCGCGCCTCGCCAGCAGGTTAGCTGGCAGGACTGCGTGCGCGGGGCGGCCGGTGGAAAATGCG
This sequence comes from Acidobacteriota bacterium, assembly GCA_040389265.1. GTDB lineage: Bacteria > Acidobacteriota > Terriglobia > Terriglobales > Acidobacteriaceae > JAKAAZ01. The sequence continues at coordinate 25,869 of JAZKAG010000036.1, forward strand.
ATTCGCATAGAACGTTGGATGTAGCTTAGAGCATTTGGAAAATTCCTGCGGGAAGAGCTTTCGCAACGCATCCTAAAAGATGGATGAATCGACGAGAACGGGTTGCTTGAATAGTTTCGGATAAAATAAAAGCGAGGTTCAATTTCCATTGCCTTTGGTTGATCCAACGAACATTGAAAACGCCGATAGTCAGGATGCGAAGCCCACGTCCGCGCCCCTAACTGTCTCCACATGGGCACGTGACCTGCTGTTTGCCGTCGCCATTTCTTTTCTGATTATCACTTTTCTGTATCAGCCGGTGCGGGTGGAAGGGACCAGCATGATGCCCGGTCTGCAAGACCAGGAACGGCTATTCATCAACAAATTTCAATACCACTTTGAACCGATTCATCGCGACGATGTTGTGGTCTTTCATTTTCCCCTCGATCCGGCAAAGAGTTACATCAAACGCGTCATCGCTGTTCCCGGAGATACATTGCGAATCGATGACGGTCAGGTTTACGTCAATGGCAAAGCCCTGCAAGAGCCATATGTTCCGATGCGCTTTCGAGACTCGCGCTCTTACCCCGCAACGGTTTTGTCAAGAACCCCGACGTCTCGGTCGAGGTCGACCGTTACCGTCCTTTCTACGCGATGGGCGAGGTCAATGCCGGCGGGCAGTACACCTACGTCGCCGGCATGACCGTTCAGGCAGCGGTGGCGGCGGCCGGAGGCTT
>JAZKAG010000036.1:26594-39586 GCA_040389265.1 Acidobacteriota bacterium
GGTTTTGTCAAGAAACGAGTATTTCGTCATGGGCGACCATCGGTTGATTTCAAGCGACAGTCGGGACTTTGGTCCGGTCAGCCGCAATCTGATTTACGGCAAGGCCACCTTTGTCTACTGGCCCACGGTGGATATGGGTGTAGTCCACTAGCAAAGCATTTGGAACTCCAAACGTAGGTTCCCCGCGTTCCACAGGGGATTGCTGCTCAAGTCTGATAAAATTTATAAAATCCACTGCGTGGAGACGCGATGCAGGCCATACTTGCGCTCGAAGATGGGCGTATCTTTCAGGGCCGCGGCTACGGTGCCAAGGCGGAATGCTACGGCGAGGTTGTTTTTAATACATCGCTTTCCGGTTATCAAGAGATCTTTACCGACCCTTCCTATGCAGGGCAAATCGTTGTCCTCACAAATCCCCAAATAGGGAATTACGGAACGAACAATTCGGATGATGAAGCTAGCCGGCCTTACATTGAAGGCTTGGTGACGCGTGAGTTTTCTCCCGTCAGTTCCAATTGGCGCTCCCAGCTCGTGGCAGATGAATATTTGGAACGGTTCAACATTCCTGTCATCTCCGAGATCGACACGCGTGCGGTAGTGCGGCATCTGCGGACCTACGGTGTCATGAGGGGCGTGATCTCGTCGCTCGAGTTGGATCCCGAAAAACTGATCGCCAAGGCACGCGCGATTCGAAAAATGGATGGAACCGATCTTGCCAGCGTGGTCACGACCAAGGTCCGCTATGAGTGGGATCGGGATGATCAGCAGATGGCGAATGCGGATCCATTGGCGATCGGGCCGACAACCGCGATGCCGGAACAAGATCTGCACGTTGTCGCCTACGACTACGGGATCAAGCGGAATATTCTGCGCATGCTCGCCCAGCAGGGATGCCGCGTTACTGTTGTGCCGGCGACCACATCGGCCGAAGATGTTCTTTCGCTCAATCCCAACGGAGTCTTTCTATCGAACGGCCCGGGTGATCCCGAACCGGTGAAGTATGCACAGGAAAATATTCGCAGACTGATGGGGAAAACTCCGGTATTTGGAATTTGCCTTGGGCACCAGCTAATTGGGCTCGCGTTGGGCGGCAAAACCTACAAGCTGAAGTTCGGGCACCACGGCGGCAACCATCCGGTGCAACACACGGGCTCCGGCAAGGTGGAGATCACGGCTCACAATCACAACTATGCTGTCGACCCGGATTCATTGAAGCAGAGCGAGGTGGACCTGACCCACATTGACCTGAACGACAACACGCTGGAAGGCTTGCGCCATCGTAATTTGCCGTTGTTCAGCGTGCAATATCATCCAGAGGCGAGTCCAGGCCCGCACGATTCGCACTATCTCTTTCACGATTTCCGCAAGATGATGGAGGACTGGAAGAAGTGACGATTTTCGCACTTGCCATCGTCATATTTGCCGGGAACGTCAGAAAAATTCCCGCGTATCCTTTTGATATTTATATCGCTTCCGTCAAGCAACACAAACCTACAGCAAGAATTTCGCAATTTGCAAAAGGATGCGGCGTTTCGCTTTCGACTTTGACACCTGTGTACGGCATGGGTGCGAATTCCCAAGGTGTTCAGTGGGAGTTAAGCCACAATCTTCCGAGCGACGTATATAACAAGGAGTCCGATTACTTGGCTACGGCGGAAGTCTGGCAGCGTCATCGAGTACCTCGCGTGGTTGATCTCTGGTTCACAGATGCTGAATCCGAAGATGAAGAGCTGTTTTGTCTGGACCAAAGCGGTCGAGTAATATCCCTGACAGATATTCAGTGGTCGCTTCCCGCCGAGGGTGCAGGTTGGTGGTTTTATAAACGAAGCCTAGGATTTGGGCCCACCGGAGAAGTAGTTTCCCGGAAAAGTCAATTCTTCGATTTGGTTGGCAATCCCATTCCCCCTCCGAAGCTTAGCCGAGAGGGCAGGAAAGATATGGAGCAGCCAATAACGATCAGAAAATTGGATGATTTCGGGTTCTCCAAACAGATGCTGCAATGACGATCCTTATAGATAGAAACGGATGGTAGATGCCACGCAGAAATGACATCACGAAAATCTTGGTAATCGGCTCGGGACCCATTGTCATCGGTCAGTCCGCGGAATTTGATTACTCTGGGACGCAGGCTTGCAAGGCGCTCAGGGCCGACGGCTATGAAGTGGTACTGGTGAATTCCAACCCCGCCACCATCATGACCGATCCCGAATTGGCGGACCGTACGTACATCGAACCGTTGACGCTGGAATACCTGGAAGAAATTATCCGTGTTGAAACAGAAATGCTGAGCGACTCGGATCGCAAAGGCGTCTTCGCGCTATTGCCCACGGTCGGCGGGCAGACCGCTTTGAATCTAGCGGTCGAACTATCTGACTCCGGCGTGTTGGAAAAGTATGGTGTGGAGTTGATCGGAGCCAAGTTGGAAGCCATTAAGAAAGCGGAAGATCGCCTCTTATTCAAAGACGCGATGCGCCGTATTGGTCTCGACGTTCCGCGTTCCGCGCTGGTCAACAATCTTCGAGACGGGCTAGAGTTTGCGGGGAAAATTGGTTTCCCTGTGATCATTCGGCCCTCTTTCACTCTGGGTGGATCGGGCGGTGGACTGGCCTACAATCGCGAAGAATTGATGGAAATCCTTTCCCGCGGGCTCGACCTTTCGCCGGTGCATGAATGCTTGATCGAAGAATCAGTGCTGGGCTGGAAAGAGTATGAACTGGAGGTGATGCGTGACCTCGCGGACAATGTCAACATCATCTGCTCGATCGAAAATGTGGACCCCATGGGCGTGCACACTGGCGACTCCATCACCGTCGCCCCCGCGCAGACGCTGACCGATCGCGAGTACCAGGCGATGCGTGATGCGGCCATCAAGGTGATGCGTGAGATCGGCGTCGAAACTGGCGGGTCCAATGTACAGTTTGGCGTTCATCCGACGACAGGTCGGCTGGTTGTCATTGAAATGAATCCGCGGGTGTCGCGCTCCTCCGCCTTGGCATCGAAGGCGACTGGGTTTCCGATCGCCAAAATTGCGGCGCGCCTAGCTGTTGGCTACACGCTGGATGAAATTCCCAACGACATTACGCAGAAAACGCCGTCGTGCTTCGAACCCACAATCGACTACGTTGTCGTAAAAATTCCTAAATGGCAATTTGAGAAGTTTCCCGGCACCGATGAAGGTCTTGGACCTCAAATGAAATCGGTCGGGGAAGTGATGGCCATCGGACGTACCTTCAAGGAAGCCTTGATGAAGGCGTTCCGGTCGCTCGAAACTGGACGGGCCATCAGTGCCGAGGTAATTGAACCGCGTCGCTTAACGCAGCGGTTAGTCACACCGCATCCGGAGCGGCTGTCCTATATTCGCTACGCATTCGGCTGCGGTCAGTCTGTGCGTGAGGTGGCATGGATGACCTCGATGGATCCGTGGTTTCTGCAGCAGATTAAAGAGATCACCGATTGCGTCGCGGAGCTCGGCACCACCACCCACATCGACGTGTCGCCCGAATTGTTGCGCAAAGCTAAACGCATGGGCATCTCCGACGCGCGATTGGCGGATGTATGGGGCATCGAAGGTTCGGACGCGATGGTGAAGGTTCGCAATCTGCGGCTGAAGAATAAGTTACAGCCCGTATACAAATTGGTAGATACCTGCGCGGCGGAGTTTGAGAGTTTTACTCCGTACTTTTATTCCTGTTATGACGAAGAAAACGAAGCGACGCCGACTCAGAAGAAAAAGGTGATCATCCTGGGTAGCGGGCCGAACCGCATCGGGCAGGGAATTGAGTTCGATTACTGCTGTTGCCATGCGGCATTCGCGCTGAAAGAAGATGGTTATGAAACCATCATGGTGAATTGCAATCCCGAGACTGTCTCGACCGATTACGATACGAGCGACCGCCTCTATTTCGAACCTCTGACGTATGAAGACGTGCTCGAAGTTTACGAACACGAAGCGTCATCTGGCTCCGAGATTGGGATGATCGTGCAGTTCGGCGGACAAACTCCGCTGAACCTGGCACTCCCGCTTAAGGCTGCAGGCGTGCCCATCATAGGCACGTCGCCGGAATCGATCGATCTGGCGGAGGATCGCAAGCGATTTGGAAAGCTGCTCGATGAGTTGAAGATCGCGCAGCCTCCGGGAGCTTTGGCGACCAGTGTGGAAGAGGCTGTGGCGGGCGCCCGGCGGGTTGGATATCCCGTGCTGGTGCGGCCCTCATATGTGTTGGGCGGGCGCGCCATGGTCATCGCCTATGACGATGATGCGGTCACGCATTACATGCGCGAAGCTGTCGAATATTCTCAGCAGCGGCCTGTGCTGGTCGATCATTTTCTTGAAGACGCAATCGAAGTGGACGTCGATGCGCTGGCCGATGGCAAGGATGTCGTGATCGCCGGCATCATGCAGCATATTGAAGAAGCTGGCATTCACTCAGGCGATTCGTCCTGCGTCATGCCCAGTGTGGACCTGTCGGAGCAGGTGCTGGCGACCATTCGCTCGCACACCTATAAGCTGGCCCGAGCGCTGAATGTCATCGGTTTGGTGAACATTCAATTCGCGGTACAGCGCGAAAATGTTTTTGTGATTGAAGTGAACCCGCGAGCATCGCGCACTGTTCCGTATGTCTCCAAAGCCACTGGCATTCCGCTGGCGAAAATTGCGGCAAGGCTGATGACTGGCCGCAAGCTGCGCGAATTTCTGGGCGATGCTGTGGATCGTGAATCTGTACTGGAAACCGGTCCACACTACTTCGTCAAGTCGCCCGTGTTTCCCTGGAACAAATTTCCCGGTGTGGATACCGTGTTGGGTCCGGAAATGAAATCGACGGGTGAAGTCATGGGCGTAGCCGATAATTTTGGCGAAGCCTTCGCCAAGGCGCAATTGAGCGCCGGCCAAAAACTGCCTGTCAAGGGAACTGTTTTCTTAAGTGTGAACGACCATGACAAGCCGGGACTCGCGGCCCTGGCGCTGCAGTTCGTCGAACTCGGATTCAAACTGGTCGCGACCCACGGTACCGCGGACGTGCTGGAGAAGGCGGGCTTCGTCGTCGAACGCGTGTTCAAAGTGAAGGAAGGACGTCCCAACGTCGTCGATCTGATCAAGGGTGACAGAATCCAGTTGATCATCAATACGCCGCGCGGTCAGGATACGTTCTTCGACGAGAAGGCAATTCGCCGTGCCGCTGTCACCCAACGGATTCCCACCATCACGACTCTAGGGGCAGCCCGTGCCGCAGCCGGCGGAATTGTTGCGCTGCAACAGCAGGAAATTTCAGTGAATGCCCTCCAGAGTCTGCACGCGGCGCGGATTACCGCGGGCGTCCAAAACTAACCGCTGCTGAGCCCGTGTGAATTCCCCGCGTAGCTCTTACGAGACTCCGTTAGACTGCACGCAAAACGCGGGCCGGAAGCATGATCAGGGCACTGACCAATTCCAGCACGCCATGTACGGCAATCCCGACAAGACGAAACGGCAATAGCAGGATCCAAACGATGGGATAGAGGATCAGCGCAAACAACGCCAGCGGCCAGCAGAGAATCAGCAGCACGCACCACAACAGAAATTTCATAGCCTACCTCCATGGGGAAACACCCGTTCCCTTCGATCGCGAATCGGCCAATATACTTCGAGAGAATTCTCGAAGTCCAGCGTCCCGATTTACAAGAAATATACGCATCTCCATCCAGGAAAGTTCCCAGCCTGCAAACCCTTCGCCTACAATCAGAATTGGTATGTTGCTCGAAGGAATTTTCCCGCCCATCACCACACCGTTCTATCCGGACGGCGCTTTGTATTTGCGCAAGCTGGAACACAACGTCGCCCTATATTCCCGAACCCAGCTATCTGGCATGGTAGTTCTGGGATCGACGGGCGAAGCCGTCATGTTGAGCACGGAGGAACAACGCGACGTGCTCGCAACCGCGATTGCAGCTGCGTCTTCAGAGAAGGTGATGATCGCCGGAGTCGGCCAGGAAAGCGTTCGTGAGACGTTGGCACTGGCGGAATTCGCCGGCTCTCTCCACTATGACGCGGTGCTGATTCGCACCCCCCATTTTTATCGGCGTCAATTCCATCGCGAGAGCGGCGTGCAGCTTGAGATGTTGACCTACTATCGTACCGTCGCGGACAACTCTCCGCTTCCTGTCCTTCTCTACAACGTGCCTTTCTTGACTGCCTATGACCTGCCGCTGGAGCTGATCGTGGAGCTGGCGCAACATCCGAATATCATCGGGATCAAGGAATCGAGCGGGAAGATCGAAAAGATATCCGCCATCGTGAAGGCCACGGGATTTGTTAAGAGATCGGCGACGGTCACACCAACATTCACCGCCGTCACGCAGCGGATGCTGGCAGCGCAGCCATCACCTTCCGCAGCTCGGTTCGTGGATGCAGATGCGTTGCAGCAAGGAAGCTCCGCCGTTGCAGTCGCGGCCGCGCCCGCAGTCATGAAAACGCGCCAGAAAGAAGTTGGTTTTACAGTTCTGACGGGCAGCGCAGGCGCCATGCATGCGGCTTTTCACGAAGGCGCTTCCGGCGCCATCGCCGCGTTTGCAACCTGCGCCCCGCAATGCTGCTGCGAGGTTTTCATGGCGTGGAAAGAAGGCGACGAAGAATTAGCCGTCGAAAAACAGGAACGCATTCGCCTTTCTTCCAGCATCGTTGGCGGGCAAATGGGAGTCCCTGGATTGAAATTCGCCTGCGATCTAAACGGGTACTATGGCGGCCGCGCTCGCCTGCCTCTTTTGCCTCTAACCGCCGAACAGCAGCAGGAAGTCGCACGGCTCATGGCGGACATCCGCTACTAGGGCTCTCCGCCGCGCCGTACTTTTCTCGCGAACGTTTTCGTATCCATGCTGTTGAATGCTTCCGAGCGCTGCCAGTCAGGGGGCTGTCGATCTGCAGGTAGGTCATCGGTTCCACGGTGTTGATGCCGCTTACGTCGGCCGATCCCAGTACGGCGGACTTCAGAAATGTAGCCATCCTCAGCGGAACGCCTACCCTGACTACGCCGCAGACCGACTACGTTGTCACTACCTCGGCATCAGGCAGTTCGGTAAGCGTCACACTAATTCACACTAATTCTGACTACAGCGAAGGTCTTACCCACGGCCCCGGCAGATGCTTGCACCCGGCGGCGTGCGAACTACAGCATCGAGTCATCGAGTGTGAGTTTGCGCACTCCGACCCGGCGTCCAAGCGGTAGCGAAAGTGGTTTTGGATTGAATGCGGAACTTGAAGCGAAGTTGTCCACCTCGCCCTAGTGAATGTCTTTTCCGTGGCTTCCGGCAAATCGAACTGCTCCACTAGCCCCAGTCATAAATGCCGACGCGAACGACTGTGCTTTTGTGGAGCCTGAGTTTTCAGCGCTCACTGCGGATGGATTGGAAATAAGGATCACGGTAGCCTGCGCCGGTTTGTGCAGCGTTCCAGCACCTGCAGCGCCGCGCTGTTGCAGCGCAGGCACGGGGGCACCGGAGGATAGAGTGGACGGTAAATGCGGCATCCCCGGTGTGGCTTTCACATCCGGGATCGATTGTCCCGCAGGTGCCACCGCGGCGTCCGCAGGTACTGCAACATCGCGCACAAGACCTTTGCGCTGCTGGCTATGGATTAGAGATCGCTTTCGCGGACGAAGATTCGCCTGAGAGCCAACCAGCGTGGGAATGATCGGCGTAATTCGATGGGCATACGACAGCACAACGCATAGCGACGGAGCCATACAAAAGAAAGCGGCCAGCAGAAGCATTCCCACGCTGATGCGTAAACCCATTAACCAGGCGGGGCGATGTACGGCTTCCGTCAAAACTGAGCGAACCCGGACCTTCAGTTGAATCGACGAGCCGGCAAAATCCAGGTTCCACGGGGTTGGATCTTGCGCCGCATGCAACCGGGCAAAACGAATCAGGCATTCCGCGTAGGTTGCGCGCCTTTCGGGGCGATTGCGCACCACCGCCAAATCGCACGCCAGCTCGCTCTCCAATTCCATTCTGCGGATGGCATACCAATAGGCTGGATGAAAGAAAAGCAGCGCCTTGCAGAATCCAGCGACGTTATTGAGCAGGAAATCCCGGCGTGCGACGTGCTGCAGTTCATGGCGGAAAATATCGGCCAGTTCGTTCTCATCCTGGTCCAGGCAGACTGGCGGCAATAGGACCACTGGATGAATCCAGCCGAAAGTTGCCGGGGAATAGATTCCGGATAAGACCAATAATCGTATTTTTTCTGCCCCCGACTGGATTGCGACCGAACGAAACAAATCCTCAATTGCGTGGGAGGCACTGTAGGCGAAGCGAAGAACCCATCGCAGGCGCAATTGTTTCTTGATGCGGACTGCGAGAAAATAACTCAGTACGAGGAGATACAGTCCGCCCAGCAGTCGTTCGACCACCAGCACCGAATATGCGCAGGAAATCGGCAACTGCCATTGAGCGACGGCTTCTGTAGAGGCCAGGGTGTGAGTTGAGAGCGAAACGCCCGCGGCCACGGAGGGAATAAAGCTTAAGATGAGCGAAAGCCAGTAGCAGCCGGAAATTGCCAGGAAAGCAAACCAGACCAGAAACTTTCTGCGTGGCGAAACCACGACTTTGCTGATCGCCCAACAAATGCAGAAACCTAAAAATGTTTTAAGCAGGAAACCTGCGAATGCCGCAACGATCGCTAGCTCAATTTCTGGGTGCATCCTACCCCTTGCAAAGTCGAATTATTACCGCGACGCTGATTTCTCCGATGCACAAGAGGAATAAACAGCACAAGTGTTCTCGAATAGGCAGCTTAAATGCGGCCTCCGTTTGACTCATTCTTCCTACGATACTCCCGTATCTGGGCCTCCAACTCGTCCAGGTCCTTCTCCTTCACGTTGGCAGCCTCCAGTAAATTCACAAACAAGCCAGTAGGCGAACCACCAAAGTTTTGTGAGAGCAGGCTCCGAATAGACATTTTGTCAATCGCCTTTCGCGAGATCAACGGCGTGAACACAAACACACGACCCCTGTTTTCATGCGCGATGAAGCCTTTCTCTTCCATAATCCTCAGCAGTGTCTGCGTAGTTTTATAATTCGGACGACTGCGAGGCGGATGTGCATTGACAACGTCTTCGACCGTCCCTTCGCCGTTTTCCCAAAGGATCTGTAGCAGCCGAAGTTCACTTGCGGTTGGCAGGTGCTTTCCCCTGGACCCTTTCACTCGTTTGTTGATCATCTGCATCGCCACACCTGTCGATCTCTCCTGCTTCATTGTAATGACCGCGCTTCACCCTGAAAAGTACCTCGCGGAGCCGTTTGCAACCGACGAGTTGACTTCTATGTCTTAACAGACTAAGACATAGATAGGGGTTGGGCCAGAGAAAAGCAAAAAACAAGGTTCCTGCTCATTATGCCTTCCCAGGGCAATTTTGCTGTTTCGACTAGGATGGGAGTCACCCGCGGTGGACGACAAGGATGTGCCCGTTTCGTATATTCTGTATGTTGTTGGCGTTGTCGCAATTATCGGATTTCTCCTCGTCGGCGGTTTTTTGCTTTGGATACGCTAACGTAAAGACATGATGTGCGTCTTATGAACTTAAGACTTTCAGTACGCAAGCCGTCTGAAGTATGAATTCAGCCCTCCCCCACCTCAAGATCGCTACCAGCAGAGCGTCGACCACCGAATCAATGCATATAGAGAGGGATTCAACCGACGTTTTGATTCTGGGCGGTGGGCCTGCCGGATTGGCAGCAGCAATTGCAATGCGCCAGAAAGGCATAGATTGCCTGGTGGTGGAAGCGATGGAACCCACCATCGACAAAGGCTGTGCGGAAGGACTGATGCCGGATGCCCTGGCTTCGCTTCGCCAACTTGGTCTTAACATAACAGAGCAGCAAGGACATCGCTTCCGAGGCATCTGTTTTAACAATATTCAACATCGTGTACATGCTGATTTTCCAATTGGAATGGGTATCGGAGTGCGCCGGACAAAATTACACCGCCTGATTGCCGACCGTGCTCGCGATGCCGGAGTTACAGTCGCGTGGAGCAGTCGAGCCAGATTACTCGACGGTCGATCGGCTCTGGTCAACGGAAATAAAATCTCATTTCAATATCTGGTCGGCGCCGACGGGCAGGCTTCCGGCGTTAGACGGTGGGCTGGATTGGGCCAAATCCGCAGGGAGAGTATTCGATTCGGCTTCCGACGTCATTACAACATCGCTCCCTGGAGCGAATATGTCGAGGTCCATTGGGGATCGCCGGGACAGGTCTACATCACTCCGGTGGCGTCGGACAGCGTGTGCGTGGTGTTCATCACTCGAAATCCCAAGCTGGCACAAGGGGATTTCTTGAAGGCATTTCCCGCCGTGGCGAAGAAACTCGAGGGTGTTCCCATTATGTCGACGCTGCGTGGTGGCATCTCCGCCAATCGGAAACTCCATCGAGTTGCAACTCAGTCGGTAGCCCTGGTCGGTGATGCTTCTGGTTCGCCCGATGCTATCACCGGCGAAGGTCTCGCGGTTTCATTCCGGCAGGCAGTATCGCTGGCGAATGCGATCCAACGCGGAAACTTGGAACTCTACAACCAGGACCATCAAAAAATCGGCCGCCTTCCGCATGTCATGAGCTGGTTGATGCTCTCCATGGATCGCTGGCCGCAGATGCAAGGTCGCGCCATTCGAACATTATCGACTCACCCGGAATACTTTCAGCAAATACTCTCTGTACACGTGGGCGCCCAAAGCATGTGCAACTTCGCCATGCGCCAGGGAATTCACGTGGGGTGGAGCTTTCTTGAGGCAAGCCTTTATTAGCGGAGAACTAATGGAACCCACGATGTGCAAGCGAAATGTCGGCAGAAGTATTGCGGCATGTCTATTTGCCACGAGTTTCCTTGCCGGGCTGCCCTTGAGTCTGATGGCAGCGAATCCACGAGACACCATCACGGTGACATTCGACGCCGAAAAGACCACTATCCATTGGACCTTGCAATCCGTCCTTCACACCGCCCAGGGCACGTTCGCGCTGGACAGCGGGGTGCTTCATATCGATCCAGCCGCGGAAACTGCGGACGGCCTGATCAGGGTTCAAGCCAGGACTGGGCAAAGCGGAGAACGAGGGCGAGACGAGAAAATGCAGAAGGATGTTCTTCAAAGCGAAAAATATCCCGACATTACTTTTCACCCAACGCATGTGTCTGGCAACTTCGATTTCAGCAAGGACGAGTGGCTGACGGTGGACGGTGTCTTCCATCTTCATGGGGCAGATCACCCGTTGCAGATGCACGTTCACGTTACGCCGGAAACCGGTAATACGCTTCGCGCCACTACTCAATTCAACATCCCGTACGTCGAGTGGGGACTGAAGGATCCGAGTACTTTTGTCCTCCGGGTAAAGAAGACGGTCGCCGTCGCTGTCGATAGTCAAGCTCTTGTGAAACCATGAAGGCGTGCGTGTCAGCGCCGAAGTTAAAATTGCTGGACGGCATCAGTTCAACGCTCTAAATCAATATGAACCAGTTCCGCGCACTCTTGCGTTGTTCGGTGTTGCTGTCGCTGATCGCGACTGCTCCCTGGATTTTAGCGCAGAGGACAACTTTCAATATTCCCGCCGGTACTCCCTTACCTGTACAGTTGGGAAAACACGTCGCTCTGAAAAAGGGAGAAGCTCTCAATTGTCGCCTTGTGTATCCAGTCTATGCGAAGAACCGCGTCGCCATTCCTGCAGGCAGTATTGTTCATGGGCGGGTGATAGCTCTGAAACCGGATCGCAGTCGGCGAATTCACGGACGGCTTTGGGGAGATTTCACCCCGTTCAAGATTCCGGTTGTACATTTCGACGAATTAGTTCTTCCCAATGGCTCAGTAGAGAATATAGTTAGCAGCGATGCAAGCGAAGGTGCACCCGTGCTGCACCTTTCTGCGCCACCCGCGGGTAAAGGCCGATCCTTCGTGGGCCGGCAATATGATCAGGCAAAACAGCAAACCAAGGACGCGATTGGGCTTGTGACCGCTCCTGGAATCAAGGATCGCCTGGTCCAGTTGCTGTATCGCCAGCTTCCTTATCATCCGCAGAGAATTGAGTCGGCAACCATGTGGACGGTCGCGCTGGAACAACCTCTAACCTTGACGGAAACTGAAGCTCCCGAGCAGAAACAGAACGATGTCGCAGAAGCGACTACTGCGTTGCCGAAAGCAATGCCCAATTCCTCCAAATCCACCGCGGCTGCAGGGCAAGATAAGTCGGCATGGCATTTGAGCGCATATCTGCAACAAACCATCAGCTCTGCGTCCGAGAAGAAAGGGAACACATTCGACGCGGTTGTTGCTGCTCCGATTTTTAAGCCCGATCACACTATCGAAGTTCCGGAAGGGTCGATATTGGTCGGTACCATTACGCAGGCAAAGCCCGCGCGATCGTTTGGTCGGACAGGGAAGTTGCGCTTCGATTTTCGCGAGTTGGAATTTCCCGGCGCAGCTTCCAAGCCCGTGCAAGGCAGCTTGAGTGGCGTCGACTCGAATCAATCTGATAAGCTTAAGATTGACACAGAAGGGGGCGTCGAGCCTCAACCGAAAAACCGCGTCATTGTTCCGCTGGTACTGACGTTTCTTGCCAGTCGTGCCCTGGATAACGACGGAAATCTAACGGCCAATACCGCGGTGTCGTCAAATAGCTTTGGAATTGTGGGCCGGGTGGTAGGCATCGTTTCTGGCTCGAGATATCTCGCGGCTGGCATTGGATTCTATGCGGCTGCGCTTTCCGTGTATGAGCGCTGGCTTGTCCGCGGTCAAAATGTGGCATTCGTCAAAAATACTCGCATTGAAGTGACCATGATTCCGAGTCGCAATCCGATTTCTGCATTACCGCCACAACCAAATTCATCCGAGAGGCAGTAATACTTATCATACGTTCACTCTTGCCCCTGGCCATTCCAATCCTTCTTGGCTTGATAGCCATAAACGCCTGCGCGCAAGCTCCCACTTTGCCTGCTGCCCCACAGCCGAATCTACAGCAGAAGCAAGTCGCAAGGTTG
>JAZKAG010000036.1:39596-42702 GCA_040389265.1 Acidobacteriota bacterium
AAGAATCGAGCGCGGCCGAGAGCTCTTCAGATGTGGGAGTAGCTGGGATCGACGCTTTCTTCACGCCAGATCAATCCCCCTCCACAAGCGCTCAGAAATCCCAGCCGATCTGCGGCATCACAAAGCTGGGCCGCTGCATTCGTGATCTTGGAGAAGATGAGAAAGCAATTTTTACCAGCCCGCTCCGTCTTCAGCCGAAGGATGGATACTGGCTGGCGCCCCTTGGAGCCGCTACAGGTCTGGCAATTGCATATGATGCCGATGCGTCTGAAGCCGTGGGAGTGGATCCGAACCGCACCAATACCGCCAACAAGATCGCCGATTTCGGCTCCTTTATTGCGACCGGTGCGGAAGGTGCCGGAATTTATTTTGTCGGGCTGGCGAAGAAAGATCCCAAACTCGCCGAGACTGGACGGTTGGCCGATGAGGCCATCATCGACTCCGGAACAGTGACGCTGGTGACCAAGCTAGCCTCCAATCGGCAGCGTCCACGGCAGGGAAATGGGCAAGGCGATTTCTGGCCGTACGGAACCCAGCATTGGGAGTGGGATTCGTCCTTCCCATCTGACCACGCTACGGCCAGCATGGCGCTGGCTCGGGTGATTGCCGGCGAATATCCACACTGGTACGTCATGGTGCCCGCTTATGGATTTGCTGAAACCATCACCATGTCGCGCATTTTTGCAAATCAGCACTTTCCCTCTGACATGCTTGTAGGACAGGCAGTGGGCTTCCTCACCGGAAGCTATGTTCTCAATCATCGTTCTCTCTATCGACCAGGAGCGAAGAAGACCCTCGCCACCAGGATTATCGGTTCCGTGAATCCGATTGCCGATGCGCGAACCCGCACCTTGGGAGCATCCATGCAGATTCCAGTCGGACGATGAAATTGCGCGATGCTCTTAATATGAGATGAAAACCTGCACAAGACAATGATTCTGTGTCTTCGGTTTTAGCTGCTGTACAGTCTCACAGAAGTTGACAGCATCTCTTAGCAGATTAAGACTAAACGAGGAACGACGTTCGCCGCTTTACTCCTGCAAATATCTCGCACCGTCGGAAGGTGAAGGAGAGACGATGAATCGGAATACGGCGCAGTTCAGGGTCGCGATTGGTATTGCCCTTTGCTCCTTGGTGACGCCCTGCTGGCTACGTGCACAAACCGTTGCCGTCTCTCAAACGATGCAGGAGTCGACCGACAAGGTTGTCAACCAGGCGGTGACGCCCCCTCCGCCATCAAGAGGAACTTTCATTGCCGCCGAGAAAGTGAAGAATTATTCCGCACTCGCCGACGAACCGCAGCAACAGGAAACTCCATCCACCAAGTTGCCACCCGCGCCACAGCCGAATCCGCAAGACTCGACTCCGCAAAACCCAAACGCGCCTTCATTACAGGATCTGGGCTTTGGAACGAGCCAGACCCAGGGAAACGCGCAGGAGCAGGCCTTATTAAATAAACGCACCCACATGCTGAAGGTGCATCAGACGCTGGGCCTGATCACAGCGATCCCAATGGCCGCGGCCCTGATCACTGGGCCGCAGGCGAAGGCGAAAGGAAAAAACGGCGAGCCCATTACAGAGCCAACCTCGGCGAACCTGGAATTTCACATGGCTCTCGGCAGCTTGACGGCAGGCTTGTATTTCACCACTGCCTACTACGCGATCTTTGCCCCAAAGATTCCCGGCGTCAAACCGAAGGGCGCGATCCGCCTCCATCGCGATCTCGCCTGGATTCACGCACCGGGCATGATCATTACCCCGGTGTTGGGAGCCATGGCATACAAACAGGAGAGCTCTGGAGAGAAAGTACATGGGATTGCTTCTGCACACGGGGCTGCCGCCTACATTACGGCTGCCGCGTATGGAGCGTCCATTGTGGCTGTCTCATGGCCAATTCACTGGAAATTCTGGGAGCGGTAAAGAAATGAATTACAAGAAACTCGCGATTGCCTTGCTGCTGTTTTCACTTCCAGTTTTCGCTCAGGTGAACACGCAGTGGGTGCTGAAGCAATCTGCCCTCACCTATCACATGTCCCACCCGATGCATGAAGTGAACGGTGTAAGCCACGCGGCGAAAGGGAAGGGAATCTGCCACGCCGGTGAATGCAATTTTCTGATTGCCGTGCCCGTGAAATCATTTGACTCTGGCGACAGCAATCGCGACCTTCACATGATCGAGGCTACGCGTGGGGCGCAATTTCCCATGGTTATTGTGCGCACCGAGTTCCCCGAAGCAGCAACCGAGTCGCCCACTTTCTATGCGAACCTAGAGGTCCAGTTCGCTGGTCAGACTGCCCACTATCAACACGTGCCATTCCAGAGGGTGACGCAGGGCGATCAAGTGCGAATCACCGGAACGATTCCTGCAACCTGCTCCGACTTCAAGATTGATCGCCCATCCTTTCTCACCCTACCCATCAAGAATGAAATTCCAGTGAAGGTGGCTATGACCTGGCGAAAGATGTAATCCACAGCCAGGATTCTGATCGCTCATTTGCATCCAACGGTCTTACGGCAAGCCCGCAAATGCTACCATGCTGATATTGTGATGGATGTGTCTTTCATCGCTGATTTCGGATTTGGCCCCGTAGCTCAGGTGGATAGAGCAGCAGTTTCCTAAACTGTTTGTCGGAAGTTCGAATCTTCCCGGGGTCACCATTTCCGGTTCAATCTATGCGCAAAGTCTCGACCCTGTCCTACGCAGAAGGACGTTCCACCGCGACCGCGACCCGGAAAATCTTTCTGGCCATGATCGGCGTGTTGTCGGTTTCCGGGTATGCCTTTGCGTCGACTCCGGATGCGGCCGCTCGCTGCGTGGCTATTTCGCAGATCAAGATCGATGGCGTCCAGATTACTGCGGCTTCCTCAGTTGAGAGTGGAAGTTTCACCGCTCCCGGGGCAACATCTGCAACGATCAACCTGCCGCCATTTTGCCGCGTAGCAGCTACTCTGAAGCCAACCTCCGATTCCAATATCAAGATTGAGTTATGGATGCCGGAAAAGAACTGGAATGGAAGATTTCTCGGCACCGGCAATGGTGGCGGCGCCGGAACTCTTTCGTATCGCAGCCTCACCCTGGGCATGCGGAGAGGATTTGCAACTGCCA
>JAZKAG010000036.1:42712-46474 GCA_040389265.1 Acidobacteriota bacterium
TGGGCACATCACCGAATGCTGCTGCAGTGGTTGGTCACCCGCAACGCTGGGCCGATTTTGGTTATCGCGCCACTCACCAGATGACGGTAGTGGGGAAACAGCTGATCCAGGCATATTATGGCAAACCGCAGTCCCACGCCTACTTCGTAGGATGTTCCACAGGCGGCGGACAGGGGCTGATGGAGGCGCAACGCTTTGCTGACGATTACAGTGGCATACTTGCAGGCGCACCCGCAAATAACCGAACCCACATCCACACAGGATTTGTCTGGAATGCGCAAGCCGCCAATCAGCCGCCGGGAGTGCAGTTGTCTCCCGAAACCATCGCATTCATTACACAATCTGTTGTGCATGCTTGCGCTGGGAAGGACGGAGGAGCGCCGAACGACACCTTCCTCACCGACCCACGCGAATGTAAATTCAATCCCGATACTCTTCCACGATGCGAAGGAAATACTCACACAGATTGCTTGTCTGCAGCGGAATTGGACACGGTGAAGAAATTTTATGCAGGCCCTAGGAATCCGCGAACCGGCGAGAGAATCTACACACCGATTCCCGTTGGCAGCGAAAAGTCTCCGGCTGGGGTCGTAATGCAGCAGGATCCAAAACAAATGTCGGAGCAGTGGTATCCGTTCCTGTGGGCGCTGGGCTCAGGCTTCGATTATCACCACTTCGATTTTGACCACGATCAGGACGTCGTAGACCGACAACTCGCGCCGATTTTGAATGCAAATAATCCTGACTTGTCCGCGATACAGCAGCGGGGCGGAAAAATTCTGATGTTTACCGGGACAGCCGATCCACTAGTTCCGTTTCAGGACGCCTTAAATTATTACGACCGTGTGGTCAGCGATCAGCAGCGTCATCTTCCGGATGCCGGCGGTATGGCAGCACAGCAGGGATTGGCGAAGACGCGACAATTTTTCCGATATTTTCTAGTGCCGGGCATGGCCCACTGCGGTCAGGGTCCCGGTCTGCATGACTTTGGCCAGGGCCTGCAAATGGAAGTCCCGCAGGATAGCGACCACGATATTTTAACGGCGCTGGTCGGTTGGGTAGAACACGGGGTCCCGCCTGAAAAGATTATCGCCAGCACATACGTGGACGATCGTTCAGAGAAGGGAATTCGCTTGCAACGGCCGATTTGCCCATATCCACAGTTTCCGAAATATATCGGCGGCGATCAGAATTTCGCCTCCAGTTATCGTTGCATCGCTCACCCGCAGGATAGCGTGCCGGCTCCTGCCAGTCGATATCTCAATTAGCCGCTGCAGGGCCTTTTTGCCGCAGATATAGACCGCTGAACGCACGTACCGAATGGTCCGGGTGGAAGGGGATATAGCATCCGAACTCCGGATTCTCCCAACTGTCGACGAGCTCGTATCCCATGTCATAAGCAGACTGCAAAAATTCCGCTCGGTTGGCGACGCGGTAAGGAGCCAGGGCAGGCCCCATGTTGTGAAGCGTGTAGAACGTCGCGCGGTCTGTAAACGGTAGCTTATTGATCAGTACATGTGTCGGCATTGTCGAGAACTGGCCGAAGATGTCCGCAAATGTCGACTCAGGAAATTGCAGCGATCCAAAAGACAGGAAAAGAGGGAACTCCTGCGCTTTTTGTACGTCCGTGGTGAAGGATAATTGGCGTCGCTCGTCCTTCTCTGCTGCCAATTTCGCACCTGCTGCGGCAACTGCGGGAACATCGTAAATGGTCCATTGCAAATTTTTGGGATAATCCAAGAGCTTCTGATACGAGTAGTAGGAAATGCCGAGATAGCCGCCAAAGTCGAAGACGCGTGGATTTTGCGGCAACAACTTTTCCAGCCAGAATAGGACAGGATAATCACTGGACCGAATCGAACTTTTATATCCCAGAAAGGTCGCCGAATCGGGATTATCATAGCTGTTGTTTCGGTCTCCGGGAATCGCTGCGTTAGCCGCGTCGAATGAAGGATACACACCGGAAAACAAGCGCTCCCATTCAGCAACCCGCATGAAGTGCTGCTCGTACTCGAAACGGTGCCATTTGCGAATCAGCGGAACAGTGCGCTCCACCTTATCGACGAATTCTTTCGTAGTCTGCGAAAGCAACATCGCCTTTAGCGCCTGTTTCATGACACCTCAATCAAAACAAATCTGTTCCAGTCATTGTATTCGAGCAACTTGAAAGTGCTGCCTGCCATCGCGCGGACAGCCTTGTGGCGGCGTGAGGGAGGGCCACGTCCGCACTTCATTGAGCGATATTCGCCTTCAGGCGGGCGCTGGCCAGCACTCCAAGTGTCGCGGATGATGCCTGTACTGTGATCTCAGTTGCGACCCGTTCAATACGGAGATCGGAGTGGTTGCTGCCGGTGAGGTCGCGGGAGTCATCTAGGTGATTCGCGACGACCGGCACCACCGACTAGTCTGAGCTAAATTCCATATTCCGGGCCAGCCGAGTCGGAAGGCCTAAAATAAGAACCGCTGGACTACCCATCGTCCGCAGGGTTGTAATGTCCGATAACATGTATTCTGTAATGTACATGACCGGACAGTTAACTCTCTTCGTTAGAGGTGTTTCGTCCCTTGAACTGCTAGGCTAAGTTGAAGGTTGGATTGTTCCCTGCCATGGCGAATTTCCCTATTGCAACTTCCGTTCTCAGCGCAGCAATCCAGCAACACATCTTTCCCGGCGCCGCATTCGGTGTGCTGCATGCCGAGCGAGAATTTTCTATTCGCTCCACTGGCAGCTTCACATATGATCCGAATTCACCTCCCGTTCAGACGGACACAATCTATGACTTGGCCAGCGTCAGCAAAGCTATTGCAACCACCGCCATGGCGATGATGCTTTGGGAACGTGGCCAACTTGATCTGGACGAGCCCATTGCACGGCGGATTCCTGAGTTTCTCCGATCCGATTCCCACCCTGAATCACTGACCGGTTTTCGATCGACCATCACCCCGCGCATGCTCCTGGCCCATTGTTCGGGGCTGCCGGCCTATGCGCCACTGTATAGAACCTGCCCCGATGCTGCAGACTTGCTCGACACCTGCCTGCACATGCCGCTCGAGTCAGCTCCCCAGTCGAGAGCTGTCTATTCCGATATCGGATTCATCCTTCTTGGCTACCTGCTGGAGACAATCGCCGGGCAGCGACTCGACGTATTTACCCATCGCGAAGTCTTCGCCCCGATAGGAATGACCTCGACAATGTACTGTCCCCCCACCGAGCTCAGAGCCGCGATTCCGCCGACTTCGGACAAGAAGAATTTCCGCGGCAGGATGCTTCAGGGCGAAGTTCATGACGGCAATTGCTGGCGATTAGGCGGAATCAGCGGGCATGCCGGAGTATTTTCCAGCGTGCCGGACCTGCTTCGCATGGCGGATTGTCTGCTGCATGGTGGCCACAGTGTGTTGCGACCGAAGACAATTTTGAAGTTCACGACACGACAACTGATGCCTGCGTCTTCGAGTTGGGCGCTCGGATGGGATACGCCCACTCAACCCTCGGCGTCTGGAACACACTTCAGCACCCATTCGGCAGGCCATCTCGGCTATACCGGAACATCGCTTTGGATCGATTTTGACAAACAGCTGGCCATCGTCCTGCTGACCAATCGTACTTATCCAGGAGACGAAGCCGCCGCTTCCGAGATGATGAAAAGCGTGCGTCCCCGATTCCATGACGCCGTGATGCAAGATTTGGGATGGCGTGAAAGCGCGGATCCCAGTCCGGCATCCAACAACGAATAGCGGCTGCATTTGCGGCCTCTAAGGCGA
>JAZKAG010000036.1:46484-56578 GCA_040389265.1 Acidobacteriota bacterium
TAGAACAGTTGCACCTGAGGTCAGAGATTTTTTAAAGCTTATGGGAAACGGAACGAATACGATCGACACACCCACCACTCGCGCAGACCACAACGAGAAAGATTCGATCTCTCACCTGGAAACACTGACGACGGAAAGTGCAAACCAGGCATCGCAGGGCTTTGATACCAAGTCCGCACTGGAGATTGCGCGCATCATTAACCATGAAGACGCCAAGATCGCGGCTGCGATCAAGAGAGCTCTACCGGAAATCGCCACCGTGATCGACAACGTGGCTCGATGTTTGCGCGATGGCGGCCGCCTCATCTATGTTGGCGCGGGTTCCAGCGGACGTATCGCTGCCCTGGACGCATCGGAGATTCCGCCTACCTATGCGACCTTGCCGCAAACCGTGCAATACATCATGGCAGGCGGACCCAAGGCCCTCGCCTCTTCCATGGAAGCAAACGAAGATTCCCGCGAGTTAGGCCAGCGGGATATCGCCCGGCGTCGACCTACCCGCAAAGACATCGTGATTGGAATTTCAGCCAGCGGCCGCACTCCCTACGTGGTCGCAGCATTGGAGTATGCAAGAGGACGCGGATCGAAAACCGCCGCCGTCACATGCAACTACAATTCTGAGCTGACCACAGTTGCCGACGTGACCATTGTGGCTGAAGTTGGACCCGAAGTCGTCCTCGGTTCCACTCGCATGAAGGCCGGCTCTGCGCAAAAAATGATCCTGAACATGATCACCACCGGCGCTATGACCCGCCTGGGCTATGTGTACGAAAACCTGATGGTAAACGTGCACATGAAGAATTCAAAGCTGGTGGAGCGCGGACTTCGCATTCTGAAGCAGGCTTGCAACGTGGACCAGGAAACGGCCATTCGAACCATGAAAGCTGCCGGCAAGAGCGTACCCATCGCCATGGTCATGTTGAAAGCCGGAGTCGATAAGCAGGAAGCGGTTCGCAGGCTGGCCAAGTCGGACGGGAACGTGCGACGGGCCATCGAAGACACTACCCTTGAGCTCTAGCGCTCACAAAGATGCGTTGACGCTGCTGATACCCTGTGCTTCACAGATAAAAATGCATGGTTAGATGGATCCATGGATAAGTTTGTCATTCGCGGTGGCACACCGCTTCGAGGCACAATCCGCATCAGTGGAGCGAAGAACTCCGCCCTTCCATGCATGGCCGCTGCCATCCTTACGGATGATGAAGTCACCCTGGAAAATATTCCAGACGTGCGCGACATTGAGACAGAGCGCAAACTGCTTGTCTCCATGGGCGCGGAGGTCGAGCTAGGATATGGTCGCGCCCATCATCGCACTCGCATCCGCTGTGCGATTCTCGATCCGGTCGCCAAATACGAAATCGTCAAGACCATGCGGGCATCCTCGCTCGTTCTCGGGCCCCTGGTGGCGCGCACCGGAATGGCGCGCGTTGCGATGCCCGGCGGTTGTGCCATCGGCGGTCGTCCGATTGACCTGCACATTAAGGCGCTGCAGGCCATGGGTGCAGAGATCAGTCAGGAACACGGCTACCTGGAAGCCCGGGCCAAACGTCTGCATGGCGCGCACATTGTCTTCGACAAGATCACCGTGACGGGAACAGAGGATTTGTTGATGGCGGCTGCGCTTGCCAACGGTGAGACCTGCATGGAAAATTGCGCATGTGAGCCCGAGGTCACGGACCTGGCAAAAATGTTGACGGCCATGGGAGCGCAAATTGAGGGCGCAGGCACCGCGACGATTCGAGTGCAAGGTGGTGAGAAATTGCATGGAGCGAAACATCGCATTCATCCCGACCGCATTGAAGCAGGAACATTTTTGGTCGCTGCGGCCATCACCGGTGGCGAGCTGACGCTGACCAATTGCAATCCCGACCATCTGTCTTCCGTCATTGAAAAGCTGACAGAAGTTGGAGTGCTATGCGAGCTGGGTCCTGATACCATCCGAGCCCGCAACGGCGGTCCGCTGCGCAGTGCGAATATCTCAACGGAAGAGTATCCCGGCTTCCCTACTGATATGCAGGCGCAATTCATGGCTTTGGCGACGCAGGCCGAAGGCACCTCTCTCGTAACCGAGAATATTTTTGAGAATCGCTTCATGCACGTGCAGGAATTGATTCGCATGGGTGCAAACATTCGCGTGGAGGGTCGCACCGGTGCCGTCGTCGGCAAGTCGCCTCTTTCAGCAGCCGCCGTGATGGCCTCCGATCTGCGCGCCTCGGCCTCGCTGGTTCTGGCCGCTTTGGTCGCCGAGGGTGAAACGATTATCGATCGTGTGTATCACATCGATCGCGGCTATGAACGAATCGAAGAGAAACTGCGCGGTGTCGGTGCAAAGATTCGCCGCATCGGCAATGTTTTTCGCGAGACGGAAGAACCTGCCGCGGAAGTCACCGCCTAGTCCTTTGAATTGAATCAATATGCAGCCATTCCTCGCCCCATTCCGATTTGGTTGGAACGCTTTGCGCGGATATCGCTTGCGGCCCTGGCGTAGTCCATACCTGCGCTGGCGCATTGAGACCTATTCCGGTATTCCTGCAGCAACCATTGACGCCAGTATCTTCTGGAAGTTTTTCTTTGCGGAAAAAGGCAGCCTGCTCCACTTTCTTTTGTGGACGGCGAAACTGGAATCTTACAAAAATAATTGAGAGGTGTGGATGGTTCGCTACGGCATTCTAGGATTTGGATTGCATGGCTTCAAACGTCTCATCCCGGCGTTTGCCGGTGCGAAGAATTCCAAGCTTACGGGCATCTGGCGCAGAAATCTCGATAAGGCGAAGGCGAACGCTAACGACTACGGCATCGAAACTGTCTTCACGACTGCGGAAGAATTATGCGCATCCCCTGGCGTCGATGCCGTCTTCGTTACTTCACCAGATGCACTGCATATGCACGATAGCTTGCTCGCGATGTCGCATCACAAAGCAGTGCTATGCGAGAAGCCCCTGGCCATGAATGCGGGAGAAGTGGAACAGATGCTGGTTGCCGCCAATCAAGCCAGGGTTCAGTTTGGGGTGGCGCAGAATTTTCGTTACAACCGCAGTGTAGATGTGATCCGCGACTGGGTCGGAGCAGGCAAAATTGGCAAGTCCGTTTTTGCCACTTCGCATTTTTATTTTCAAAGTGCCGAGAGCCAGCGCACCTGGATATATGATCCTTCCCTCGCCCGCGGTGGCCCAATCGGAGATGTAGGGATTCACTGCCTGGACGTATTGCGCTACATTTTGCAGGACGATGTCACAGCCGTGACCACACTCGCTCATCGCGACGCGAAATCTGGGGGCGTAGAAGCCAGCGCCGCGTTGTCGATGGATTTTCGCAGCGGATTGATCGGCTCCATCCTCGTCAGCTTCCGCTCCCCGTACCGATCGCTCGTGGAGATCGTCGGTGAGACCGGCGTCATCCGCAGTGAAAATGGTCTCACCGTCACTGGCATGGTGGACGTGCAGCTGATGGAAAGCGGCAAGGTCCTCGACAGCAAGCAAGTCACAAATGCAGATGGCTACTGCCGCATGCTCGACGGCTTCAGCGATGCGGTCGAGGGACGTGGAAGCTATCGCGCCCCGGGCGAGGATGGCCTGAACAATCAGCGTGTCCTCGATGCCGCCTATGCCAGTTGGCAGTCGGGTCGAACAGAAACTATTGTGTAGGATTCGACGGTGCGTTTGTATCGAGCCGGAGCTCAATTTCCTGTTCGTCGCCGCGGCGTGCGCGCATCACAAAGAAGATACTTCCCAACACCACCGCGGCGCCCAGGATCATGGTCCACGGTACCGACTCCTTCATAAAGAACGCACCTTCGGCGACCGCAAGCACCGGGACAATCAGTTGCAGACTGGTAAGTTGGTAGGCTTCAATGCGCTGCAGCAGCCAATAATACAACGTAAAACTTAGCGCGCTCGCGAATACGCTCAAAAATATCAGCGCAATAACTGCCTGCGTACTCCACGTTGAAATTCGACCACGCTCGAAGATCATGCTGGCGAGTGCGAGCCAGATTCCTCCCAGAAAGAACTGAATGGCGGTGCTGACAAAAGGATGCACTCCGGCCAGCGATTCTTTCGCATACACGGAAGACGCCGCATACATCGCCACAGCCAGCAACACCGCAACCGCCCCCACCGCCTGCCATAACGAAGTGGAAATAGCGCCGGACATCACCAATCCCAATCCGCCGAGGCCAACGATCATTGCCTCCCACGCTCGCCGCGGTACAGTGCGACCTGCCATCAGCGGAGTGAGGAAGGCGGTCATCAGCGGCATAGCGCCAAAGATCAACGCAGTCAATCCGGAGGAAAGTCTCTGCTCCGACCAGAACGTCAACGCCGACGGAATCGCAATCATACTAAGGCTCAGCAGCAGCGTGGCATGGAGTCCACGACCCGTGGGCCAAGGCAATTTTTTCCACTGAATGATCGGCAACAGGAGGACGGAGGCCAACAGAAAACGCAGCGAAGCGCTGTGCATCGGCGGAACAGCCACGACCAGAACACGAATCGCCATCCATGTGCTGCCCCAGATGAGGGACAGCGCAACCAGGCCGAGAATGATACGAGGCTTCATGCGGGAAGAAACCTTCCGGTTATCGGAAATAGAAAAGCGGACTGCAGATTCCACACAGCCCGCTTCCCGAGGATCAAAGAATACTAGCGTCGACCGCCGCCACCACCAGGTCGACCACCTCCGCCGCCTGGACGCCGGCGACGACGGTTGTTTCCGCCACCCGGACCACGACCACCGGGCGAGCTCGGAGGACGTGGACTGTCGGCACGATTAAAATTCGGCGCATCCGAGGATTCGCCGCCTTCATCGTTGAAGTCATCGCCGCTTTCCAGCACAATCGTGCTGCCATTGGAAGAAGGCTGACGTTCTCCAGATGCAGCTACGTCGCCGATCTGCCCTCCGCTTCCTCCGGCATTCGGATCGGGCAGTCCCAGCTTGATGCGCTGTTCTTTCAGGACCGCCTTGCGCGACAGCTTGATGCGATTGCCTTCGATGCCCAACACCTTCACCAGCACCTGATCGCCATCGTTCAATTCGTCTGTGACTTCGTGGACGCGATGCTCGGCGATTTCGCTGATGTGCAGCAGGCCGTCTGTACCCGGGAAAATTTCAACGAATGCGCCGAATTCCGCCAGCCGAACCACCTTGCCAAGATACGTCTTACCAACCTCAGGTACAGCAGTCAGGTTGCTGACGGTCTCGATTGCGCGGCGCAGGCCATCGGCATCCGAAGATGCAATGTTGACCTTGCCGGTGTCGTCGACGTCGATCTTGACGCCGGTTGCTTCGACGATTCCGCGGATAGTCTTGCCGCCGGGCCCAATCAGGTCGCGAATCTTGTCGACTGGGATTTGCAGCGTATGAATGCGTGGAGCAAACTCAGACTTCTCTGTATTCGCCTGCCCAATCACCGCATCCATTTTGTCCAGTAGGAAGAAGCGGCCTGCACGAGCCTGCGCCAGCGCTTCGCGCATGATTTGTCCAGTAACGCCGCCGATCTTGATGTCCATCTGCAGCGCAGTGATGCCGTTGCGAGTTCCGGCTACCTTGAAGTCCATGTCGCCATAATGATCCTCGGCTCCGGCAATGTCGGTTAGGATCGCGTAGTTTTCGCCTTCCTTCACCAGACCCATCGCGATGCCTGCGACGGAAGACTTCAAGGGAATTCCGGCATGCATCAGCGCCAGGCTGGCGCCGCAAACGCTTGCCATTGAAGAAGACCCGTTCGATTCCAAAATGTCGGACACAATGCGAACCGTATATGGCGATTCGGCTTCGCTGGGCAACACCGCGGAAACGGCCCGTTCCGCTAAGGCTCCGTGGCCCACTTCGCGGCGACCCACGCCGGTCATACGTCCAACTTCACCAACGGAGAATGGAGGAAAGTTATAGTGAAGCATGAATCTTTTCCGCTGCTCGCCTTCGAAGCTCTCCAGGCGTTGCGTGTCGTCCAGTGTTCCCAGGGTTGCGGTTACCAGAGCCTGAGTTTCGCCACGAGTGAATAGCGCGGAGCCGTGAACTCGAGGCAGCACGCCCACTTCGATTGAAATGTCGCGGATCTCGTCAAACTTGCGACGGTCCGGGCGGACCCGATCCTTAATGACCTGGTCGCGGAAGATATTCTCGCGCAGCGACTCATAATACTTGGAGAGTTTTGCGGGGGCCGTCGAATCATCGGTGGGTAATCCGGCTTTCAGCTCATCCTTGATTTGCTTGACCAGCGCGTAGCTCTCGAACTTCGGATGCTTGTGGGTATCCAGCGCATCCTTCAGCCGATCGCCAACCTTGGCGTATAGCGAATCGTAGTAGGCCTGGTCAAACTCGACCGGCTTTACTTCGCGCTTCGGCTTCCCTGCTTTTGCGACCAGTTCGCTAACGGCTGCACATATCTTCTTGATCTCGCCGTGGCCAAATTCAATGGCGTCGACGATAGAATCTTCGCTGACCTGCTTGGCGCCGGACTCGATCATTACGATGCCGTCGGGCGTGCCAACCACGGTGATGCTCATATCGCCAGCGCGAAGTTCAGCATACGTGGGATTGATGATGAACTGTCCATCCACGCGACCGACTCGTACCGCGCCAACCGGACCGCCGAATGGAATGTCGGAAAGCGCCAGCGCGCAAGCGGCGGCATTAATGCCGATGATGTCTGGATCGTTTTCTTTATCTGCGGAAAATACCAGCGCGATCACCTGGGTTTCGTTGCGGAAGCCTTCTGGGAACAGAGGGCGGATGGGGCGGTCAATCTGGCGGCAGGTAAGAATTTCGCGCTCGCTGGGTCGGCCTTCGCGCTTGATAAAGCCGCCCGGAATGCGTCCGCCGGCATAGGCATATTCACGATAGTCGACGGTGAGGGGGAAGAAATCGACGCCCTCTCTCGGGTCGGGTGAGGCCACTGCGGTGGCCAGAACAACGGTGTCGCCCAGGGTCGCCAATACGGCGCCTGATGCCTGCTTGGCCATACGGCCAGTCTCAAAATTAAGCCGTTTGCCGCCGGCTAATTCGACGGTCACTTCATGTTTCATAGAATCCTCAAATCTTGCTGTGTGGGGGCGTGGGTGCAGACGGGCGGGAACGTGGGGAGGTTGGCAGGCGGCGATGAACGGTAGGATGTGTACGCGGAAGCGGCCCAACAGAGCCAGTTCTCTTCCGCGTCAATGCCGCAGTGCTTGGGTTCAACCACGTTCGCAAACCTGAAATCTGCGAAACGTCGCTGCCGCTTACTTGCGGATGCCCAGTTTGCCAATGACTTCCCGGTAGCGATCAGTGTCGTGGGTCTTCAAGTAGTCCAGAAGACGGCGGCGATTGCTCACCATCATCAACAAGCCACGACGAGATGCGTGGTCTTTATCATGGGCCTTGAAGTGTTCAGTCAGCTCCGTGATGCGTTCGCTCAGAATCGCGATCTGCACTTCGGGGCTTCCGGTGTCGCTTGCATGGGTACGGAAGCGCTCTATTACGTCGGTTTTTTTTGCAGGTGCCAGCACAGTGTGGCTACTCCCTCTTTATTGTCGATTACACTGCATAAGTGTCTACTTAAGAATAACATGCTTTGTCGGTTGCTGACATCCAAACCGGCTGGATTGTCATCCTAACGCGGCATCCAAGATTTGCGCTATGGCCACTCGACCTCTCATCACGTTGACCACGGATTTTGGCCTCGCGGACCCCTTCGTCGGGGTGATGAAGGGTGTGATCGCATCCATCTGCCCGGCAGCCCACGTGATCGATATTACCCATGGAGTCAAGGCGTTCGACCTGCTCGATGGCGCACTGGCCATCTGGCAGGCGACACGGTACTTCCCTGCCGAGACGGTTCATACCGTTGTGGTGGACCCCGGAGTGGGATCGAGCCGCCACCCGGTTCTTTGCCGGATCGCCAACGCCTGGTTTATCGCTCCCGATAATGGCGTCCTGACCCTGGTGGCGCTCGACGTGCGACGCCGCGGCGGGATAGTGACCCATCGCTCTATTGAGAATCGACAATACATGCTTCCCGCGCAAAGCAATACGTTTCATGGCCGCGACGTTTTCGCGCCCGCGGCCGCTCATTTGGCCGCACAGATGGAGCGAGGCAAGGTTGAGGCGGAGAATTTCGGTCCGGAGATCGAGAATTTGGTTCAACTCGACGTGCCGGAACCGATTCATAACCGCGACGGCTCAATCGAGGGAGTCATCTTGAAATCCGATCGCTTCGGCAACCTCCTCACGAATCTTGCTCCCGAAGATTTGCCTTTAGACCGGACGCAGCTGACGATCGAACTTGGCAAGTTGCGCATCATGCGCTTTTGCCGCTACTTTGCCGAGGCTCCAAAGGGAGAGCTTTTCGCGATCGTCGGGAGTACCGGATTGTTGGAGATTTCCATGAACTGCGATTCTGCGGCAGAGCAAGCCGGAATTGCGCCCGGCATGCGATTCCACTTGACATCAAATTGAGTGGAAGATTTTAGTTATTTTGGAGACATCGCAAGAACCGGAAAATCTTAAACATTCTGGATCAACAAAGATCGTCCGCCTTGCAACATAAGTATTCTCTATGTTTCTGGAATGAGGAGAGACATGCGCAAATTCTGGCTGGGATTTGTAATTGCGATCGTTCTAGTGGTTCTGGCAGGATTCTTTTTCATCCGCTTTGGGTTCGTTGATCCACGCGCCGACATTCCCGTAAGCTCATTGGAAGAAAAGATAGCCATGCCCGCTCTCGACGCCGCCGTCGATCGACGAGCACCAGAAACCCAGAATCCGATCCACGCAACCGACGACAACCTGGTCGCCGGCATGAAGATCTATCAGGTAAATTGCGCGAGCTGTCATGGCGACATCCATAGTCCTCATGGGATGTTTGCGGAGGCACTCTATCCTCGCGCACCACAATTTGTGGATGATGCTCCGGATATGCCTGAGAACCAGAACTTCTACATCATCCAGCATGGCATCCGGCTCAGTGGCATGCCCGCCTGGAAACAAAACCTAAATGAACAGGAACTTTGGCAAGTAACGACATTTCTGAGCCACATGGATAAGTTGCCGCCACAGATCTCTGATCAATGGAAAGCCTTGGCGAGCAGCGCGGCGATTGGAACTTCTTCGTCGCAATCACCTTCTCAGTGAGTATGAGGTTCGTTATCGCCGCTCCACCAGCATCTGCTCGGTGACTAATTGTGTCAGGTCGCGCTTTTCGAGGCCATGCTCGCGTTTGTTGAACTCATCTACCTTGCTCGACCAGTTCATAGAGCAGAACTTCGGGCCGCACATCGAGCAAAAGGCCGCTTCCTTGTAATAGTCATCGGGCAGCGTTTCATCATGCATGGAACGAGCTGTCTCGGGGTCGAGCGAGAGCGCGAATTGCTTGTCCCAATCAAAGGTATAGCGGGCGTGGCTGATGGCGTCGTCGCGATCTCGCGCGCCTGGGCGGTGGCGGGCGACATCCGCCGCGTGGGCGGCAATCTTGTAGGCAATGATGCCGTCCTTCACATCTTTTTCGTTCGGCAGGCCGAGATGCTCTTTCGGCGTGACGTAGCACAGCATGGCCGCGCCGTACCACCCAATCATCGCCGCTCCAATCGCGCTGGTGATGTGATCGTAACCGGGCGCAATATCTGTGACCAGCGGCCCCAAAGTGTAGAAGGGCGCGGCGTGGCAAAGCTCGACTTCTTTCTCGACCTGCTCCTTGATTTTGTCCAGCTGTACATGGCCCGGACCCTCAATCATGGTCTGAACATCGGACTTCCAAGCGACCGAGGTCAATTCGCCCAGCGTCTTCAGTTCGGCAAATTGCGCTTCATCACTGGCATCAGCTAAGCATCCCGGCCGCAGCCCGTCGCCGAGCGAGAAACTGACGTCGTGCTTCGCCATCACCTTCACGATGCGGTCGAAATGCTCGTACAGAAAATTCTGCTTGTGATGATGCGTCATCCACTGTGCCAGGATCGCGCCGCCTCGGCTGACGATGCCGGTGATGCGCTTGGCGACCAGCGGCACGTATTGCACCAGCAAACCGGCATGAACGGTGAAGTAGTCCACTCCCTGCTCCGCCTGCTCTTCGATCACTTCCAGATAAACGTCAATGTTCAGATCTTCCAGCTTTTTGACAC
>JAZKAG010000036.1:56588-62909 GCA_040389265.1 Acidobacteriota bacterium
ATTTAGCGCCTCATAAATTGGCACCGTACCGATCGGCACCGGAGAGTGGCGCAGAATCGCTTCTCGAATGGTGTGAATATCGCCACCAGTCGAAAGATCCATCACCGTATCCGCGCCAAAGTGGACCGAGGTATGCAATTTGCGGAGCTCTTCGTCGATATTCGATGTGATCGCGGAGTTGCCGATATTTGCATTGATCTTGCACTTCGAAGCCACACCAATTGCCATCGGCTCCAGCTCAGGATGATTCACGTTGGCGGGAATGATCATCCGCCCCGCCGCCACTTCGTCGCGAATCAATTCCGGCGTCAGCTTCTCAATTTGGGCAACATACGCCATTTCTTCGGTGGTTTTTCCCTGCCGCGCGAAATGCATCTGCGACATATTCCAATCACCCGTGCGCGCCGCTTCTTCACGCCGCTTGACGATCCATTCTGCGCGTCCTGTGGGAACTTTCGGGGTGGGATTGGCTGCAGTTGTGTCGGGATGATGGCCGTTATTGCTCATGTGCACCTCGTGCTCCGGAGTGATGTTCCCACGCAACGAACCGATCGCTTCGCTACCCTGATTATACCTTGGTAGATTCGACGCTCCCGGTGAGCAAAATCACAAGCGGCTTGCGATCCATACGGTTATCGTAGGGCCATGTCTTCTTCGCCTGCATCGACACCACCATCCGTACGAGTTGTCGAGAGCTCTCCGAATTCGCGCATTCCGTATACTCCAAGAGTGTCTGCCGCCAACGCCATCGAACTGCGCGAAGTCTCAAAGCTTTACGGTACCTTCGCCGCGTTGCGCAAGGTGACCGCGGATTTTCATACGGGCAAAAGCTATGTGATCCTTGGGCCAAACGGAGCCGGCAAGTCCACCCTGCTGCGAACCCTCGCCGGCCTGACGCGGCCTACCTTCGGCGCCATGGCAATTCTCGGCAGCGGTGAAGTCTCCGCGGTGCGCAGCCGTATCGGTTATCTCGGCCACGACTCGATGCTGTATGACGAGTTGACCGCGATGGAAAACCTTCGCTACAGCGCCAGCTTGTATCAGGACGAAGTGCTTTCCGCTGGCCGGTGGACGCCGGAAGAAACGCTGGCGATGGTCGGCCTCGATCCCGGCTTAAATCGTCCTGTCGGCAAGTTTTCCCAGGGCATGCGACAGCGCGCTTCCCTGGCACGGGTGTTGATGGCGAAACCGGATTTACTGCTGCTGGATGAACCCTTCTCTAATGTCGACATTGCCAGCAGCTCTCAGATGCTTCGTGTGATTGACCAACTGCGTGCCGCCGGCAACACGATACTGCTGACCACCCACCAGCCCGAGCTGGCGCGGCCCATCGCCGATTGCTTCTGCACCATGGAAGCCGGTCAGATAGCCAGCATGGAATGTTTTTCGCCGCCAGATGTATCCGCAGGCTCGCCTGCAGCCGAGGAGCCGCGCGCATGAAGACCAATGCCTGCCGGCTGCTCGACGCGATGCAGATTCGGTACGAAACTCGTGCATACCCTGTCGACCTTGAAGATCTATCCGGGGAGACTGTAGCTATAAAAATCAATATGCCTCCAGAGCAGGTCTTCAAAACGCTGCTGTGCCGCGTCGATCAAAAAGACGTTGTGTTCGCGGTTCTTTCTGTTATAGATGAGCTCGACTTCAAAAAACTGGCTTCCGCAGTGGGCGGCCGCCGGGCTGAAATGGTGTCCATCAAAGAAGTGCAGCCCTTGACCGGATATATTCGCGGCGGCGTCACCGTCTTCGCCAGCAAAAAGCCTTATTCCGTTTTCGTCGATGAGTCTATCGAATTGTTCGACGTCATATCTGTTTCCGCGGGCATGCGCGGCATGCAGATCATTTTGAGTCCAACGGATTATCTTCGCGCGGCCGAGGCCACGGTTGTCGATCTGGTCCGTCCCCCGGCACCCGAAGGTGAAGGCGGAAGCCGATGAGCTACGCGCGTATCGTTTGGGCTCACCTGGCGAAAGATCTGCGGTTAGAGTGGCGTTCCAAAGACGCCATCAACGGGATGCTGTTCTTCTCCCTGCTGGTGGTGGTGCTGTTCAGCTTTGCATTCGACCCCACCATGGCGGTCTCGCGGCAGATTGCCGGAGGCATCTTGTGGGTGGCGTTGCTCTTCGCTTCCACCACTGCGCTGAATCAGACCTGGACACGCGAATTGCGCCATCAAGTGCTGGACGCGCAGCGCATGGCTCCCAGCCCCGCCAGCGCATTATTTCTGGCCAAGGTGTTGGCGAACTTCCTCTTCGTTACCATGATTCAGATCGTGCTCGGTCCGCTGTTCGTCATCTTCTATAACCTGCATGCACTCGGCCAGGGCTGGTGGATGGCAGCAGTCTTGCCGCTGGGAACGCTGGCGCTGGTCGTGAACGGTACATTCTTCGCCGCGCTTTCTTTGCGCACCCGCAATCGAGAGATGCTATTGCCGCTGATTCTCTTCCCCGTCTCGATTCCAGCGCTGCTGGCCATGGTGCAATCCACCGCCGCGATCCTCACCGGAGAATCCGATCCCGGTCTCTGGATCAACATGCTCGCGGGCTACGACATCATCTTTATGACTCTCTGTCTGGTGATGTTTGAGACCATTCTCAGCGCGGAATAGGTTCGGCCAAAATTCCAGGCGCGTGCATAAACTTTTCTTCTGCGCTCTCGATGTAAAACTACACGGCGCCCTCGCGGTTGAGGCCAGCGGCGAAGTTCTAGCTCACCGCCGCCGAGTTGCAAAAACTAGGCGATGCGTCGCACCAGCAGCAGACTCTGGTCATCGCTGCGAATGCCCCAGCCCTTCGCCTCTGCGAGAACTCGGTTTGCTATCCGATCGAGCGGCCGATCGTATTCCTTAAGCAGGATATGTCGGATGTAGCCGTCCCCGGACTCTTCGCCCTTCTTGTTGAATATTTCCGTCAGGCCGTCCGTTACGATGGCCAGCATCTCGCCCGCCTCCAAGTCCAGCGTGATCGCTCGAAACTCTGAATTGGCCAGAATTCCCACCGGGAGTCCCGGTGTGTCGATTTCGCGTACCTCGCGACCATCGCAATGCAGAATTGGCAGGTGTCCCGCAACGACGATTTCCAGGCCAGACGGCTCGTCAAAATTGATCGCCGCCAGGGTTGCGAATGAGTTAGGAGCCTTCAGCGAATAGAAAACACTATTTACCTCGTCCAGCATCTTGCCCGCGTCATGGTTTTGCCGCAGGCTCATTCACATCGCAGACTTCAACATGGCCATCAGCACGCCGGAAGAAACGCCGTGTCCGCTGACGTCCGCAACGTAGGCGAACCAACTGCCGTCTTCTGGCCGAATGAAGGCATCCACCAGGTCGCCACCCACTTCTCCGCTCGGGACAGAGAGACCGTAGATTTCAAATTCTTCCATGCGCAGATTAATCAGCGGCACTAGGGCGCGATGGATTTCCGAGGCGAGTTCAATCTCCGCGTGCACCTGAAAGAAGCGTTTGCCCTCGCGGCCGATCACCAGGACGACCAGCGTGTAGCCGAGCACAATCATCAAGCAGGCTAACCCGATCGCCTGATTGAGCCTGGCAAAATATTGCGTTTTGGCCAACATGGGGAGCAGCGGTTGCATGCGGATCTGATTCTGAAACCACCAGCTCAGCAGAAATTCAACTGGCATGATGGCAAACACCAACAGCCAATGAATCCGAATTGAAACGTAGGCGTATGCCACGGCGAAAATTCCGTAGGTGAGCACCAGGGTCCAATACAAGAGTTGCGGAATTTCACGGGGAGTGAGGCTGATTGTCAGCAATCCGATGGTTGCGAACAACAGAAACGCGAAGCCCAGCACCATCATGACAGACGTGGGTCGCATCTGCTTCCAACCCTGAGATCGACGGCGGTAGCCCTCTTGGAAGTCTGGAAATCTCTCCGTCTTATCTGAGCAGAGGGACCGTTTGAAGGCAACTTACGATATCTGTAAGGAGTGTTGGGCCGAATGCCCTTGTATATGTAACATGACCCCGCCGCTAGATTTTTGCAGCCAAAAAGTCAGGATTGAAAGGCAGTTGGCGTACACTACTGTTTCGGCCCTCTCGTGCAACTAAGAATGAGGAGTTTCCTATGAACCATCAACATCTCATCCTGGCGTATCTCGTGACATGGTTGCTGCAATTGGGATATTTTGGTGCGGTCCTGCTAGGTTGGCGTCGCACGCGCGGCTAAATTTCCATCCATCATAAATAATCTGGCAAGCAATTTTTGTTGACCCACCGCCCTCGGAAGCGCAATATGGCGGAACGGCGGTCAAGTCCCGTGCATCGATCGCTTTCAGAGGGGCGCTCTGGAGCACCGTTCGAACGCGCTTCGACGCTTCACGCGATGCAGAAGCCTTGGCAAGCGCAAGGAGTTGCCATCAATGTCCGCATCCACAGTGCGACTAAAGCGAGTCGGATGTTTCGGCATCCTCATGATGTCTTTCGCTATGCTCTCTATCCCATGTGAGGCACAGATTCCGGGAGTTCAAATCCCGCAAATCCCCGGCGGAAATCCTTTTGGTTCGATATTGGAATTGAAAGACAAAGAGCCCATCAGTACCAATTTCGCGGATGCCAAAAATGAAATCGTCCTGCCAGACTCTTTTTCTCCCAATGACTTCAAGCCGCTGTTCGGTTCGCCCACTGCACCGGGAGGAGCTTTCCTGCTCGCACCAGGAGCATACGAAGCCCACCTGCAGAGTTTCTGCCTACATGCTGGAACCCACGGTCCCAGTCAAGGTGACGGATATCTATATGCTCCACTGAAAGGGTCGAAAGCCGCGATCATTCGGAGTCTATTGCAACGCACAGCCCAGCATCCTGAGATTCCGCAAACGCAGGTACAGATGTTAATTTGGTCGATTGAAGCGCGTTCTAAATTCAGCGATCTGCCATTGACACTGCAACACGCGGCTCTGACTCTTCTCACTTCGAAGGAAATTTACGATTTGAATGGAGGCGCCCTCGGTCTGATTCCTCAATCGGCATTGGATCGAGCAATGAATTCCCTGCCGCCGAACGAACGTCAAATTTTCGCTATGCAGGCGCAGTTGCGCAGCAAGCTGGCGAGTGGCAGCGCCACCTTTGCCGAAATTGAGAGCATTGCGGTGTTACCGGGACCTGCCGCGCCGGATGGACCCATCATTCCGCGAGGCCGTTGGTCCGCGCATCCAGGCGGATTCTTTGTCCGTTACCTGCCGGAAGGCTACCAACACACTGTGGTCCAGGTTTATGTGCCCGACTCGGGAACTTCCACGTTAGCCTCTTCCAACTTGTCGCGCCACGCTCCGGCCTTGCTTCTCGTAAATGACGTAGCGGCCAGCGGACCGCGCACTGTGCAATACGACCCAACGCTGGACGTCGCCGTTCCGGCGAATACGGGTGCGCAGCGGCTGGGCCTCTCGGGTGCAGAAATTCCCAGCGACACGACGTCCAATCCGCCCGGACCGGTTCCTGCGGGCCATCACAAGGTTAACGTACCGTGTCCCGGAAGCCACTCCAATGTGATAACGATTGCAGGGCCAGCACAGTCCGCGCTTGGATTTCATAATTTGGCCAACACGGGGAGCTGTTCACTCTCGATCCAGGCATTGGACGCAACTGGCAAGCCCTTGGCGCCAAATCCGAATACAAGCACTTCAACATTGGTACTTCAGCCGGGACAAAGCATTGGCAAGTGGGTGCCTCCGCCTGGAACGGTGAAAGTCATTGTGGCGTGCTTTACGAACTGCCCAGGTACAAGCTCAACCTCGTTTGAGTACGACGACAATATAGGTGTCAGTTAACGATCGAAAGTTGAATCGTCTTGGTCAGAGTTTCCCCGCTGCAACCGGTAGAATAAAAACAGGAAGGTTCCCGATGCTGATTGTGATGAAAAAGCAGGCCAGTGCGGAACAAATTCGCGCGGTCTGCGACTACATTGAAAGTCTGGGTTTTCGCGCCCATCCCATGCCCGGCGCACTGCGTACCGCTGTCGGAGTAACCGGCAACCAGGGGGCGATCGGCCAGGATACGTTAGAGGAAATGTCCGGCGTCTCGGAAGTGATTCGAGTCACCAAGCCCTACAAGCTGGTCAGTCGCGACGTCAAAGAAGAAGACACCGTCATTCATTTTCCGGGGACGAACGCCAGCATTGGCGGCAAAAACCTGGCGATTATGGCCGGCCCATGCGCCATTGAAACTCGCGAGCAGGCTTTCATCGTGGCCGAGCAAGTCGCTGCGGCCGGGGCACAGTTCTTTCGCGGCGGGGCCTACAAACCCCGCACATCTCCCTATTCGTTTCAGGGGCTAGGTGAAGAGGCCCTCAAAATTATGGCGGAGAT
>JAZKAG010000036.1:62919-66404 GCA_040389265.1 Acidobacteriota bacterium
AGGAATATGCGGACGTCATCCAGATTGGCGCGCGCAACATGCAGAACTATTCCCTGCTGCGCGAAGTGGGTCGTACCCGCAAGCCTGTACTGTTGAAGCGCGGCATGTCGGCGACGCTGGAAGAATTACTGATGGCTGCCGAGTACATCATGAGCGAGGGCAACTACCGGGTGATATTGTGCGAGCGCGGCGTCCGCACATTTGTCGATCACACACGCAACACGCTTGACCTCAGCATCGTTCCAGCGGTGCAGCGGTTGAGCCACTTACCCATCATTGTCGACCCAAGCCACGGTACCGGAAAGCGCAACAAGGTAGTCCCGCTGGCCCGTGCAGCGGTTGCGGTGGGGGCGGATGGCCTGGTAATTGAAGTGCATCATCAACCCGACAAGGCTCTGTCCGACGGCGCTCAGTCCGTGTATCCGCAACAGTTCGCCGATATGATGGGAGAAGTTCGCCAGATCGCTCGCATTCTGCATCGTGATGTTCCCGATGGCATCCGCATCGAGCAGGAAGCGGCGGGCCTTGCCGCGGCGAGTTCAGTCGCTGCAAAAACCCGATAGCCGGCGATTGGATGACGCTGCAGCGGGGGAAATATCGCAGACCCACGAACCCACTCGCCCGGGTGAAGACTCGCTGGGCCTGCCATTTCCTCGCTGCCGTATCGTTGCTTTCGCTGGCCGGCTGCCGCTCGCGAGAGTTTCCTGATTACCCTGCCAACTACCGCGAATACGCCTACATCACTAACGGCGGCAGCAACACGGTCACGGTTCTCGATGTCGTCAATCTTCGGCAGGATCGAGTGATCCGTGTCGGCTACAATCCCACCGGCGTCGCGGTAAATACCAGGCGCAACGAAGTCTACGTGGTGAATACCGGCAGCAATTCTGTCAGCGTCATTGACGCGGAAAGAAATGCCGTTGTCGCGACCATTCCAGTTCACCAGCGTCCTTATTTTGTCTCGGTCAGTGATGACGGTACGCGTGCCTACGTCGCAAACTCCGGCTCAAACAATGTTTCCGTGATTGACTTGGAATCTCGTCGGGAGATCGCCGTTGTCGGAGTGGGTGAAGGTCCCGGCGTCGCTGCCGTCACTCCCGATGGAAATGCCGTCGTGGTTTCCAATCGCGTTGGCAACAGCGTCAGCGTGATCGACGCGAAAACGAAAAAGGTTCGCAGTGTATGGAGTGGCTGCCCGGGAGCGACAGATGTCGCTATCCTTCCTGATTCGAGTAAGGCATTTGTCGCTTGCTCCGGCGGTCACCAGGTGATGGCCATCGCGCTCGCTACGCCATCTGAGTCTTCGTCTCGCGTGCGGTCATCCACGCAGCAGTTAATTTCCAAGGACGAATTGCTCGCCATTCTGGACGTTGGCAAAACTCCCGTTCGCCTAGTTCTGAAACCGGACGGCGGCGAAATCTTTGCCGTAAATTACGACGGCGCGTCCTTCTCTGAAATCGACACCAGCACGAATGAAGTCGGCGGCGCCTACATGGTTGGCAGCCACCCTGTCGCGGGAATCGCCACCGCAGACAATTCCCTGCTCTATGTCAGCGACTTCGATGCCGATTCACTGGGCGTGTACAGCATTGACGATGGCGAGCTGTCCACGGTTGCACCGCGCACAGGCGATGGTCCGGAATCAATGGCCTTCTCAAAGGCAGGCAATTTGCTGTTTGTTGTGGATACCCGCTCGGGAGACGTTGCGGTAATTCGAACCTCCACCAACAGCTTGCTCAATTTGTTTCCGGTCGGCGCAAAACCGAACGATATTGCGATAAAGGCATTTCTGGTTCCACCCCATCACGCCCTGTAGGAGCCGCGACAATTCCTTGTGCTAGCTCTGCCGCGCCAGCACAATCGTGATGTCGTCGGGTTGCTCCTCACCGCCGATCCAATCGTTCAAAGCCTGCATCAAGTGATCGGAGATTTCCGGGAGCGGAAGATTGCGATTGCGGTGGACCAACTCCACCATGCGCTCTTCGCCAAAATCGCCAAACTCGTTTTCCGGTTCGGTGACTCCGTCGCTGTACGCGATTACGATGTCGCCGGATTGCAAGGTCGCCGCGCCTTCTTCGTATTGCATATCATCCAGCAAGCCGACCACTGTTCCTCCGCGATCCAGCCGCACAATTGAGCCGTCGGGCCGCAACAACAGCGGTGGCAATTGGCCGCCATTCGAATAGCGGATAGTGCGCGTCTTGGCTTCGTAATTCGCCAGAAAAAGAGTGGCATACTTTTCCGGCTGCGTACTGCGGTACAGATGCAGATTCAGCAGCCGCATCAAATTCGCGGGAGAAACAAAAATCTCCCCGGCCGCGCCACCATTAGAGTGATCATGTGCCTTCAGTTTCGAGTGAGTTCCAGAGAGAATTTCATTGCCACCCAGACTAAATGCGCGTACCGCCGAATGCAGCCCAGCCATCAGCAGCGCCGCAGAAATTCCCTTCCCGCTGATATCCCCCATGGCCATGCACAGCGAATGATTTCCCAAGATCAAAAAATCATAATAGTCGCCGCTCACCGTGCGGGCCGGGCGACACAAGCCATGCAACTCCAGCCCGCCCAGTCGCACATCGCAGGAAGGAAAGAGATTGGATTGCACTTCCTGCGCAATTTCCAGTTCCCCTTCCATGCGCTCTTTCTCTTTTTGTTCTGCCAGCAGCCGGACCAGCGATTCAGACATGGTGTTGAAGGACCGACTCAGCGCCGCAAGCTGATCCTGCCGTGAGACCGGAATTCGATAGTCGAGACGTCCTTGATCGACCTCGCGCGTAGCGTGGTACAGGTCAGAGACCGACCGAGTAATGGTGCGGCTCAATCGACCCGCCAAAACGATTGCCAGCAATTCCAAGAATGCAAAAACAATTGCCGTCAGGATTAGAGCGGTCCGAACTCCTCCTCCAATCAAAAGCGATTGCTGAAATAGACGCTGATATAACAGCGATGGCCGCGACGTCACCAGCGCAAACACCGTGGTCGGTTTGCCGGTCGACCACTCCCGTGTATCCAGAGTGGTCGGAAAGTTGATGGGCAGGTCGAACATGTCCTCGGGTTTCGGCAGAACCCCTCCGGTGATCGCGCCTGCATTGCGTCCCCCATTGTCGATCAGCGGGCCAGCGCCTGCATCCTCATCCTCGGCGTTACTTGGTTGCACCTTTGGCTGGGTGTCGGCACTCACGCTGTATTCCGGATGTTGATTAGCAATCGGCAAACTGGTCTGCAAATGTACATTGGGCCACAGGGCCATTGTCCCCAGACCGCTGACCACTCGTCCCAGGAATTGCGGATCGAGTTGCAATCCCGTAATGACAAATAAAGTATGGTTTCCAATGTTTTCCCGCGTAACGGCGGCGAAATAGACCTGGTGGCCGTTCAGGATCAATCCATTGAAACTTCCATGGACCCATGCCGGCGGTGTGGACGCTGTGGTGATCGCGTGCGCGGACGGCACATCCAGCTCCTGCAGTTTCCCGTCCAGGTAG
>JAZKAG010000036.1:66414-66671 GCA_040389265.1 Acidobacteriota bacterium
CCAGGCCTGGAATGCTCATGATGTTTTTGGCTTCTGGCGGTACGGC
Organism: Acidobacteriota bacterium; assembly: GCA_040389265.1. GTDB lineage: Bacteria > Acidobacteriota > Terriglobia > Terriglobales > Acidobacteriaceae > JAKAAZ01. Next base: position 66,461 of record JAZKAG010000036.1, read on the forward strand.
CTGCGGTAGTTGCAGCCCGTCGGCAGTGCTTCTTGAAGGCTTCTGCTCGGTAAGTTCCTGCTGCATGTGCAGCGCCATCGCGTCTGTATTTGCAGCCAGCTCAACTAGTTCGGAGTGAATTTCAGACGTAGCGGCAAAGTTCGCAAACTGGCCGAACAAAACATAAGCTGCAAAAGCCGCCAGCAATCCGAATAAAATGACGGGAGTCACA
>JAZKAG010000037.1:0-3361 GCA_040389265.1 Acidobacteriota bacterium
CTCATTTTTCGCATGGGTCGGCCCAACGTGCTCCCGGTTTCAGACTACGGGGTCCGCAAAGGATTCGCACTCACTTTCGGCAAGCTTCGCCCGGGCGATGCAGTCACGCCGGCCGATCTTCCCGCACCGGATGTCATTCGACGGCGAGCAGCGCGCTGGGAACCCTGGCATTCCGTGGCCAGTTGGTATTTGTGGCGCGCCTGCGACCTGCCGGCAAAAGGCGTAGCTGCGCCCGCACGGAGAAATCGATGAGCGCGCCGCAACGATTCGTCTGCGTGCATGGCCACTTTTATCAACCGCCGCGCGAAAATGCCTGGTTAGAAGCGATTGAGGTGCAGGATTCCGCCGCTCCGTACCACGACTGGAACGAGCGAATTAACCACGAGTGTTATGCGGCCAATGGAAGTTCGCGCATCCTGAACGCGAAAAATAAGATTGTTCGGATCGTCAACAATTATTCCCGCATCAGTTTCAACTTCGGACCCACTCTACTCGCTTGGATGGAAAAGTTCGCTCCCCTGAGTTATCAGAAAGTGATCGACGCTGACCGCATCAGCATGGACCGATTTGGCGGACACGGCTCGGCCATCGCACAGGTCTACAACCACATCATCCTTCCGCTGGCCTCGACGCAAGACAAAATCACGCAGATTCGCTGGGGTCTCGCCGACTTTGAGCATCGCTTTGGCCGCAAGCCGGAAGGCATGTGGCTGCCGGAAACAGCGGTCAATCTGGAAAGCCTGGACCTGCTGGCGCGACACGGAATTCTGTTCACAATTCTGGCACCGCACCAATGTGCGCGGGTTCGTTCGATCGCAAAAAAGAAAGAGGCCAAAGTTTCAACCTGGCAAGAAACTCGCGATTCGAGCGTCGATCCGACTCTGCCCTACCGGGTGCATACATCCGAGGGACACAGCATTGTGGTTTTCTTCTATGACGGGCCAACTTCTCGCGCCATCGCGTTTGGAGGGCTGTTGAACAATGGCGGAGACGTATCGAAGCGGCTTCTGGACGGTTTCCGTGACAACGAGGAACCGGGCCAGCTAGTTCACATTGCCACCGATGGCGAAAGCTACGGCCATCACCATCGACATGGCGATATGGCTTTGGCGTATGCGCTGCAATCCATCGAGCAAAGTGGTGAGGCTCATCTCACTAACTACGGAGAGTTCCTGGAGAAATTTCCGCCGACTTGGGAGGCGGAAATTTGCGAAGAGTCTTCCTGGAGCTGCATTCATGGCGTGGAGCGATGGCGCGGAGACTGCGGATGCAACATGGGGCAGCATCCTGACTGGAACCAGAAATGGCGAGGACCGCTGCGCGACGCTCTCGACTGGCTTCGCGACGAGTGCCGGCCGTTGTGGCAGAAATCTGCGACAACGCTGTTTCATGATCCGGCAATCGCACGCGACGACTATATTCAGGTGATTCTCAATCGCACTTCCGCATCGCAGCAAGCTTTCTTTGAGGAGCATTGCCTACGCACCTTGTCGCAGCCGGAACGCATTAGCGTTTTGAGACTGATGGAAATGGAGCGCCATCTGCAGTTGATGTACACCAGCTGCGGATGGTTTTTCGACGACCTGGCAGGGATCGAAACGGTACAGGTCATCTCCTACGCTGGACGCGTGCTGCAGTTGGCGGCGGAAGTATTCGGCGCACCCGGAGAAGAGCTGGAAGCGGGATTTCTTTCACGTCTTGCAAAGGCGCAGAGCAATGTCAAGCCAGCCACCACCGGCGCGGATATTTATCGCACTAGCGTGATGGCGCAGAAGATCGGACTGGAGCAAGTGGGCGCGCACTATGCGGTGATTTCGCTGTTTGAGCCGCAGCCGGAAACAACGCCGCTTTTCTGCTACGACGTGAGCCGCAAGTCTGGCCAGCTTCTAACCCTGGGCCGCGGTCGATTCGCCTATGGACAGGCTCAAATCTGCTCGCAGATCACGTTGGAATGTGAAGATGTGGTGTTTGCTGTACTGCATGTCGGTGATCAGAATCTTTCCGCTGGCGTGCGGCGGGCCGATGCCGCGGCGGTGACCAGCTTTCAGGATTTCACCGTAAAGATGCAGAAGGCCATCTTGAGCGCCGACATGACCGAGGCATTGCGAGTCTTCGTGCGCGAGTTCGACTCCACCGGCTATTCGCTGAGCTCGTTATTCCGCGACGAGCAGCGACGCATTCTGCAGAAGCTGCTTGATACTACGCTGGCCGAGATGGAAGGTACCCTTCGCACCATGTATGACGATCACATTTCGCTGCTCCATTATCTGAGCCTGAGCGGAATGCCGAAGCCACCGGTACTTTTACTGGCGGCGCAATTCAGCCTGAACGCCGACTTGCGGCAGGAACTGGCGAATGATCCGTTCGATGCGGCTCGCCTGCGCGGTGTGCTGACTCAGATTCGAGCCGACCAGATTGCAGTCGATACTATCTCCGTCCCCTTCGTGGCCGCCCAGCGCATGCTGCGCGCCATGCAGGAACTGGAGCTGCATATGAACCGCAGGTATCTGGACACCGCGCTGGAGGTCTGCGAAGTCCTGCATGAATTGCCGAGCCAGGTGGATGTATGGGAAGCGCAAAATCTCTGGTACACAATTTCGCTTCAGCGCACTTTTAACAATCGCGATCCCGGATGGACCCAGAGATTTCGAGAGCTAGGCACCAGATTAGACATCGACGTCGATCATCTGGCTGTCGACAAATAAACGCCAGCCACTCTAGCTGCGCCAGTGCAGCATGACGGGGCCGGTGAGCGGATGCTCGAACTTCCCGGTCGAAGCCATCTGCAGGCGAGCCTGCTTCAACGCGAAGTACCATTTCGCCGGCCGATCGGCGTCATCAATCAACATCAGCGACGGATTGAATTGCAGCCCTTGCGCCTGCTCCACCATGGTCTGACGATCCTGCTCAACAAATCGGCGGCCAAAAGCCTTCGCGATCGAGGTGACGAATGGTACGCGAAAAAAAATATTCCACGCGGCACACACGTCGATGCGGCAAGTTGTAGCCGTTGTCGGCGTAACTGTGGTGAGACTTGAAAACCATTTCTCCCCGCAGCGGATAGTCTCGTAGCGGCGATTGGGCAGAACAAAGTCGATGGTCGTTCTGACTGGCTGGCCGTAGACGCCCAGTAATTTGTACGGCGCGCTGTTGGCGGAGGGTGCGTGGGCGGTCATGCGAAACCCCTGCGGAATCGGCTCAAATTGCTTTTGCTTCACGTGAATGCTGGCGCCGCTTCGCCACCACCAGGATTGATGGACGAAGGGGCCGTGCGCCGGATCCATCAGGCCGATGATTCCGTGATCGACATTGCAGGGCAGCTCCGCAGCCAGGTGCGCCCAGCGATACCGCGGTCCAAATT
>JAZKAG010000037.1:3371-16637 GCA_040389265.1 Acidobacteriota bacterium
CTCTGTCTTCGGGACGCACCCGTCCGGAGCCCAGACCCGGCACGTAGACCCAGGCATGCCCATCGCGTTCTTCACAGGGAAACGCGGTTGCATAGATGCGAGAGCAATCGAGAGTGTCTTCGGGCGTCAACGACGGTATCTCTCGGCATTGCCCGCTGACAGGATCGAACCGCCATCCATGATATTTGCAAGTGACGCCGGAAGCATTCAACGATCCGTAGGAGAGCGGAATGCCGCGATGCGGGCAGCTATCGCGCATGGCAAATAATTTGTTATCCGTCGTTCTGCCCATTAGAAGCGGAATGCCCAGCAGCATAGCAGTCGCCGTCTGACCGCGGCGCAGTCGATCGCTGCGCAGCGCGGGATACCAATCGTCATAGATCAACGTCGCGGCCTGGGGAACCGGCTGCTGGACTGGCGCACTGCTTACGGACTGGCTCGAAATCACGTTCATCGCGATCTTCTGTCCAATGTAGACGTTCAAACTAACTATATGCCCGGCTGCAGTCGCCGAGGCATGCACCTCTCAGGATCGTTTTTCGCGGATCAATTTTCCGTTGTGCAAATGAAATCGCTCGCCCCGCCACACCACGGTGTCGTCGGCAAAGCTCCAGAACCAGACGAACAAAGCCACGACATCGCGCAGCGGGAGTAGCCATACATCGCGCAGCGTTGCCCGATCACCGAGTACACCCACCCCAATCGTGAGGGCCATGGCAAAGCGAACGCACAACATCACACTCAGTAAGGCAATGCTGTCCAGCGAAGCGGCGGAGGCAACGACATTCGCCAATGCCCAGGGCAGACCGAACGTCAGCATCAGGCCAAAGTAGCCCAGCAGGCGAGCATCGCGCACGCCGCGTGCCCAGCGAAGCTGATGCGCTAGAAATTGCGAAAATGTGTACGCGGGGACAGAAGTCTCGACCACTTCCCGCGCCAACTCCACGCGATAGCCTGCCTGAAAGATTCGCGCGCCTAGCTCATAATCATCGGCCAGATGATCGACCAGCGGGCGCAAGCCATCAACGGCGTCGAGAGCTTCGCGGGTCACTGCCAGCGTGGAGCCCAGGCCGAATCGCAAACCTTTTTCCAACCAGCGGGCGGTGAGCACTCCGGGAATAAAGTCGGTGCCGATGCCGAGCGCCTCCAGTCGCGAGCCCAATGTGTCGTGGGAATGGCCGCGATAGAGGGCTGTCACCATGCCTACTTTTTTCCCTGTTTTGCCGGACAGCGCGAATGCCGGCAGCACGCGTCGCAGGAAGTTCGGCGTTACACGAATGTCGCTGTCGTTGATCAGCAGGTGATCGTAGCGCGCCTGGGCAACCATGTGGACCAGATTGCTGACTTTCCCATTCGCGCCCAGAATTTCCGGGCAGATGTGCAAGCGAATTTGGCGCTGCGGAAACTCGCGCTGCAATTGCTCAATGAGCGCAACGGCTGGATCGTCCATGCTGCCCGCGCCGAAGAGAATTTCATATTCGCCTGGATAATCCTGGCGGCAGTGGCTGGCGAATGCCTCGTACATCTCCGGATCGACGCCTTTCACCGGCTTGAGAATGCTGACGGCGGGAAAGAAGTCGGGCAGCGGATTACGCAGGCTTCGCAAGTAAGCCCGCGCGGCGCGAAACACAAAAATCGAGTAAACCAGCCCAGTCAGTGTCAGCGCGGTGAAAACGATGGGAATCCATTGGGCGACGGTGAACCATGTTAGCGATGCGATCATGAGTGGCTGTGGGTATTGTCGCTCAGAACGTTGTCGAAGCGAAGAACCGTGGCACAGCGCTCACTCGTAGCGCAGCGCATCGATGGGATCGAGGTTGGCTGCTTTCCACGCCGGGTAAATACCGAAAATCAGACCGATGGCGCAGGAAACGGTGAATCCCGTCATAGCCCAGAATGTGGAAACAAATGCCGGGATCGTGGGGAAGATCAGTCGCACCGCCAGAGTTAGCGCGCCTCCTACGATGACGCCGATAAAGCCTCCTACAGCGCACAATGTGATCGCCTCAATAGTGAACTGCAGCAGAATGGTGCGCTTGGTCGCTCCAATCGCTTTGCGAACCCCAATTTCACGAGTGCGTTCGGTAACGGAAACCAGCATGATGTTCATCACGCCCACACCGCCTACCATCAGTCCAACGCTGGCCACTCCAATCATGAAGATGAAGATACCGCCGGTCAGCTGATTCCAGATCCTGGTGATAGCGTCGGGCCCGAAGATCGCGAAGTTGTCCGGCTGATTGAATCGAACTTTGCGCTGGATTCGCAGTGTCTGCTCAACCTCGTCATAGACCATCTGCTTGTTAGCGGGGTCATCGTACTTTAACGCAATCCAGTAATCGAGAATCTCGGGGTGGATCTTATGGAAAGTTCCGATGGGGAAATAGGCCGCGTTGTCGTCTGGATTTTTGCCACCCCCGAATGCGGTCTTGCGCTTTTCCATGACCCCGATAACGCGGAACAGATCTCCGCCGATTTCCACTTCTTTGCCAAGAGGGTCTTCGCCGCGAAATAATTCGTCCGCAGTGTCGTGCCCCAGGACCGCCACGTTAGAGTGTTTTTCCTGCTCGTACAACGAGAAAAATCGACCAACCGGAATGTTTACAGTATCCACTTCCGGCTCGGCGACCGTGTCTCCTTCAAGGATGGTGTGTTGCACGGTGCGCCCTTTATACCGGACAGCGACGTTGCCAAATCCAAGATCGAAGTTCTGATAGCGCAATTGCGGAGATACGGCAACTACGTGGGGCAGCTTAGCCATTGCCACAACGTCGTCCATGGTCAACTGCTTACGAGCCAGCATCTCCGCGGTTGGCCGCACATTAATCACCGGGAAGCGAAACACCCAGTACACATTAGTCCCGAATGACGCGACTAGGTTTTCGACGTTCTGATTCAGCCCATTGATAAACGAGGAGAGCGCAATCACGGTAGTCACACCGATCACAATTCCTAGGATGGTCAGGCCCGAACGCATTTTATTTGTGCGCAACGTTTCCATCGCCATTCGCATGGATTCAAATGATCGGCTGGAACGTAACATTTTTCTCATAACTCGGACCTGAGGGCGACGATCGGATCGAGCATGGCTGCCTTGCGCGCAGGATAAACGCCAAAAAAGATTCCGACGGAAGTAGCCAGCAGCAAGCTGACCAGAACAGACCACAAGGCGATCGTCGTTGGAAATCCAACGATCAGCGTGATCAATTTGGCGATGGCAATTCCCCCAATTACGCCGATGAATCCGCCCACCAATGCCATGGCTGCGGACTCAATCAAGAACTGCATCATCAGATCGCTGCGCCGTGCTCCCAGAGCTTTCCGCACGCCGATTTCGCGGGTTCTCTCCGTAACAGAAACCAGCATGATGTTCATAATGACGATGCCGCCGATGACTAGAGAAATGGTGGCGATTCCAATGGCAACACCGAAGAAGCTCTGGCTGAAGCTTTTAAAAAGACCAACGAAACTGGCGTTGGTATCGATGCTGAAACTGTCATCGTGACCCGGCGCATCATGCCGTTTCGCCCGTAGAATCGCTCGCATCTGATCGGAGGCTCGTTCCAGTTTCTCGTCGAGACCGCCCGCCTTGCCGTAAATGGTGACGGAATCATTGGTTCCATACACCGCCTGATAAGTTGTAATCGGAATGCCGACAAAGTCGTCCTGACTTTGGCCCAGCGTATTTCCCTGGCGCTCGACCACGCCAATCACACGATACGGAACTCCATCGACTCGTATTTCTTTTCCGATGGGATCACCAACCCCCAGCACGTTATCGACAATGTCATAGCCGATGATTGCGTCCTTGGCATCATGATCCAGTTCTGTCGGAGTGAACGATCGGCCCTCCGCGATGTTGAAGTTGTACATGGTCGGCATGTCCGTGGTCCATCCGCGAATGCTGACGTTGGTGGCTGACTGATGGTTCGAGACTACGGTGCCGGTTTTTGAGATTTCCGCGCCCACGGCAACGCAGGCGGTGCATTCATCCTTGACCGCTTCGTAATCGTCCATGCGCAGAATTTTTCGCTTCTGATATTTCAGATACTCATCGCTGCTCATGATGACCTGCGGCATCTGGCTGGCGGTAAATACGTCGGCCCCGTAGCCATAGACCTTTGTGGCGACATACTTGTTCACGCCGTTAATCATGGTCACGATCATAATTACCGAAGCCACACCAATGACCACGCCAATCAGGGTGAGCGTCGTGCGCATTTTGTTCGCCCACAACGACTGCAACGCGATTTTCAGTGACTCCCGGAATCCCATGCGTGGTCTCGCTTTTCGCCCGTACTTTACTAAATGATACGGCTCCGCGGCATAATCGGTTCCCGCTTGACCTGCGGGGCAAGAAGTGGTGTTCGGGAGCGACTATAAGTCCATCTTCTTGAATTTCCACTCGGGGATGACGCGGATCAGGGCCATGATCCACCGCCAGAACCATGGGGTGTAGAGGACATCGCGACGATGCTCGATGGCGTGCAGGATGTCCTCGGCAACGTCATCAGGCGTGGCAAACAGCGGTCCTTGCGGCAGGTGTGCCGTCATGGGCGTGGCGACAAATCCCGGACGAACCGTCAGGACCTGGACGCCTTCGCGGTCCAGACGGTTGCGGACACCATCCAGAAAAGCGTTCAGCCCTGCCTTTGCGGCCCCGTAAATGTAATTGCTCTTGCGTCCGCGATCTCCCGCAACGGAAGAGATCACCACCAGGCGACCACGAAACTGCGCCGCAAAGTAATTGGCCAGCCAGGTCACCAGCGACACGGTGGAGAGAAAATTCGTTTGCAGGCTGGCGGCGGCGACAGCAAAATCCTTCTCACCCGCAGCCTGGTCGCCCAGCACGCCATGGGCGATGAACGCGCAATCCAGATTTCCAAGTGCGGTCGCGGCGCGTTCCAGCAGAGCCGCATGGCCGGATATATCGTCAAGATTCGCCGTCTCCACATGGACGGCGGCGGCTCCGCGAGTGATGAGATCTTTCGCCACTGAATCCAGATGGACGGGGTTGCGCGCGACAAGATAGAAACTGGCTCCCAGCGGCGCCAGCAGTCGCATCCAGGCCTGCGCGATCGCCGAGGTCGCCCCTAGCACCAGGATTGAATTCGGCAGTGGCTGCCTGCGAAACGTCCTCGGTCGTTCGCCTGGCGTCTCTTCCAGAGCTTCCATCTGACTGCGGCGTCTACGCATCGGCTGTCACCCGCTCCCAGAACGCCGAGGTAAATGCGGGATCTCGGTATAGCTCGAACTGCTGCCATTGCGGATAGAAGGAGCGAAATTGCTGGCCTGTCATGCAAGCGTCCTTGGCAGGATAGAGGCGTCCGCCCAGTTCTCGCGTCATCTCCGCAAGCCGTTCGAATAAAGGGAAAGTCACTTCGGGCTTCAGCGCAATATCCAGGGCTAGGGTGATGCCCGGCTGCGGAAACGACATCAATCCAATGGAAGGCATCTCTCCCATCACCTTCAACACGGCCAGGAACGAGGCCATGCCGGATTCTGCAATAGTTTCGAGAATCGCGATAATTCCATCTCTTCCGTAACGGAACGGGATGACGCATTGAAACTGCAGAAAGCCGCGTTTGCCGTAGATGCGATTCCAGTGCAGGACACTATCGAGAGGATAAAAAAACGGCTCGTAGTCGATGAGCCCAGTCACCTGCCGGCGCAGCTGCTTGCGGTAGTAAAGTTCGTTGAAAATCCGCATAGAGGTGCGGTTCAGTGCCCACGAAGGAAAATCGAACGGCACTGCCAGCCGCGGCTTGGTGGAGGGCTTTTTCGGCTCCATCACTTCGGAATAATCTCCCTGCATGTAAATGCCGCGGGCAAAGGCGCGGCCCTGGGAGATGCAGTCGATCCACGCCATGGTGCATTCCGACCTGCTGCTGCTCGAAATGGAAAGGAATTCATCGATGCCGCCGAACTTGATCGCCGTGTAGCGAATCTTGCGCGACGCAATCGGCCTCAACTGTATTTCCGCCCAGGTAATCAAGCCGGTCAGGCCCATGCCGCCGATGGTGGCGTGATACATTTCAGGATTTTCATCCACCGAGCAAATTGACTTGGAGCCGTCGGAGCGGACCAGTTCGAACCGCGGCACATGATTGCCGAAGGAGGCAGCAACATGGTGATTTTTTCCATGCACGTCGTTGGCAATTGCGCCGCCGACACTGACGTATTTGGTCCCGGGAGTGACGGGCAAAAACCAGCCGCGCGGAACGGAGAATTGCAGGATCTGCTCCAGAGTCACGCCGCTTTCGCATCGCAGCAGGCCGGTGGCGGCCTCAAAGTGGAGGAAACGATCGAGCCCACGAGTGGAAAGCATGGTGCCGCCTTCCAGCAGGCAAACGTCGCCGTAACTGCGGCCCATTCCCACGGCCAGGACGGAGGGCGGCAGACGAGTTCCCCGTGGATAATCGTCGGTCCAGAACAGCGGTTCCACTCGGACGTCCAACTTGGGATAGCGACCCCAGGATTCAAACACGGGTGCTTTTGATGGCATTGTCATTGTCTCCAGTTATATCGAAGCGGAGAGGGCAATCAAAAAAATTGCCACACCGGCCAGCAAACTGGCTCGGTCTGTCAACGCAAAAATCACCGGATCCTCGTGCATTTGTCCGCGCGAAGCGCGCAGCCAGACGCGGCTCATCCACCAGATCAGCAGCGGGGTCAGCAGCCATAGCCGTTGCGGATGGTGATAAAGATTCCGCACCTCGGGGTTGTTGATGTAGAGGGTAAAGACAACGATGGAAGCAAAGGCGCTGCCGGTGCCAAATGCTCGCAACTGCTCCATATCGTGCACCAGGTAGCCACGGCCGTTGCTGGGAGCGACGCCGCGGGCGCGAAGATTCTCCAGCTCACTGAAGCGCTTGACTAACGCCAGGCTGAAGAAGAAAAAGATGGAGAATCCAGCCATCCAGTCGGAGATGGGAACGCTTGCGGCGGCGGCGCCGGCCAGAATGCGAAGCGTGTACAGCGCGGAAAGGATGATGAGATCGACGATCACCACGCGTTTGAGATAAAGCGAATACGCGAGAGTGATACCGCAGTAAAGAAGCAACCAGGACGTGAATCGAGGCGCCATGGGAATAGAAATGGCGACGCCCGCAGCGAAGAGAAGCAGGGCCACGCAGGCGCCGGTAATCACCGACAGATCCCCGGCGGCGAACGGGCGGTGTCGCTTGCGCGGATGAACACGGTCCGCGGCCAGGTCGAGAACATCGTTCACGATATATGTACTGGACGCAACCAGGCTGAAGCTGAGAAATGCGAGCGCCGATTGCAGCAGCAGGTTCACCTTCAACGTATGCGCTAGGATCAGCGGCAAAAAGATCAATACGTTCTTGGCCCACTGATGGACGCGTAACGCACGCCAAACAGATTGCAGCGTGGAGGCTCGATCTTGAAAGACCTGCAGCACGGGAATTTTCTGGCGCTGCAGCAGGCCGTGCAGTCCTGGCGTGGGATTGGCAAGCATCGCGGTTTTCGATGCGCGAAGTAACGGCAGATCTTTGCGACTGTTGCCAATGTAAGCAAAACCGCCGTGCCCGAAGCGTGATTCCAGAAGTCTCAGCTTCTCCGTACCGGTCAAATTGGTCACACCATCGCTGGAAAAAACTCCCTCGAACAGCCCCAGGTGCTGCGCAACTCCGTCGGCCAAATGCTGATCCGCACCCGTAGAAAGATACAGCGGTCGCCCCGAAGCCGCCTGCTCCCTGAGATAAACAATTAATGCCTCGTTGTACGGAAGGTGCGCGACATCGAGCGGCGCACGCATTGCTACTTCGCGCTTGAGCCGGGCTTTGCCGCGGAAGAGCCAGCCAGGCAACTGCAACAAATCCCAGGGATGGGTTCGCGCCAGCACGCAAAGCGAATCGGCAAGAGTATCTGACTTGACCAGGGTTCCATCCAGGTCGACACAGACAGGCAGCGCTGCCAGCGGCGAATTTTCCTGCGCTGCATCCTCGTGATTCGAGGCCGCAGCGGTCCCCATCGGTTGGGCTCCGAAGTCTGATTCGTTCGACGCTTGATCGGCGCTGATCTTTGCTCGACCTTCTGCGGTCATGCCTGGGGCTCCACTAGCTCCACATTATGCGGCGTTTCTTTGTTTGTCCGAATTTGATTTGATGCTACAACACTTCCGCCCGCAGCACTGCCGCCACAACTCCAGGGCTGGAAGTGTGACCATGGCAAAATGACATGAAGATAAAAATCGCGACAAACCCAGCGGTGCAAGCCGTCTTACGCCTGCATGCCGTATTCATCCTTGATATCTTTTAGTATGTACATGGAGATGTTGTATTGAGAGTGTGATCGGCGGATTCGTCGATTCCATTGACTTGCACGTTGGTCGGCATTCATAAGAAGGGTGGCAGTTGTGACCACAGTTTTAACAGCAGCGAAGTTACTGACTCCGCTGACAGAAATTGATACACCGCAGGTCACCATCGAGGATGGTGCGATTACCAGCATCGAATCCCGCGGCGCGCTGGCGCTGCCGGAGGGGGCGCAGCATCTCGACTTTCCTGACGCCACGCTGGTTCCAGGCTATTTCGATGTCCACATTCACGGAGCCGTGGGACACAACGCAATGGAAGGCACCAACGAAGCGTTCGATGCCATTGGAAAATTTCTGCCCACCTGCGGCGTGGCTGCCTACCTGCCGACAACTGTAACTGCTCCCGTCGACATGACGCTGCGCGCTCTGGAAGGCATGGCGCGGCAGATCGAACGAGCTAGTACGGAGTCGGGCAAGTTCGCCGGCGTCGCCAAGCCCCTCGGGATTCATCTGGAAGGACCGTTTCTATCCCACAGCAAGCGCGGCGTTCAGCCTGCGGAATATTTGCAGCCGCCGTCGATAGAACTGCTGCAGCGGTTCTGGGAAGCCGCTCGCGGGCACGTGGTGCTGATGACCGTTGCACCGGAATTGCCGGGAGCCATCCCACTCATCCAGGAAGCCGTTCGACTTGGCATTCGCGTCAGCCTTGGGCATAGCAATGCCACCACTCCCGAAGCTGCTGCCGGTGTCGCGGCTGGAGCCGTCAGCGCAACCCACACCTTCAATGCCATGCGGCCGCTCGATCATCGCGAACCCGGCCTGCTGGGTGTTGTGCTGGACGAAAACCATCTCTATGCCGAACTCATCTGCGACGGCATCCACGTGGATCCCTTGCTGGTGCGCCTGTTCCACAAGGCGAAGACTCCGGACCGGGGCATTCTGGTCACCGACGCCATCGCCGCCACTGGAATGCCGGACGGCGTTTATAAGCTGGGCACCATGGACGTGACCGTGGCCAACGGCAAGTGCATGTTTGAAGGCAAGCTGGCGGGCAGTGTGCTCACCTTGGACCGCGCGGTGCGCAATTTTGTGAAATTCACCAACGCTTCCTACGGTGTCGCCGCTCATTACGCCTCGGCAAATCCGGCGCACATGACAGGATTTGGCGAAACCTATGGAGAGCTTGCGCCGGGTCGCCATGCCAACATCACCGTGTTGACGCCTGCCGGCGAGATTCGCAGCATTCTCCTCAACGGCCGGGTTGTTTCCGGTTAGAGCGCCGGACGAGAGTCGGGAACAACCAAGCTCGACATTAGTCGTGCCACTCGGGCCCGCATAGAACGTGGACTTTCAGCACTCACGCCTTCTTTTCTTGAATGGCCGGTAGACTCGCTGCCGCGATGGATTGTCCGACGCGGCGATTGGCTTCGTCAGGCAGCGCGATGGAAATGTGGGAGGCAAGCTCCGGAAAATCCGCGCGCAGCACATCGAGGCTCCGTTGCAAAATGATTTCGCCGCCCGGTCCCGTCGTCACTCTGCCGAGGATCAGCACGTGTTTCAGCTCGTAGAAATCGGCGTAGTACGCAACCGCGTAGCCGAGCGCAACGCCGATGGTTTCGTACACCTGCCTGGCCAGCGGATCGCCCGCGGCCATCTTCTTTTGCAGAACAATCAGTCGTTCCGGCAGCGGCATATCCGGCGGGAACTCCATTCCGGCGCTGGTGGCGATGCGGTTCGAACCCTGCTGCGAGAAAAACTGAGCGCCGCAGCCGGTGTCGCCCGACCACTCTTCCAGGGGTCCGTTGACGCGGTAATCGATTGGAGCGAACGCCAGTTCGTTCAACCAACTGGTAATGTTGCCGGCGTGATCTGCATACCCGGCGGCCGTGCTCGAACCGAGCGCGATGCCCAGCACCGGGTTATCCTTCAGCGACATGGAGCCGGCGAGTGCAGTCACTTCACCGTCGTTCACCACTTCCATGGGAACGCCGAGTTCTTCGCGAATCCGCACGAACAGCGATGAGATTTTTTCAAACTGATCCTTCGGGACGCCGCGATAGAGCGAGCCGACGCGCACGCGGTTATTGATCACAACACCCGCTGCACTGCCACCGACTGCATCCAGCCGCGGCATGTGCGCAGCCGCGCGCTGGATGGAGTCCATCACGCCCTTGTAGTGATACTCGGGGTCCGTTTGATTGCGCGGATCCCAAACCACTTCTTCACTGAATACCGTCTCGCCATCGACGACGGCGCTGGCCTTGCGGTCGCTGGCGCCCAGATCGAATCCGACGCGGCAGCCATCCAGATGCCGGCCCAGCGGCACCGCGCTTTCCCTGGCTTCCGGAACAGCATCCTCAGTGGTAACGACCACCTCAAACGCGTGCTCGTACACATCGCCCATGAACTGGTAGTCGAATTTGCGCGCGCCGGTGGCAGAATAAACCTGCTTGATATGATTGCCGATCTCGGCCGGGCCGCCAACGGTAACCTTCCATCCGCCGCGCTGCCAAAGCAGCATCTTCACGAGGCGTTCGACGTACATCAGCGTCGCTTCCAGGTGACCCGCATGGGGAGGAACCACCATAGTCTCGAAGGTTGAAATCTCGCCGCCGCCGCGCTCCAGCGCCAGGCGCAACGGCACCCCGCCGGATGCTGCAGCTAATTCTCGATACTTCCGCGAAAACAGCGAAGCCGGAAGAAAGCCCCGATCCAGGGGCGCAATGATTGCAGGATTGACTTCAATACCAGCTACTTGTAGTCCCATGTTGCTCCTTAAGCTGTACGTGCCCGCCACAGTGCTCCCAGCACCGGGTCCACCGCTTCCGTCCGAATTCGTATTCCGGGAAGTACTCGCCGGAGATGGGCGATCATCGCCTCGCGCACCGGCGCAATCCTGCTCAAAATGCTGCCGGTAAACGCCACCTCCGGCAGCGCCGCGCCCTGGCTTTCCATTTTCTCCACTCGCTTCGCCGCCAGCACCGCATACATCCCCAGGTAATCTCCGGCCTCCTGCAGAATGCGAATGGCATCTGGATCGCAGCGTTGCGCGCATTCGACCACCAGTGGCGTAAGTTTGGAAAATTCCGGCCCGGGAATCCGATTCACCACATCGACGATGTCCCGGATGCTTGGCAGCGCCCATGCTTCCTGAATCTTTTTCATCAGCAGCGTTTCTTCATCGCGATCCAGCGCATCGAAGACGGCGCGAACCGCCCGCTTGCCGATCCAGGTTCCCGACCCCTCATCGGCCACTACCGGACCCCAGCCGCCCACCTGCGCCACTCGTCCGTCGCTGGTTCGGCCAATCACGTTCGATCCTGTTCCCGCTGCGACTATCACGCCTGCGCCGCCGGAAAAAGCCGCGTCCAGCGCAATGACTCCATCGCTCACCAGCACAATATTGCCGCTCACGCGCGCCTGCATTTCCGTACGAACCCAATCCGCCACGCTGGGCACAGAGATGCCGGCGAGACCGACACAGGTGCAGGCGATCGAGTCTAGAGATATCCCAGAATCTGCGGCAACGTCACGCAGCAAATGGTCCAGATTTTTTTCGGCGTCTTCCACTGGCCGGTGCATGATTTTGATGGTGCCGCTGGAGGCGCGAGCGATCAATTTTTCGTTATCGGCCAATACGCATCGCGTTCGTGTCGCTCCCGCATCCAGCGCTAGAAAATACGCCATGCTCTTCAGGATAAATGGAATTCGATTGTGGCCGCGGAGCGCGCTCGGAAAGAAATGCTGAAATCGGTTTGAATTAGAAATGCTTGTGTGGCCGCCAGGGCTTCGTATTGATATCCCGCGATATCATCAGCTTCAACGTCCATCTGTCCGATCCAGCGGTCAGGCCAAGGCCGGCACCGGCTTCGATATTCCAGACCTTGCCGCTGTGGTCAAACACACCCCACACTTCGTGGAATTGATTGTGCAGGTTGTCAAAATTACGAAAGCGTCCGTACCCGGAGTACTCCTCGGCGGCTATATCCCAAGTGGAGTTTAAGTTGTACACGACCCGCCCCGAAGGATTGAACTCCAACCCTGCTAGCCCTCCCGTATAGTCGGTATCGACAATTGGATTGTAGATAATCTCCCATTTTCCGGGGTATGCGCCAATGATGGGCCGTATCTCGGCGGTATACGTCCGTGGCTCCCAGTAGTGTTGGTTGAAGCTGAATTCGAAATTCATTCCCCAGAAGACTTTGTCCTGCTGCGCGTGCGGCCTGACAAACAGCTCACGGATCTTGAAGCCATCGATGGAACTGCCGCGCTGCGTGGAGTACAGCGTGTAGACAGGCAAATAAAGCCCCTGCTCCATCCATGGCCTGACCCCATACGCCCATTCCAACGTTCCGTTGAAAGAATGATTGGCAATGATAGCGCCGGGGTATACGGGATTTGTCCTTCCCTCGGGGGTAAAGTTGCTATGTACCATCACATTGAATATGCCTGGCGGCGCGATGACAGCATCGTAGACCTGGATTTCGTCGGTCTGGGCGAAGAGCGCAAGCGGCGCAATCATCAAGACCGTACCCATCACTGCCAGCACGCGCAGATGGGTTTTTCGCAAATGCCTCATCGTCTCAGTTTCCTTTTCGTTGAGCAAAAGAACGCCTGAAGCATGGGTGGGGTGCTCACGGGTTAGAGATCGCCTTCCTGTTGCAACGACGGGCCAAGCTGCCACGGTGTTGCCATAACTATAAAGCCCACGCCCCTCGTCTCTGAGCGCTGGTTTTTGGCTGCAGGGTCTTGCCCCATCCTTCGTTGCAGCGGAACATCTTTCTTGATAGAGGCGGCACAGCAAAACCGTAAAGAGCAAACATCCTGCGGTCGGAGAACTGGCGATCGCAGTAAAAATCTCTGGCAGAGTGAGCGCGGGAGGAGAGGTACCGCGGAACTGCCCAGATCCGCCGAAGCAGACATTTCTTTGGCGTTCAAATCTACCGTTGCTTGTCGACCCCAATTTCTCTTGGACGTTGCAAACA
>JAZKAG010000037.1:16666-20630 GCA_040389265.1 Acidobacteriota bacterium
CTTGCCGAGGAGTGCTCCAATTCCCCGTCGCGGCAGCAGCACCCTCATGGATGCAACAGAAAGGGTCCGCAGATGCGGACCCTTCTCTCGAGCCTGTCGTCAGAGGAGCGATCCATTCAACCCTATGGAGTGATGCTCTGCACGGGGTGCGTTCCATTCGCCGATGTGGCCACGCAGTCCGGCAACCCACCCGCCGGGAAGGGACTGTTCAGCACAGTCACCAGCACGCCGGTGTTTGGGTTCAGCTTGAATCCGGTGACGGAGTTGTCCAGGTTATTCGCCGTGTACAGGTAACGACCGTAGGCAGGCTCCAGCGCGATGCACGTGGGTCCGGTGCCAGTTCCATATCCTCCGCCCGCAGTTGCCAGCGGATTGCCGGTGGAAGCCTGAATGTTATAGGCACGCACGTCGTTTGAGTTGTAGTTGGTCACGTACAGGAATTTTCCGCGCGGATCGGCCACCATGGCGTAGGGGAACAGATCCGTCGGGAAGGGTCCATTCACCTGCGATTGCAAGCTTCCATCCGTCAGAATGTTGTAGCCGAGGATCAGATTTTGATATTGATCGGTGACGTAGACAAATCGTCCGGTCGGATCGCTGATGATCGCGCTGGGTTTCACGCCGGCCTGGAAATTGTTGCTGGCCAGCGGGGTCAGAGCGCCGCTGGTGTAGTCCACCGAGTAGGCGTACACCGAGTGAGTCCCCTGGTCCGCGACGTAGAGATAATTCACAAACGCCGTTGCCGTCACTCCGATGGGCTGAGCGCCGATGACTGGCGTGCCGATGAGGAAGCAGTTACCGCCATTGCCAGCCACCGGCGATCCCAGTGATCCATCTGTCTGGTTGATCGGATAGACAACGACGCAGCCCTGCGTGGGGACGGTGTTCGTCTGCAGCGGATTCAAGTTGGGAGGAGCGACGCCGTTAAATCCAGGCGCATAGCTATCCACCACGAACAGGTACTTGCTGCTGGGATCAATGGTCATGGAAATGGGATAGGTACCGGGCGTGTTGTAGGTGTTCGTCTGGTACAGCTTGCCATCGGTTCCAATCCTGAATTGGACCACCGTGTTGTTGACTTCGTGCGCGACGTACAGCCATTTGCTGTTGTTGCTCACCGAGGCTGCAATCGGAAACGCGCCACCGGACGGGAATGGCGAATTCGCCGTCTGAGTAATGGCCCCCGAGACGCTATCGATGGTATACGCGCTGATCGTTCCCTGCGTGCCCGTGGTGTTGAGGACATAAACAAATCCGAGCGTGAAACTTGGATTGCAGGCCGTCATGCTCAATCCAAGAGCCAGCGATGCAACCAAGGCCAATGTGAGCCGGCCATATTGACTCCACTTCATGCGATTCCTTTATCCCCGGCTTTGGATGCAGCAACGAGGGTAGATTCCTTGCTTATACCTTGTGGGGTTGTTCCCGTTTGTATTGTAAAAGCGCCAAGCGGCTTTCTGCCAGCGCCCCGCCGGAAAAGGCGGCGTGTTGCGAAACTACTTTCTCCAGACAGAATATCGACAATGTGAATCGCTGGATTCTCCATCGAGAGAAGCGGAAAGGGCCTCCACACAGAGGCCCTAAACAATCCCTCGTTCATCTCTTAGTACGTGCGGCCTGACACCACTGCGTAGGTTGGCTGCCCCACCGTAGCGAACGAGGTGCCTTTGAACATATTCGATAGCTGGCCGTTGGTGGCGCCCATGATCCTTCCAGTGATCGTATTGCTGTTGTGATCGGCGGTGTATAGATACTGGTTGGTCGGATCAATCACCATCCACACGGGTCCTGATCCGGTGGGAAATGGATTGCTTCCACTCGATACCGGAAGAGCCTGCAACTGCCCGTTCGCGGTGCTGATCGTAAAGCCGGAAATGGCGCTGTTCGGTTGAGTAATCGAACTCGGCCCGTAGTTCGCCACGTACAGGAACTGCGCGTTGGAGTTGGAAATAATGGCGTCCGGATAAGTGACATTGGCAATGTTGTTGGTCGGTCCTCCCACCAGACTCTGCAGCACGCCGCCGCTGCCAATGGTGAACGGAAGAATTCGTCCGGAGTTCGCGCCCAGCGCATTATCGGCGATGTATACGTATTTTCCGCCCGCCGCGAGTGCGATGGTACTGGCTGCACCGGCCTGGATGCCCAGCGTCAGCGGCGCATTCTGGGTTAAGGTCAGTTGCCCGTTTGAAGTATTGATGGCATACAGGAAAACGTCAGGCGTCACGCAGGCTGAGGTCGGCGGCGCATTCACGCAGGCCGGCGGAGGAGTCACCAGGTTCGGGTTGTACGCCTGGTCAAGAATATAAAGGTAGCCCTGGGCCGTCACTATCTGCACCGGGTTGTAGTTCACAACGAAATACGGCAACTGCGTGCCATTGGTGTTGAACGTATTCTGGTTGGTGATCAGCGTCAGCTTGCCGCTGCTGGAGTCGATGGCGAATACCGTGACATCGCCACGGCCGGCATTCTGATCGACGCCATTGACGATATCCGGAGGAGCGATCTGATCGAGAACATAAAGATAATTGCCCGCGGGCGCCAGCGCGATGGCCACGGGATTGATGCCCGAAGTGAAGTACGTGTGCTGGAAAGCAATGACCCCACCACCGCCAATCGAATAGATGGATACGCTTCCCGTTCCCGCGACTCCCCGCGTTCCCTGGCTCACAACCGCCAGAAAGCGTCCGCCTGGAATGATTGCTTCCTGGACCGGGGTACCGCCGGAGTTCCCAAACGGTGAACCTGTCACCGGCGTCAAGTAACCGAAGTCGTGGTCAATCTTGTACGCGCCAATCTGATTGAACTGCGCACCCGTTACGTACATGTAACCGGTGGTGTAGACGCCGCAGCAAGTGATGCTCAGCCCTAGAACCACTGAACCAATCAAAGCCAGAGCGACACGGCTATACTTCCAAAACTTCATGTGTATCCTTCAACCTCTTGGTCTTGGGTGCGACGCAGAGGACTGCCAACGCAGAATTTATATCTGGATTGCTTGCTCTCCAATTGTAAAAGCCTCAGCGTATTTGTGCCAGCGGACCCCAACTTTAAAACAACGAGGGCAGGGAGCCTTGGCAGCATTGGCGCGCTTCTGGTCCCAGCCGAAACGACGCGCGCAGATGGCAGCGGGCGGGGTTTTCGACGCAGAGAAAACCGGTCGGTCGCAAACGGAACTGAGACCTCCGCCGGTACGAAGATTTGCGCCTGGATGACGGATATCGCACCGGTCAGAAACGAATAGGGATGACGCAGATTCAATCTCGAAAGATTCGCTTAGAAGATGTGCAGGCGGATGACGAGATATTTTTTGGGATTGGCGCGAACCGCCGCGAGAAGCTCCCGCATCTCCACCACTGCCTTGTTGCTGTTGTTGTAGAGCGAAGGATCATGCAGCAGCTTACCCACAGTTCCTTGTCCCGCGTCGGCCCGGTGCAGGATGGATTGCAGATCGGAAATGGTCAGGTTGACCTTTTTGCGGAAGGCCTCATCCTGCGCCATCATCCCCAGCGTCCCTTTGCCGGCATTGATCTCGGCCAGCAGGTGGTTGGCGTTGGCTGCGGTGTGATTCACGTTGTTATACAGGGCGTCGTCTTTCACCAGCTTGCCTACCGTGCCCTTACCGGCGTCCACCTGGTTCACAATGTCCTGCAACCGGGCAACGGTATCGTTGGCGCGCTTGTATAGCTCGTCATCCGCGACCAATTTCCCCAGGGTGCCCTGCCCATGATTGATCTTGGTAATGGTTCCCTGCAGCTCTGTCAGGGTGGCGACGGCATGTTTGTAGAAGTCAGGATTGTTGATGAACAGCCCCAGCGAACCCTTGCTGGTTCCCAAGGCGTCGGCCATAGTGTTTAATCCGTTTTATGTCTGGGTCTTTTTACGTTGGCAGTGGTCGCTCTTTGATCTCCTGGCCATCGGATTATTTACGCTCCGTTTATTTCCCGCCAAGTGGATGGGGAATAGG
>JAZKAG010000037.1:20640-28468 GCA_040389265.1 Acidobacteriota bacterium
CACATTCACCTGCTGGATGGTGCTCTGGCTGGACTTGATGACGTCAGAAAGGCTGGGCGTCTGCACCACGGGAACTTCATCGCCATTCTGTAACTGTCGCCCGGTCGCCTTGGCGCTATCCAGGTCGACAAAGGTATCTCCCAGTACTCCGGCCGTAGCCATCGAGGCGGACGTGTCTGTATGCAGCGCGGCTTTATAGTTCAGGCCGAGGCTCATAATCACTTCCACTGGAGTCGTCTTCCGCCCCGGAACAATAATGATCTTCTTCACCGATCCGATGGTGACACCCTGCAGGTTGACGGGCGCACCCGGTTTCAGGCCGGAAGCGTTTGCGAAAAAGGAGTGCACCACGATGTGGCGACTGAAGATTCCACCAGAGCTGCCCGACATGAGCGAAATCAGGAGTGTGAGCGCGGACAGGGCGACAAGGACCAGGACGCCCACCTTCAATTGTGACCAACGAACCTCGTGCTGATTTGGCACAGCTTCTCCTGGTTAAAGCGAGTCGACCGGAAGGGCTGGGACACCCCCCGCGAAACTGAATACGTCGAGCATAGCAGAGGTTTCGCCCCATCCGAACGCTGCTCGAGTTGTCGACCATGGATATTGATGCAGATTTTTATGATGGGCTGCGAAAATCAACGGCCATGCGGTATTTTTCGTTCACCCAGCGGCTATTTGGAAGTAGCGCGGCTCGAAAGTGATTCAATTTTCCAATACCACCTGGGCGAACGCGATTGTGCGTGAATGCGTCAGAGAAATGACGGCGTTCTGTACTCCTAATTTGCGGGCAATCGCCGCCGCGCGCCCGTGGAATACCAGCGTGGGCCGACCACTAAAAGTACGCACGACTTCGATGTCGCGCCACGACACCCCGAAGTGGATCCCAGTGCCGAGAGCTTTGGCCGCCGCTTCTTTGGCGGCAAACCGGGCCGCAAAGCTCTCCGCACCATTCTTCTTGCTGCGGCAGTAGCGAACTTCCTCCGGCAGGTAGATACGCTGGCAGAAGCGGTCTCCATATCGCTCCAGCGTCTCTTCGATGCGGCCGATTTCGATCATGTCCACGCCGCTGCCAACAATCATGGCTGCACAGTATCACATTGTCGGAGTTGCCCGTGAGGGCGTTGCGAGGGAGAAAGTCGACTTCAACCTGCTTCCACCAGCCCGTAATGCCGCTGCCAATGCGCTTTCAGGTGGACCCACACAATATCCACCGAGGTGCGCGACATTTCTTGTTCGCCGCTCTCGACAAACCGTGCCGCCTCTTGTCGAGCCAGCTCCAGCAATTTTCTGTCTCGCAGCAAATTGGCGACGCGAAAATCGGGAAGTCCAGCCTGACGCGTGCCAAAAAACTCTCCCGGTCCGCGCAGGGTTAGATCCAGTTCGGCCAGCTCGAAGCCATCCTGGGTGCGAACCATGGCGTCCAGACGCTCATCGGCCTGCGGTGTCACTCGACCGGCCGTCATCAAAATGCAATACGAACGGGCTGCACCCCGACCGACACGTCCTCTAAGCTGATGCAACTGCGCCAGACCAAACCGCTCCGCGTGCTCAATCACCATCACCGTGGCATTGGGCACATCCACGCCGACCTCAATCACCGTGGTCGCCACCAGGACGTCCAGTTCACCGCGCTGGAATCGGCGCATCACAATTTCTTTTTCTTCCGCACCCAGTCGTCCGTGCAGTAGCCCAATGCGGAGCCCGGCGAGATGAGTGGCGCGGAGCTCTTCACACATCGCCACAGCGGACTTCAAGGCCGGCTTCTCAAATAGAGACTCCGTGTTCGCGCGCGACTTACTACCAGCTTTTTTCTTCGCGGCTGTCTTCGCTTTCGTTCCCGCCTTTGCAGCGCCTCCCACGTCCGTTGCCGCCTCTGCGTCCGGATCATGAGCGAAGTCGAGTTCCGGCTGATCGTCTTTGCTGCCTTCAATCACTGGATACACGATGTAGGCTTGGTGGCCGGCCTCCACCTGCTTGCGAACGAATCCCCACACTTCTTCCGCCTGCTCATCCACGACTCGCCGCGTGACAATCGGCGTGCGCCCCGGCGGCAGTTCGTTCAATACGCTCACATCCAGATCGCCGTAGAGCGTCAGAGCCAGCGTGCGCGGAATGGGAGTGGCCGTCATCACCAGGACATGCGGCTCGGCGGCGTTCGGTTTCTTCATCAAGCGGAAGCGCTGCATCACGCCGAAGCGATGCTGCTCATCCACGACGACCAGACCCAGGTTTGCGAATTCAACCTTCTCCTCAATCAGCGCGTGCGTGCCGATCACCAGGTTCGCCTCACCACGAACGATGCGGCCGCGGTTGGTTCGCTTTCGATCTTCGTCCAGCGAGCCCGTCAGCAGGACCACGTGATAAGGAGGTTGCCGCTGCGTCCGTTCCAGCAGTCGCCGCGCCGCCAGGAAATGCTGTGTCGCCAGAATCTCCGTCGGCGCCATCAAGGCTGCCTGATAGCCGTTTTCAATCGCAATAAACGCGGCCTGCAGCGCGACGATGGTTTTTCCGGAGCCAACATCGCCCTGCAGCAAGCGACGCATCGGAGTGGGCTGGCGCAGGTCCTGCACAATCTCCGATAACACCCGCTTCTGCGCTGCAGTGGGATGAAACGGCAGCACTTGCTTCAACGCCTCGCGCACCCGGAGATCGGCGGCGAAGGCAGGCCCGAGACGTTCCCGCATACGACGGCGTTTCAGCTCAAGGCCCAACTCCAGAAAAAACAGTTCTTCAAAGATAAGCCGCTGATGCGCCGGCGTGGCCGCGGCCTGCAATAATCTCAGCCCGGTTCCCGCTGGTGGAAAATGTGCCGCTCGCAGCGCCTCCGCCCGTGAAGGCAACTGCATCCGCTCGCATAATTCAACCGGAAGCGTTTCCGGCAACGCGTTCCCCATTTCCTCGAGCAATCGATAAATCACGCGGCGCAGCCAGCGCGAACTGAGCTGTGATCCACCCAGCGATTCATACACCGGAACAATGCGCCCAACTTCCAGCAAGGTTTCTTCCGGATCGTTCTCCCCGGGTAGAACCTCGATCTGGGGCTGAATCATTTTGAAGGACCCGGCGCGGCTGCGCGAAGGCTCCACCTTTCCATAGAGAGCCAGCATCTGGCCTGGCTGGAATTTGTCCTTCAGATAGGTCCCGTGGAACCACATGCATTTCAGAGAGGAAGTTCCCTGACCAACCGTCATCTCGAAAATTGGCATGCGCTTGGTTCGCAACAAAACCGTGCCGCGTACTTCGGCAATCACGCTGGCTATTTCGCCCGGAACCAGTTCATTTAAAGCGCGCGGGTTGAGGCGATCCTCATAGCGAAACGGCAGGTGATACAACAAATCCTCCACCACAAGGATGTTCTTTTCTTTTAGTTTTTCGGCCACGCGCGGGCCGACGCCTTTCACAAATTGGATGGGAGTATCGAGGGCGATCACAGTTTGAATGCTAGCAGCCGCCACGCCCTCGCTCCGGGACTCAACAGTGATTCCATTCCTAACTTCAGTAGCGCATCTTCTTCAGATCGGCAATCAATCCCGGCCCCGTCGGATGCCAGCCAAGACGTTCCTGGGTCAGTTTGCTGGAAACAACAAGATCCCAACCCGCAAACATCGCAAGAAAGCCAAAGTGAGCCGGCGCCTCCTCCGCAGACAGGCTGCGCACCGGCACTTTCAAGCCCTCGCCAATCGCTTCAGCAATCTCCCGTAGCGGCACTCCCTCTTCCGCAACCGCGTTATAGCGGGCACCTGCCTCGTTCTTCTCAAGCGCGAGCCGGTAAAGACGCGCGACATCGAGCACGGGAGCCGCCGCCCAACGATTGCGACCTTCGCCGATGTATGCCGAGACACCCTTTTCGCGCGCAAGTGACACCAGGTAAGTAACAAGCCCCTGCTTCACCGTGTCGTGAACCTGCGGAAGGCGCACCACCGAGGCGTTCACCCCGCGCTCCACGAACGACAACGCCGTCGGTTCCGAAGCGCGGGGAAACTGGTCAGTGGGAGGGATGGGTGGATCTTCCTCGGTTGCGGGACGCCCCTGCACCAGGGCCGCGGCGCCGGCGCTGACCAGCAGCGGGCGATGCGAACCTTCAAGCTCTGTGCCCAGCACCTCGATGGCGCGTTTGTCCAACTCGCAGCTCTCCGCGAACTTCGACCAGTCGTGTCGGAAGGCCGTATGAATGACGCCATCCGCCTTGGCAGCGCCGGTGCGCAGGCTTTCCAGATCCTCCAGATCGCCGCGATGCACCTCAGCTCCCGCCCGAACCAGCGCCTCCGCGCCCGCGTCGGAGCGAGTCAATCCCAGGACCTGATGCCCTGCGCCCATCAGCTCTTTCACCACCGCCGACCCAATAAAACCTGTCGCGCCCGTGACAAATACCCGCATATTTTTCCTCCTATACCCGTTGGGGATGCGCCTTGCTGCCGCAGCATCCGAAATTGACAAGCCCATGCGTACCCAATAAAACGGAGAATGTCTCCGAATCTATAGATAAGCGGAGACTGTCTCCGGTTGCAAATATTTTTCGCCCATGGTCAGGAAATCCGCACAACCCGTTCCTGCAAAGTCGCGCCGAAAACCGCGTACAGACTCGCTGCGCAACCGCGAGCGCATTCTCGGTGCGGCCAAAGAGGCATTTACCCGCTTCGGCGCCAGCGCCAGCCTGGACGACATTGCCAAACAGGCAGGCGTTGGACCTGGCACCCTGTACCGCCACTTTTCCACGCGCGATGCCCTGATCGAGGCGGTCTATCGTAGCGAAGTCGAAAAACTTGCCGCGGCGGGGCGCAAGTTCGGGGAAACATTGCCGCCGATCGAGGCATTGCGCGGCTGGATGCTGCTGTTCGTCGATCACATGGCTACAAAACAGATCATCGCTCCCGCTCTGAATAGCGTTGCAGGAGGTCCGACCAGGCTATACGAAAGTTCTCGCAGCCTGATCCACGGAGCCATGGATGCGCTGGTGAAACGCGCCATCAAATCCGGCGAGATTCGAAAAGATGTCGACGCGCTGGATTTGCTTCGACCCCTGATCGGTGTCTTTTTTGTCGACTCCGGCCCCGGCTGGCAGCCCAGCGCCCGCAGGCTCGTGGACATCCTCATCGCCGGCTCGCGTTCCTCTACATAGCAGGCAGGCCTCACGCTCCTGGGGGAGGAACCTCTGACGCGATGATCGCGACAATCTCCTGCGAATGATTCGGGCTAATTTCTGTGAAGTAGCTTGTTGATTTCGTACCCCAGCAGCAGCGCGATCCCGGCCATGTACATCCACAACATCAGGACGATGACTGCGGCCAGATTGCCGTAGGTTGCGCCGTAATTGCCAAACCTGGAGACATAGAACTGAAATCCAATCGAGGCAACCGCGATTAGAACTGCGGCCGCCACATTGCCAGGCGAGATGTACCGGAACCTGGTGTTCGTCGCCGGTCCAAAGCGGTACGCTACCGCCAGGGCCAGCAGCAAAGCTGCCGCAAGAATCACCCAGCGCATGGTTGCGAAGAAAATCTTCAGCGCTTGACTCCAGCCGATCAAAGACGCTATCCACCCCTGAATCGCCCCTCCGAAGATGACCAGCGATAGAGTGCCGATCGTCAGCAGAGCAAAAAATAGTGTCATCAGAATCGAGATTCCCCTCGCTTTCCACAAAGGCCTCTCGTCTTTGACATCGCAGATTGCGTTGAGTTGCTCCGTGATAGCGTAGACCCCGCTCGATCCGGACCAGAGCGTGAAGATCAGCCCGAACGTCAACAATCCTTCCGTTCCACGGGACGGAGTGTATCGAACGGTCGACTCGAAAAGGTTGGCGGACTGTGCCGGCAAAACCTGGCGCAGAAGATCCAGAATGGCTTGCTGCAGGTGGGGAATGGAGAGGTAGGGAAGCAGGGAAAGAATAAAAATCACCGCGGGAAAGACCGCCAGCACGAAGAAAAAGGCTAAAACTGCCCCGCCATTGAGTATGTCGTCGTCCAGAATTTCGCTCCACAAACCCTTTGCGAAATCGATCCACCGCCTGTGAGTTGGAGTACTCATTCCGGTAACTCCCTTGCAACTCCTTCTGTAGCACCTGCGAATTGGATGCCCGCAGACCATCCAGCCACATCAAGTTCCCCGAAAGAATATTCGCCTGGCAGGATCAATGAGTTCCCATGGAGATTTCAAGTCAAGAATCTCGACGCTCGGTCCGGCAATCCTTCGCTGGCTTTGTGAACCTCCCTTCCTAGCTGTTTGCTACACTGCCAACAATCGATCGAACCCGCATCCGCATGAACCTCGTTGAACTGAATCAAATCTCGAAAAGCTACGACACCAAGGTCGCCGTCGATGCCCTTAGCCTGCAGATTGAGGCGGGCAAAATGTTCGGGCTCCTCGGTCCCAATGGCGCCGGCAAGACTTCAACTATCCGCATGATGATTGGGATCACCATGCCGGATTCCGGCACTGTAACGCTGTTCGGCCAGCCTTTCTCGCGCAAGAATCTCACCCGCGTTGGCTACCTGCCGGAAGAGCGCGGCCTTTACAAGAAGATGAAGGTGATCGACCAGCTTGTCTTCCTGGGGCAGTTACACGGCCTGGATGCGGCGACCGCCAATTCACGCGCCCGGAAGTGGTGCGAGCGCCTGCAGATTTTTGATTCCATCGACTTGAAGACGGAAGAGCTATCCAAAGGAATGCAGCAGAAAATTCAATTCATCTCCACGCTGCTGCACGAGCCGGCGCTGATCATTATGGATGAGCCTTTTTCCGGCCTGGATCCGGTGAACACGCAGTTGCTGCAGGAGACATTGTTGGAGCTGAAAAGCGCGGGCAAGGCCATCCTGTTTTCCACCCATCGCATGGATCAGGTGGAAAAGTTGTGCGACTCCATCTGCCTGGTCGACGGCGGCAAAGCGGTTCTGTCCGGCGGCATGCGGGAGCTGAAGTCCCGCTATCCGCGCAATCATGTCGTGATCGATTTTGAAGGCGACAACTCCTTTATCAACCATCCCGAGGTAAAAGAATACAAAGCGTTCGCGGGCCACGTTGAGATTCAACTACGCGATGGCGCGGATGCACAGGAATTGCTGCGAACGGCGTGGCAGAGCGCGAAGATTTACAAGTTTGAGCTGATGGAGCCATCCCTGGAAGAGATTTTTATCCAGACCGTCGGGAGACGCGTCGATGCGTGAAACCCTGCTGATCGCCAAACGAGAATATCTGGAGCGGGTCCGCAGCAAAGCGTTCCGCATCAGTACAGTTTTAATTCCGTTGGCTTTTGCCGCCGTTATTGGCATGGGGGCGTTCTCCGGCAAGATGGCGAGCGGGCCGCGGAGCATCGTGGTCGCTTCGAATGATCGCATCCTGGCTGAATGCACGCGAACGGAGTTGCTGCAGGTACCCTCAACCAAGGATGATGCGAAGGATAATCGAAACATTCCGCCAGCGCAGCTCCAGGTCGAAGTGCGAGCTCCGGTGGCAGACAATGATCTGGCCGCGCTCAACAGCCAAGTGGAATCGAAGACCATCGACGGATACCTGTGGCTGCATGTACATCCAGACCACGCTCTGCCGGAGGCGACCTATGTTTCTCGCGGATCAGCGGACTTTATCGGCGCCGACAAAATGCAGACCGCCATTGGCAGCGCGCTGGTACGCGAAGCGCTGATGGACCATGGCGTGGCCAGCGCTCAAGCGGATAGCTTGTTGCACGACGTCGACCTGAAAACCAGGCAGGTCAAGAACGGTGAGGCCGTCGCGGTGGAGTTTTTGCGCGACGGCAAAGCGGAGACGATCACTGCGAGGAGGGAAATCGTCTTGTGCGCCGGGGCATTTGATTCACCCAAGTTATTGCAGC
>JAZKAG010000037.1:28478-30276 GCA_040389265.1 Acidobacteriota bacterium
CTGACGCCAGTAAAGGTTTCTGGGGCGCCTATATTATGGCGTTCATTTTGTACTTCGCCGTCGTTTTTTATGGAATGAATGTCGCCCATTCCGTAGTCGCGGAGAAAACATCCCGGGTGTTCGAGGTGTTGTTGGCGACTGCGAAGCCTGAGGCTCTGATGGCCGGTAAACTGCTGGGGGTTGGCGCTGCAGGCTTAACCCAGATGGCGGTATGGATTACAGCCGTCCTCCTGCTCAGTGCATCGGCCTTGGGCGCGGAACTTGGCCAGGGTGGCTTGGCGGCCTACGGTGTCACTCCATTGCAGCTGGTGTTTTTCATCCTGTATTTTCTGCTCGGCTACTTCTTCTACAGTGCCCTTAGCGCCGGGTTTGGCGCCACCGTCAGTCAGGAATCTGAAGTCCAGCAATTCAGCATGATTCTGGTCATGCCGCAATTAGTGGGCTTGATCCTGATGGTGTACATCCTCGGCAATCCATCGGCCTGGCCGGTGGTATTGCTGTCGCTGTTCCCGCCCTGCACGCCCATTGTGATGTGCCTGCGCATGTCGGCGATGGTGGTTCCATGGTGGCAACTGGTACTTTCAGTGGTCCTGATGGTGGCCTCCACATACGGTGTGCTTTGGGTCGCTTCGCGCATCTACCGCGTCGGTATCCTGATGTATGGCAAGCGACCGACGCTGCCGGAAATGATCCGCTGGATTTCATACAGCTAGCAGCTCACGCTCCGGTCGACCCGGGCGCCGATCCCCTTCCAACCCTGGAACAGGTCTTCGAAATCCACTGCAGAACTAACGCGCCAATTTCGCAGCTTTCAGGTTAGAATTCCACCCAGGCAGATGTGGCGGGGTGAAACTCCATGAACATTTTGCTATTGTCGATGCCGGATTCTTTTGAGCACATGCCCTCAATTGTCATCCGTATGCCAAACGGCGCGTTGACGTCGCTCGCCGGCAACGTGGATGAGCATCATAACGTCGCCGTCGCGGATTTGATCCTTTGCCAGCGAAGCGTGCGCGAGACGGTCACTCGCCTGCTCCAGGAGCATGATCCGCAACTGGTCGGACTCTCCACGATGACGTTTCAGCGCCGCACCGCGGAACGCATAATCCATCTGATCCGCCAGCTGAAACCCAATGCCAAGATTGTCGTCGGCGGATATGACCCCAGCCTTGCCTCCGAGGCCTACCTTCACATGCCGATCGATTTCATCGTGCGTGGCGAAGGGGAGATCACCATGCGCGAGCTGACACGCGCGCTGGAAAAAAACGGCGACATGCACTTTATTGCTGGGCTTTCGCATCGCCACGACGGCAAGTGGATTCATAATCCGCAACGCGCTCCTCTCAGTCTGGAAAGCGAAGAAATTCGCCTTCCCAAGCGAAGTGCGCGAGTACTGCGCGGCTACACCATGCTGGGCCGGCAGGTCGATGTCATCGAAACCTCGCGCGGCTGCACCTTCGACTGCAGTTTCTGCTCCATCATCGAAATGCGTGGCCGTAATTTTCACACCTACTCGTTCGACCGTGTGATCGCGGACATTCAAGATGCTAAGAAACATGGCGCCCGCACCCTCTTCATTGTCGATGACAACATCACGTTGAACGTGCATCGGTTTGAGGCCTTGTGTAATGCCATTATTGAGGCCGGACTCAATACGATCGATTATTTTCTGCAGGGCATGACTTCAGCCATCGCTAATCATGGAGAGAAATTGGCCCCGCTGATGAAGCGCGCCGGATTCCGCTATGTGTTTTTGGGCATAGAGAACATCCTGGAAAGCGATCTAAAGTTGCTGCAG
>JAZKAG010000037.1:30286-40373 GCA_040389265.1 Acidobacteriota bacterium
CTTCGATCGACAGGACGGGATTCGCCGCCTTGGCTTGGTAGCAGGCGAGTGCGAAGAATACGGCCCGCACCAACGGACACTCGACCGGCAATGCGACCCTGCAGGCGATCGATTATCTGCATCGCAATGGCATTTATGTTGTGGGAGGGCTCATTGTTGGCAGCCCGGGCGACACTGTCGAGTCAATCGAGGCCAACCTTGCATTCGCCCGCAAATATGTCGACTGGCCCTACATTCAGCATCCCACGCCCTATCCGCGAACACCGATGACCGATGACTTTCGCCGCCGTGGTCTCATCGAACACGAGCGATTCGAAGAGTACGACGGAACGACTTCCGTCGTGAAGAATGAGTCGCTGTCAGCGGACGAGATTGAATATCTCCGCTGGAAGGCGGAACGTGGAATGAAAACTCGGCACCTGCCCACGGTGTTACTGCACGACCCGTGGTTCGTTGCGCGCAACATGCTGGCCATGGCGGCGAACACCTATCGAGGGATGAAACTTCGTACCTTGCTGGGCCTGGAAGACGAGCACCAAGCCTTCGCGCGATACAAACAAATCCGTCACCAGGAACGCGAATACGTCTGACAACCTACTGGCGATTTGTTGGGATGCATCTTGTATCGCCCTCTCCGTATGCGAAAAATGCTGGCTTCGCCGGAGCCTCCCGGCGGAAGTGTTCTCGCATCTTCCGATGTCATCCGGATGACTCGATTGTCGGCCACCCCAAACCTGGCTATCGCATCGGCTCTGGGCCACAAGTTCTTATGCAATACTCGGGAATGCTGATTCGCCGAGCGCAACCTGAAGATGCACTGGCTGTAGCGGGCGTGCATGTTCGCTCGTGGCAGGCTGCCTATCGCAGCATCCTTCCTGACGATTACCTCGACCAGCTTCGCCCTGAAGATCGAGCCGACAAGTACGACTTCGCAAACCGCGATCCCTTCAAGCCCACAACCCTTGTTGCCATCAGTGACGGTGCAAATCCAGCGATTCTCGGATTCGCAACCACCATGCCGGTGACCGACTCCGACATGCCCGGCTACGGCGAGCTATGCGCACTCTATGTCGATCCGCGCTATTGGGGGGAAGGTCTAGGAGTCGCGCTGCTGTCGGCAGCGCATGCACAGATGTTCGAGCAGGGATTTCGCCGTGCCATCCTGTGGGTACTGACGGGAAATGCACGCGCCGAAAAGTTTTATCGAAACGATGGCTGGCACTCGGATGGAATTTCCCGCAACGCCACGGTGTGGAATATAGAGGTCGACGAGATTCGCTACTCCCGGGAACTATCAGGATAATTTTTGTCCTGAGCCAAGCCTCGGCGCGGCGAAGTGTATCGGCCTTGCCACGACGTCGACGCTACCGAAGCGACAAAGAGCCAGCTCGAAGTCGGCGCCCCTGCTTTTTTGATAGGCGACAAATCTCTCACAATTTCTCCTGACGCGAGCAACCCTTTGGCGAGTGCCGTTTCCCGCACGGGTAGCGTACGCGAACGACATTCGTATAGTTCGTCACCATCAATCAAATTCGCCAGCCGCTGAGCAACGGGAACGGCAAATTCCACAACTAAGTGGATGAATGGCCCGATAGCGTTCGGGTCCGTCTTCTCCCAGAATGTCTTAGGGCCTGCTGGTTTGGAATAGCCGATTCGCAGAGGCCGCTCTCCCGCAGCGATGCAAGCAATCCGGGAAAAGCTAACCCCCACAGCAGTTCGAGAGTTCCGAAACGATAGAGGAGCACGACTATGAACCAGCAACAGAAACATTGGAACAAGCTAATTGCGATTGCGAGTCTGGCAGCCGGACTCGTGATCGCGGGTTGCAACAGCAACCCAAAGTATCCCGACTCGAAGGAGGCAGTGAACAATTCTCTCACCCAGAATAATCTGGGCGCCATCCACGTTTCCCAGGATCAAACCAAGGGCGTGATTACGTTGACTGGAACCGTACCATCGGACAGCCAGAAGTCGCAGGCGGAATCTGTGGCCAAGCAGGCCGCACCGAATTACACCATTGCCGACGAAATCGCCGTGGTGCCGCCGCAGAATGCGGACGCTACCAAAGCTGCAAACTCCGATACCGATGACGCCATTGAAGACAGCTTCAAGGCGGAGTTGAAAAAGCACCGCAATCTGGACGATCAAAGTATCTCCGTCAAAGTGAAGAATGGCGCCCTGGTCCTAAGCGGAAGCGTCAAGACAGCAGCCCAGAAGCGCGAGGCAGAACGCCTGGCCAAGCATGTTCCCAACGTGCAACAGGTGGTGAATGAAATCGAAGTGAAGTCGAGCAAACATTCCACCGCCAGCTAATTGGAACCTTCCCCAGAACAGCAGAAAGCGAGCCATGATTTTGGCTCGCTTTCTTTTTGCGAATCGTGCAATGGGATTGATTCGACCCGTGCAGCGCAAGATTCAACGGATCAGGCTGGCTGCGGCTCCTGCTTCCAGGCAATTGCACCCAGACGGTACAGGTATCCTCGCTCCAGCTCATAGCTGCATTGGGTTTCCTGCAGCAGAGCCCGTACTTCCTGAAAAGTATAGGCTTGGCGGACAGAGGCAGGTCCATCGTGCCGTGACAGCCGACTGGGATCCATAAATCGCTGCACCTGAGACAGAAAATAGTTCACGCGCTTTCTCTCCACATCGTTGATTAAGACCGCAACCCGCGCAACGCGCAACGCTTCCCGCAGGAAAACGCGCGCCTGCTCAACGCTCAGGTGGTGGAGAAACAGGCAGCATGAAACCACGTCGACGCTGTTGTCCGGCAACTCCAGATCCAGCGCGTCGCCGGTCATCAATGTGGGTAACTGTAGTTTCCTGTGCCAGTTTTCTCGCTGCGGAAGATGATTCGCGCTGCGATCCAACAACGAAATTTCCAGCGAGACGTTCTGCTTCTTCAACATCAACGATGCCGCCTGCAGCACATCCGCGTAGCCGGACGCGACTTCCAGCACCTGCAATTTCTTTATGTTCAGCCTGGAACAGACGCGGCGGAACAACCACTTGTGCATCCGGTGTCCGCCATACAGGCGATTGACTCGACGGATCGCTCCCAGGGCACAGGCGACCTCCGCGCAAGACCAGTGATCGCTATCCAGAAGCTCTTCTTTTTGTATCCGTTCCATTTCCGAACCACTTCCGCGCTGATGGTATATGTCTCCGCAATCATCGCAGACTCTATCCCTGTATGGCCAACCATTATTCTTGATAACGAACTCGGTACTCGGGATGAAGGATCGACCCTGATTCCATAGAATAAGATGTATGAATTGGCGCTCCTGGTTTCGCGCAGGTCTTCCTGCGGTTACGATGCTTGGCTTGGCTTCCTCCTTTGCCTTCGCTGCGACCGCCCCGTTTGACCTGCCCGGACCGCGACTGGAGATATCGATCACCCGTGCCGGTAGAAGCCTGCCCATCTCCCAGGTGCCAAACCTGCAGGCCGGGGACGAAATCTGGCTGCACCCCGATCTACCCCCCAATGAATCGATCCACTATCTGCTGATTCCAGTATTTCTGCGGGGATCCCTGAACCCTCCGCCCGAGAACTGGTTCACCAAGGTGGAGGCCTGGAAACCGCAGGTGCAACGAGATGGCGTCAACATCCATGTTCCAGAGGGAGCTTTGGAAGCTTTGATTTTCTGGGCTCCCGATACCGGAGGGGGATTCACCACGGTGCGAACCGCAGTGAGATCCCGGCCAGGCGTATTTGTTCGAGCCGCGCAGGATTTATATGCCGCCGATTTGACCCGCTCGCGACTGGACGCCTACATCGCTGCGGTAAAGAAAATCTCCAACACGGATCCGACCCGGCTGGAAACACGCGCCAAGTTGCTGTCCCAGACCCTGTACCTCAAGACCAATACCTCGTGCTTCGAACTGGCCCCCGAACAGCAGGAAGCCTGCCTGATTCAGAATCCAGAGAACCTGGTACTGAATGACGCTCAAAGCCAGTCGATGGTCACCGCGCTCACTTCGGGTGCTGCCAGCGACATGATCAATCAAATCAGCGCCTCCACTGCCGCGGGCGCAGGCGCCTACAGCCCCTACGTCGGTGCTGTCGTGGATATGGTGCGCATTATGGGCAGCCTGCATACGGCGCAATATGCCTACATACCCGCGTTATCGGTGAATGACAATGGAGCGATCGAGCTGAAATTGAGCAGCCCTCCCTCCTTCAGCAACCCAAAATCTGTGATGGTGGCCAGCTTGCCTCCGGTGGCGCAGGTTCATTTCCCCATGTTGCGGGCCGTCCATCCAGAGGAGTTACTGTGCCTGGAGCGGCCCAAGCTTGTGCTCTCCGTCGAGGGAGCGCCGCTGGTTTTTTCTACCCATTACGCCCATGATCTGGCGCTGCACGTTCAGGATTCCGCTGGCCACTCCGTGGATCTACCGGCCATAGCCAATGCGGAGAGCGGTGGATTTGTGGTCGACGCCCGCAGCTTACAAAGTTCAAGTGTCGTCGGCACCGTGACGGGACAACTGCGGGGTGAGTGGGGATTCGACCCCTGGAACGGCCCCGAATTCGCCTTCACAAACTCCCGTCCGCAACAGTGGACATTTGCGTCCGGCGAAACGGACGCCATCACAGCGGCGGACAAGGTTTCGCTGCACCTGCAGGCGGACAGCGGAGTGTGCGTGCAGGGCGTTACGGTGGATACCCCCCAGGGAAAGGTGGAAAAGACCACAATCACGCGGACCCCCCCGAAGTTGCTGGAGGTGAATCTGCCGGTCACCAAATCGTCCCGCGGTTTATACACGCTGACGGTTTCCGAATATGGCCAGGCCAAACCTGAAAAGGTGCCAGTCCACGTCTATCCCCCTTCCGCCGTTGTCAGCGGAATGATGCTGCATGCGGGAGACGACGAGGCGGTAATGACGGGAACTCACTTGCAGGAAGTGACTACCGTGGATATAGGCGGAAGTGTTTTTCATGCCGGCTCCATGAAACATACCGGCTCGGAGGATTCGCTCGAACTGAAGACATCCACAAACCTTGCGGGTTCGAAGGTCTTTGTCGAAGAAGCAACCATCATGGCCCACGTTCATTTGAAAGATGGACGAGTTTTGGATACCCCGGTCACCATTGCTCCCGCCCGGCCGCAGGTGGAATTGCTGAGCAAGAGCATCGCGGTAAACCCTGGAGGCAGCTCGGCATTCATCCACCTGGGCAACGACAATGATTTACCGCAATTTGGGCATCTGAACTTCTTTCTGAAGTCATTGGCGCCGCCGCAATTTCCACGTGACCAGACGATCGAAGTGGGCGCCACGGACGGCGGCTTTGTCACCTCCCTGACGCTGGCCAACAACTCCTTGACGCTGCAGGATGCGCAAACAGTGTTCGCCACTCTGGATCCGGCCAAGGCATTCGGCGCCTCCGCCTTCGGGCCGCTGCGCTTCCGTCCCCTCACGGCGGCCGGAGTTCCGGGAGACTGGCAGCCGCTGGCCAACCTGGTGCGCTTGCCGGAATTAAAACACGTGGACTGCCCCTCGGATCCCGCAGCCTTGTGCGTGCTAACTGGCGACAATCTGTTCCTGATCGATTCAATTGCGTCCTCTGCGCAATTTGCCCACCCGGTCAGCGTTCCCATGGGATTTGCCGGCAACACGATGAAAGTTCCACGCCCCAATGGGACAACCCTCTACCTGAAACTACGGGATGACCCCTCGACGGTGGACCTGGTATCGCTCCCGGTGCTTCCGATGTCGAACGGAAACTAGCGTGTCTGCGCAACGAGCCAAGAGCGAGCGGGAACCTCGAAATGCTTGCGCGCGTCCCTTTTTCCCCACACGCTGCTACCCTTAAGGTATGGCAGACTTCAAATCCATTGCCGAAATGATGCAGAGTTGTTCCGACAGCGCGGTCAAGATCGCTCGTGACCGCTTTGGGTTTGAGCTCGATTATTCCGAAGCCAGC
Organism: Acidobacteriota bacterium; assembly: GCA_040389265.1. GTDB lineage: Bacteria > Acidobacteriota > Terriglobia > Terriglobales > Acidobacteriaceae > JAKAAZ01. The sequence goes on from JAZKAG010000037.1 coordinate 36,207, forward strand.
CTTGAGTCCCTTGAAACCATCCTGGCCAGCGTCAGCACGACCTTGAATCTATTGGAAAATGATGAGGTTGAGGAGCAGGTGAAGTTGTGGGGCGGATATCTGGGCGAAGTGGTACGTCGCTATTGGAATGGCGGATGGGACTTGATTTTGTATCCGGGCGGAAGCGCTGCCGTGCCCACCCTGCTGGTGTCGGGATCGCAAATCTATCCACTGCTGAAGGTCTACCGGCGCCTGACCATGGGCGACGGGGAAAATGTCTGGAAATTTTATGAACAAATCCGCCGGCGCCTGGCCACCGTACATCCGCTAGACGGGACACGCGACGCGGCCGATACGCAATAGGCAAGCTTGCCGCAGGTCCGCGTAGAGGGGCGCAATCGGGACTTTCATCGGCACAATCCGGGATGCGTTCTAAGGCAACAAGCTGGGCGCGGTTGTGCGACAATACAGTTGAGTGAAACAGGCAGGCGGTTCACAAGCCTGCGGGAGAACAAGTATGGGTGACCTATTACAGCCCTGGCATCTGGTAGTGATTCTGGTGGTAGCGCTTCTGATCTTTGGACCGAGCAAGCTCCCTGGCCTCGGTAAGGGCCTTGGAGAGGGTATCAAGGGATTTAAAGAGGGCATCAAGGGCATCGGCAATTCCGACGAGGCTGATAAGCCGGATACCACCAAGACGACGACTGAAGTCAAGTAAGCGCTGAGAAGCAACCACGTACCCTCCGGAAGATACCCGTTGGAAATTCCTGGTTCAATCCGGCAATCGATTTCCGCGAAAAGCCGCACCAAAGTGTGCGGCTTTTCGCATTTCAAGCTATAAAGGACTGCTTCGCTGATTTACATTTTGTAGTCGAAAACCATGGAATTCGACCTGGTCCTACTTCACCCTCCGAGTTTCTACGACTTCAGAAAAAATAACCAGTTCCGCGGACCCATCAGCGACGTCGTTCCCTCCAGTTCCGTCTTCGACATGTACCCGATCGGCTTCACCAGCATCGCGGGATTCCTGGAGCGATTCGGACATCGCGTCAAGATCGTCAACCTGGCCGCGCGCATGGTGCACAGCCGGCGGTTCGATGTAGAGAAAAAAATTCGCGGACTCAAGTCTTCCGCTTTCGGCATTTCTCTCCATTGGCTGCCGCACGCCCAGGGCAGCATCGAAGTCGCCAGGCTGGTAAAGAAATACCATCCCGACGTGCCGGTCATTTTCGGCGGTCTTTCCTCCACCTACTACCATCGGGAACTCATGCAGCACGATTGCGTCGATTTCGTCATGCGCGGCGACTCAACGGAGAATTCCATGTTGACTCTGATCGATGAGATCAAGTCTGGAGCCGTCGATTTTTCAACGGTGCCGAACCTGACCTGGAAGCGCGATGGCAAAGTGGTCGTGAATCCAATCGGGCCGCCGCCCACGCATCTCGACGACATCGATATTCCCGACTATCGCTACGCGATGCGATCGGTATTTCGATATCGCAGCCTGCTGGACGCGCTCCCCTACGAGGGTTGGCTCAGCTATCCGCTGAGTGCCTTGCTAACCATGCGGGGATGTACGCAGGATTGCGCTCTCTGCGGCGGATCGCGCAGTGCATACTCCTTCAACTGTGCACGCACCAAGCCCTCCATGCGCTCGCCTGCAAAGCTGATGCAGGATATCGAATGCATCCAGCGCTTCTGCCGCACTCCGATTTTTGTGATTGGCGACATTCGCCAGGGCGGAACAAAATATGTCGACGAATTTCTCGAGCGAGTCTGCGCTTTGCGGCCGACCAATGAATTAGTCTTCGAGTTGTTCTGGGGCGCGGACGATGACTTCTTTGAGAAAGTGGAACGCACCGTCTGCAAGTACAGCCTGGAGATCACGCTGGAAAGCGCCGACGAAGATGTGCGCCGCAAGAATGGAAAATTCCCTTGCAGCAATCAGGAGATTATTCAGCTGGTGCGATCGGCCCTTGCCCATGGGTGCCGGAAGCTCGACATCTTTTTTATGGTCGGATTGCCGCACCAGACCTACGCGAGCGCCATGCGCAACATCGATTTCTGCGAAGAGATTCATCGCGCCTGCGATTATGACAAGCGCCTGTGCTATTTCGTCGCACCGCTGGCACCGTTTCTGGATCCCGCCAGCCGCGCGTTTGAGCATCCGGAACAATTCGGCTTAAAGCGGCTTGCCGATACGCTGGAAGACCACATTCGCCACTTCTCGGCGCCCTCGTGGGAGTTCATCCTGAATTACGAAACGAATCTGCTGAGCCGCGAGCAAATCGTCAAGACCATGTACGCCAGCCTGGAGAAACTCAACAACTTCAAACTGCAATATGGTCTGATCGCGCCGGATGTGCATGACAGGATCGCGGGAGAAATTGTCGATTCGCTGGCTTACATGCAGCAGGTGCGAGACGCAGTGCGAGACGGAACGCCGCTGGAAGAATTGCCGCAGTTCATCGAGGCTGAACACGGCACCACCCGAACCCAGCGCGAGCTCCGCTGGAAGGTGAAGCATCGTTATCCCAATCTGTTTTCCCTCTCCATGGTCGGAATGAAGCTGCTGGTGGAAGAGGCCCGAGCCATGATGCTGCGACGCTCGTCGCCCCTGCAATGGACAGGCCAGCAGCCTCAAATACGCCCAACACAAGCACAGCCGATCCCCGATTCGGCCGAAGAAACTTGAGAAGTCGTCGACAGGTGAATGGCGACGCGCCCAACTCCAGGAGGAAAATATGAAGCAAACTTCTCGGCGAGAACTGTTGCAGTGGTCCCTGCTTGCGGCGGGCGCCCTGCCATTGCGGTCAACCAGGTTGAGGGCCGAGCCGGTTTCGGCTGCGGCTGTCGATGGAGAAAAAATTAAGCAGACGACGTTCCAGTTCATTCAGAAATGTGCTCGTCCCGACGGCGGGTACGCGGCCTCTCCAGATCCGAAGTACAAGGGATCTTCCGACACCGCTGAAAGCGATTTAGCAGCGGTCACCTATGCGGCCACACTATCCAAGCCGGAAGGTCGCACCCTCGCCCACGCAGCGAAGTCGGCGGAATTCATTCAGCGTCATCAGCAGCCCGACGGCGTGTTTGTGAACTTCGCTGGCAATCTGGATTCCAAGGCCGACCTTGCTGTCCTGTACAACACTGTTCAAGGGGTGGTTGGACTCCGCGCCCTGGGAAAGAAACCGAGGGTGAATCCCGCGCATGCGCTGGGCCGATTCTTTCAAAACGATGCCTTTGCGAAACTCCCCTGGTACACGGTCAGCTTCTTTCCGCTGTTCTACGCGGCCCTCGGAGTACCCTTTCCGCCCGCGTATCGGTCGGCCCTTGAACATCACCTTCAAGCGCATCAAGCTGCCGATGGATACCTCGGCGATCATGTCGCCGCCACGTTCCACCTGGTCCATTTTTATCGTTTGATCGGCAAGCCCACGCCCAAAGGCGAGGCGATTGTGCAGCGAGTATTGCGCGATCAGCGGCCGGACGGAGGCTGGCACCTGAAGCCTCCCGATTGGGACGTCCATTCCTGTTTCGACGCTGTCTTTATTCTGCGCCAGCTTGGCAACAATTCCACCGCGTGCCGGGCAGCCATCTCAAAAGCGGCACGCTGGTCCCTCAATTGCCAGAATCCCGACGGAGGATTTGGTCATTATCCCGGCGATCCGTCAGACATGGACGCGGTGTACTTTCAGTTTGGAACGCTGATCCAGGCAGGATGGATTCCCGGTACGAACTTCCATCTTCCCGACGCGGAAACCTTGAGTTGGGGACACGTGATGGAGCCAGGGACCATCTACCGCACCGCCTGAAACATCTTCAGGAAATTAACGCCACCGCCGCCAGCGCGGCCGTCATGCCCAGCGCCTGGCGGCGATTGGTTCTCTCGTGCAATAACCATACCGCCAGCAGGATGGTAGAAGCGGGATAGAGCGACGACAGCACCGCAGCGACATCCAGCCTGCCAATGCGGGTTGCGGCAACAAAGAAAAAATTGCCACCCGTATCGAAGGCACTGGCGACCAGCGCCAATCCAATGCCGATGATCCAGCGTTTGCGAAACGTAGGCCGCTTGGAATCTGAAAATTGCGGCTGCAAAAGCCCCTGCGGCTTCGGTTCCACCAGGAATTGGCCCCGACTCAGGATCAGTCCTCCCGCGATCGCCGTTGCCAGGCTCCCGACACGAGA
>JAZKAG010000037.1:40383-45378 GCA_040389265.1 Acidobacteriota bacterium
CGGCCACAGCAATCCACCGCCGTTGGCCTCTCGCAACGCGATCAGAAAGATGCCAAACCCAATCCCGGAAATCACGGCGAGTACCAGCTTTTTTCTCTGGTCCTCGACGACTTGCTCATTCGAACTGGACGGACTGCTGATCAGCCAGATCGCTCCAGCAGCCAGTACAAATCCGGCAATCTGGCGATGACTGGGTGCTCCGATCGTCGCCAGCGAAAATATCACCGGTAGCGCGGCCGTCAGCAATCCTGTGACCGCCGCGGTCGTGCCCATGCTGCCAAGAGAAAGCGCATAGTAGAACACCAGCAGCGCAATCCCGCCGGCCAAACCGGAGATTAAGCCGTAGGTGAGAATGCGTTCATCAGGGATCGGTTGATGCAGCAGATTGGCAAGCAGCACCAGTGCGATCAGGCTGGAGGCGTGCGAGATTGCCAGGAACCAGTAGACGCGCAGGTAACGCGCGCCGACACCCCCGCTAAAATCCGCAGCGCCCCAGATGATCGCGGCGCTCAGACCCAGGACGGTTGTCGTCGCCGTTGCGCTCATGATGAGCTACTGGCTGGCTGTCGCTGTCGGGTAATAGCCCTGTTTGGCCACCACATTTACGTTGGGCAACAGCACCCGCACTTCGATCTTGCGGAAACGGCTGTCAAGCACAGAGATGTGGCTGTAATAACCCAGCGTGTATTGGTTGCGGACCTGACCCGCTACCCTGGCGAAGCTGGCCTCGATGGCGTTGCGGGATAGCTCTGCGTCCAGAATGCCGCCCGTCGCGCTGGCGTATTTCGGCAACAGATTATCAGCCATCTGCCATGGAATATGGAAGCGATCCAGGAATCCGTAGACCGGCAGCGCCGAGTCGCCCACCAGGGTTCCATCGACCGCAATTTGATTGGTCAACAGGTATTTCACAACTTCTTTGTAGGAGGCCTTGCTTCCCTGGTTCTTGCCGTCGCTGATCACGTAGATCATCTTGCGGCGCCCCCGTCCGCGTTGCGAAAGGTCGGTGGCGGCGCGCAGAATAGCATCGTTTAGAACGTAGCTTTCCTTGGGAATGATGCCGATGAAGTTTCCGTCGTGCATCGGGGTCAGATTCGGATCAACCATTTGTCCGTTGATGGTTGGGCCTTCCGCCATGGGTCCGGTGTTGCTGGGAACCGCCATGTAGCGTCCGGGAGACTTCACGCGATCCAACGTCGCCGTCAGGCGGGCACTCTGCGCGCCGGTAAATCCTGTTGCCTGGCTGACGTGGGTGGCATAAGTGTAGACCGACACCTCGTCATACGGCGCGAACGCTCCCTGAAACGCAGCCAGCGCGTCGTTCACCTTCTTCATGGTGTCGGAAGGCAGATTCTGATCGATCACAAATGCGACTGAAAGCGGGAATGGATCCTCGGTAAAGAACGTGACGCGCTGCTGGACGCCATCCTCGTAAATCTGGAAGTCGTTATGCGTCAGCCCCGGAAGAATCGCTCCGTGGGAATCTTTCACCGTAATCGGGACCAGGACAAAATTGACCCGCGTCCGCAGGGTGTAGGTGGCAACCGAGGGTCCCTGGCCTTTGGCAGGAATCACCGGAGCCGGACCGTTGGATTGGGGCTGTTGCGAAGGCGGCGCGGAGGTTGGGGCTACCTGTCCGGCGGGTGCGGGAGCGCCTGAGCTGCTGGTATTCGCCGGCGGTGCGCCTTTTCCTGGCGTAACATTCTGCAGCAGATTCGGCAGCTTCAGCGACGACGGCGGGGGATTGCTCTGGTCCTGCTGCGGCGCGGGGGCGCTGGCTTCGTTCTGGGCCTCTTCGGCCGCGTGGGTTGCAGGCGCGTTCGGCACGGGGTGCTGACTGTCCTGGGCTTCGACCTGTGGCCCCGCAATCCAAAGCAGGCAGGCAAATACCCAGACTCCCAATTTCGCCGCACCTGTACTGGTAGAGGAGAGCCGGGCAAAGCGTTTACTTCCAATCATGAAATATCCTGACCGCATTCGTTCCGCGTCGATTCGAGATTTCCGCTCGGGTTGTCTTCCGTTCTTGTACTTTTCATTGTACGGTGGGAAGCAGAAAGTGCCCAGTAGAGTTGTCATTGCCGCATGAAACTGGCACACGATTCGCGCAACTGGGGCATGCGGCCCAAAGCTTGGGAACGCTACTCTGTCAGCGTGGTCAATTCATATTTCTGGACCGCCTTCGTACAAGGAAATATTCTTGAATCGCCACAATTCAGATCGAGCCAGGAAGCATCGTACATTGTCAGGATGGCCGGGGCTGGGGATCAAGATGCTTGTACTCATCCTGCTTGCCCTGGCCGGCCCTCCAATTTGGGGGCAATTGGCTCCTCAACCGGATGCACCACCGGGCCAGGTTGAATCGAATCCGCTCCCGCTGCAGGAGCCAGCGTCATCGCCAACGGAGCCTCAGCCTGCAATGCCCCAACGTAACTCGCAGCCGCCGTCGAGCGCGGCACAGTCCGGCGCCCACCCGCAACAAGCAGCACCAGGGAAGGAGGCGCCCGCCCAAAGCAGCCCCGAAGCCGCCACTCCAACCAACATCCCCACCGTGCACGTCAGCGTCAACCTGGTCGACCTGTTTTTTGTTGTCCATGACAAATCCGGCAAACTGGTGCCGAACCTCACGCGAAATGACTGCTCCATTTTTGAGGACGACAAGCCGCAGAAACTGAAGAGCTTTACCCCCCAAACCGATCTGCCATTATCAATTGGCATTTTGCTGGACACCAGTGTGAGCCAGCAGCGGGTTTTACCCGACGAGCAGAAGGCGGCTTCGGCCTTTTTGCAGCGCATTCTCCGGCCGACCGACGAGGCCTTCCTGATTTCCTTCGACGTAACCGTAGACTTGCTCGCCGACTGGACCCGCAACCCGGATGACCTCAAGCGAGCTCTCGGTGCGGCGAAGATCAATTCCAGTTCCGGAAACTATGCCAACGGCACCCTGCCCTCGATCACCAGGCCAAAGGGCACGCTGCTCTATGACGCGGTCTATCTCGGCTCCAATGACAAGCTGCGCCAGGAGTCTGGACGCAAGGCAATGGTGCTGCTGACCGACGGCCAGGACGAAGGCAGCGATGAAAAGTTGCAGTCTGCCATCGAAGCCGCCCAGAAAGCCGATGCTGTCGTGTACGTTTTGTTGATCAGCGATCAGGAATTTTACGGTACGCTCGATTTTTCCAGCGACAGCGCCATGCGCAAACTGGTAGAAGCCACCGGCGGCGAGGTGTTTCCTATCGGCAAGAACGGGAAAAAGCTGCCCGATGCTTTCAACACCATCGAGAGCCAACTTCGCACGGAATACCAGGCCACCTACACTCCTACGAACGCGGTGCAGGATGGAAGCTATCGCCATATTCGCCTCGTCTGCCGGCAGAACGGACAGACTCTCAAGGTGCAGGCTCGCCAAGGCTACTACTCCGTCGCCCACTGACGGAAAGCGTCACCGTCTTCATTTCACTGTGCCGTACATCCTGATACTTTAGTGGCAAAGCGAATCATCGAGGAATTTGAACCTCAGCTTTCCCGGACGGAGTCGCAGTGCGCGTATCCCAGGCAGTTTTTGGTGTCTTCCATCATTTCGAACTCGCGCATCAACTCCGCCGCTACAACTATTTGGACACGGTTTATTCCACCTATCCCTGGCGACGGTTGCAACGGGAAGGCCTGCCGCACGAATACGTCCAGACATTTCCGTGGATTCATGGCGGACTGGCCGCGCTGGCGCGCTTCGGCCTCTATCCTTCTCCCTGGACCGAAGGTCTGGACTGGTGGAACGCGCTTGCCTTCGACAAGTGGATGACGCGGCGCATCGCCCGATCCAATTGCAAGCTCGACGCGCTGATCGGTATTTCCGGCGCCGGCCTTGCAGCCGGAGCGCTGGTGCAGTCGCGTGGCGGCAAATATATCTGCGATCGCGGCTCGACCCACGCGCGTTATCAATGGCGCTTGCTCAGCGAGGAACATCAGCGCTGGGGCGCGCCGCTCGACATCTACGATCCGCGCGACACCGAGCGGGAAGAAAAGCAATACGAGCAGGCCGACTGCATCGTTGTACCGTCCAGTTTTGCAGCTCGCAGTTTCGTCGCTGAAGGTATTTCCGCGGAAAAACTGCGCGTTATTCCCTATGGAGTGCGCCTGGATTCCTTTCAGCCTTCGCCCGACGTTACCCGCCCGGCCGACACTTTCGATGTACTGTTCGTCGGCCAGGTCAGCCTGCGCAAGGGTGTGCCGTATCTTCTGGAGGCGTTCGCGAACGTGCGCCATCCGCGCAAACGATTGCGTATTCTGGGCCCCCTGTTTCCCCACATGAAGCCATTGTTCCCCAAGCTGCCGATGGAGAACGTCGAGATTGTCGGAGCTATTTCACGTGCAGAACTGGTTCGCTATTTCAGCCGAAGTCACGTGATGGTGCTGCCGTCTTTAGAAGAAGGATTGGCGCTGGTTCAGGGCGAGGCCATGGCCTGTGGATGCCCCGTGATCGCAACGCCCAACACGGGAAGCGAAGATCTATTTACCAATGACAAAGAAGGTTTCATCGTTCCACCGCGCGATGCTGTCGCGCTCGCCGACCGGTTGCAACAACTTGCCGACGACCCAGCCCTGCAACAGCGGATGAGCGCCGCCGCATTGGACCGCGTTCAGCACCTGGGAGGTTGGAATGACTACGGCGACCGCTGGGCGCAATTGCTGCAGCAACTATGTAGTCCATAGAAGGAGAAACGTGATCGACTCCATTGCACGACGGAACTTCCTGAAAAGCGGCCTCGCCCTGGGCGCCCTCTCTTCCATCGAAGGACTTTCGCAGGCCTCGTCCTCGACAGCAGTAACTCCACAGGCGACCGGACTCGAGGATCGCCAGGCCTGGGTTGAAATTTTGACACGCGTTTCCCATCCTGTACTTTTTGCGTTGAGCCAAGGCAAGCTGAAGGCGACGATGCCCGTTGAAGCTCCCCACGGCAACGTGGAGGAACGCAAGCAATTTACCTATTTGGAGGC
>JAZKAG010000037.1:45388-57392 GCA_040389265.1 Acidobacteriota bacterium
TTGCTCCGTGGATTGAATCCGGCGCGACCACCGGCGAGGAAGGCAAGCTGCGGCAGCAATACGCCGATCTGGCGCGGCAAGCGATTCAGTCCGGCACCGATCCCAGGTCGCCAGACTTTCTCAACTTCAACCAGGGTCGCCAGCCTGTAGTGGATGCCTCGTATCTCGGGCTTGCAGCCCTTCGCGCGCCAACTGAATTGTGGCAGAAGCTGGACAAGCCGACGCAACGAAATGTAATCGCGGCGTTGCAGTCGACTCGCGTGATCCTGCCCTATTACAACAACTGGATTTTGTTTTCTGCCATGATCGAAGCGTCGCTGAGCTCGATGGGCGTCGAGTGGGACACGATGCGAGTCGACCTGGCGTTGCGCACCGTGGATACCTGGTACAAAGGCGACGGCGTTTACGGCGATGGCTCCACACTGCATTGGGATAGTTACAACAGCTACGTGATCCACCCATATCTGTTGAACATCCTTGATGCGGTTTCGAAGTCGAACTCCACCTGGGAGCCCTATCGGCCTGTCGTGATGACGCGGGCTCAACGCTACGCTGCGATCCAGGAACGGTGGATCAGTCCGGAAGGCACATTCCCGGCGATCGGCCGCTCAGAGTGCTATCGCTTCGGCGCGTTTCAATTGCTGTCGGAGATTTCCCTGCGTCGCAAGCTTCCTGCGGATGTGACCCCGGAGCAGGTCCGCTGCGCATTGACTGCCGTGATGCGCCGCATGATCGACGCTCCCGGCACTTTCGATGCCCACGGCTGGTTGCAATTGGGATTTTGTGGGCATCAACCGCAGCTCGCCGAAGCCTACATCTCAACCGGCAGCTCGTACCTTTGTTCCGCAGCATGGCTGGCGCTGGGATTGCCGGCCACCGACCCGTTCTGGGCCGGCCCAGCCAAACCCTGGACCGCGAAGAAGATCTGGAGTGGCGTTGACATTCCCGAGGATCATGCGCTGCCGGATGAATTCTGCAATTTGTCGGACCGGCTGTATTACGGAGCGCATCAACCCTGAGCGGGTGGAATGAGAACGACGACAACCGGAGCCGACGCGCAGAATGGAGAACCAATCGTCTTGCAACAAACGACCGCGCGAACAACGTTTCTATGTGGACTTTGCTTTTTCGCTGCGGCCGCCTTTGCCCGTACCGGTCCCCCTGCTCCCCGTAATACAGGTTCTTCCGTACCAAGTTACGCGCAGCAGGCAACCGACGGTGCGCAAACGCTGCAGCAATGGTATCTGCAGAGCACCGGCCTCTATGCCGCGCCATCCGGCTGGTGGAATACCGCCAATGCAATTACCGTGCTGGCGAATTATTCCCGGGCCACTGGCAGCCGGCGATATCTACCGGTAATCGCCAACACGTTCAACCGGGCGAGCCGCGCACAGGACACCAAAAACTTTCTCAACTCCTACAACGATGATGAGGGTTGGTGGGCGCTGGCCTGGATCGACGCCTACGATTTGACCGGCAAGCGGGCTTATCTCGCCATGTCCGAGACCATCTTCTCAAACATGGCCGGCCAATGGGACACACCCACCTGCGGCGGCGGCATCTGGTGGAAGAAACCCGCCGAGTACAAAAACGCCATTGCCAATGAGCTCTTTCTCTCCGTCGCCGCTTCCCTGGCCAACCGCACAACTGGAACCGAATCGGCGCGCTACCTGGCCTGGGCGCAAAAAGAGTGGGCATGGTTCCACGCTTCCGGCATGATCAACGCGCAGCATCTGGTCAATGATGGATTGACCTCAACCAACCCGCACGCTTGCGCCAACAATGGCCACACCACGTGGACATACAACCAGGGAGTCATTCTTGGTGGACTGGTCGAACTCGCGAGAGCCGAACACGACCCGACCTTGCTGTCGCAGGCGGAAGCCATTGCCAACGCCGCCATTGCGCACCTCACTGCAAACGGCATCCTGGTGGACCGCACGGTTTCCGGCGGGGACACTCCCCAGTTCAAAGGAATTTTCGTCCGCAATCTGATGGCGCTGGATGCCACCGCTCCCGATCCTCGTTACAAAGCCTTTGTCGATGCCAATGCCAACAGCATCTGGCGCGACGACCAGCGTTCCAGTTATGAATTTGGCGGCCTTTGGCAAGGGCCGTTCGATTCTGCGGATGCTACCCGTCAAACCTCCGCGCTAGACGCGTTGATTGCCGCCGCAGTCATGCAATAACAATTTTCACTGGAAGATTTGGCAAGGAAGGACAGATGTGCTCCGGTGCCCGCAAACCCTTGTTTGGGTAACTTGGAGGAGAAAATCAGGGTGCCCCATGTCTCGCTTCTGAGACATGGGATTTGCCACTTCTCTGAAATTTGGGTGGGCTGGAAGAACCTTACGCGGTCTTGGTGGCCAACGCCTTCACGCGAGCGTTCAGGCGGCTCTTGTAACGCGAGGCAGTGTTGTCGTGCAGAATGCCCTTCTGTACGCTCTTGTCCAGCAGCGAGGCAGTCTGGTTGTACTGTGCACGCGCCGCAGGCACATCGTTCGCAAGCAGGGCCTCGCGCATGGCGCGCAGCCCGCTGCGCAGCTTGGTGCGGTTGGCGCGGTTGACGGCGGTGCGCTTGACGGTCTGCCGGGCGCGCTTTAACGACGAAACATGATTAGCCATGAAAACCTTCTCTTTTCGCTGAATCGGAAGTCTGTTGACCCCGGCGGCTCCATTCTCTACCGGAGCTGTGCATCACATACGCGCTCTGGGAGCCGGAATTTGCCTGAAGTCAGGATGCGGCGGGGGCTTGAAAATCGCCTTCCTGCGCAAGTACTTAGTCTACGTGAACGGCTCCGAAGGGTCAATCCACCGCTTGTGATGCGCGCTGCGTACGAAGCATTCGGCTCAAGTAGACTGGCAACATGAACCATTCTCCAAAGAATGGGCCGCGAGCCACTGCCTGGATGGCTGCAATCCTCGCCGTGGCAAGCGTCGTGGCGATGAGCGCCCATGCACAGGAGGCCGCAGCCACCCCGTGGCCCTCAGCGCAGGTCACCCAGCCCAGCCAGCTCGCCTCCCAACTCTCCAAGGGCGCGAAGCCGGTCATCCTGCACGTTGGCTTTGAAGTTCTCTACAAGAGCAAGCACATTCCCGGATCCATCTATGCCGGTCCCGCCTCCACCCCAGAGGGTCTGGAGGCTCTGAAACATGCCGTGGCCACCCTGCCCAAAACGGCGGACATCTACCTGTACTGCGGTTGCTGCCCGATTACCAGGTGTCCGAACATTCGTCCCGCTTTCGCGGAGCTGAAAGCGATGGGCTTTACCCATCTGCACGTGGTGATGCTGCCGACCAGTTTCGGCAAAGATTGGGTCGCGCACGGGTACCCTGTCGCCAGCGAATCCGTCGCCGGCCAATAGTCAACCAACAACGCCGCCATGGATTCGTCCGCTATGCCGCGGCGGAGAACGTGATGAACAGAAACGGCAGAATAAATCCCAGGTAAGCGACGAGCATGCACCCCGCCTTCACGATGAATAAAAACCACGTTGGCCAATTGATCCAGGCAGGCGCCAAAAATTCCGCATCCTCCGGCGTGCCGGCGCGCTCCTTTTTGCGGAAATAGAGGAACCAGGTGAATGTGCCGACCAGGTACTGCAGCAGGTCAAAAAACAGCGCCAGAAAAATAAACAAAGCGCCCTGCAGCAGTTGGTGCGGCAGCGCCGGCTTCGCTCCAGTGCCCAGGTTGAACAGCCAGATCAAGCCGATACCGGCCAGGCTCAGCTGACGCACGATCGAGCTGGCGACGCCGGACAGCGTTTCATAGGCGTTTTTAACGTCATCTAATCGCACGGCTTTGCCTTCGCCTTTTTGGCGCGCTCCGCTGGTTTCTCGAAGCGTGGCCCGGTTCCTGAAGTCCCGCGCTGAACTTTGCTACTTCGCTGCCTCTCAACCTGCTCGGGCGCGCCTTTCTTGCGCGTTGTACCGCCCTTCGCGGCGGACTTCCTGGCCGAATTTTTGGATATCTTCTTCGCCATTGTCCTGAATCTTCTCTGCACTGCATTGCTCACACACCGCTCAACAACCCGCGCCTCAAAACGGCCTGCCGCGAAACAGGTAGACCAACTCAATCACCAGAATAATCACAACCGTCAGCTCCAGAAAAACGCGCGGCTCTGGTTGAACTGGTCCGCCATAAATCGATAGAGTTCCTCGGACGTGCGCACATTCTGTGGTACCAGATCCATGCAACGTGGTTTCAGCGGTTTCGATCGCGACCTCTGCCATAATCCAATCATCTTATCCGTGGAAGGCACAGAGGAACGTGGTGATTGGAGTGGGGCCTGCCTACGGCGAAACGGCTTGCATCATCGCCAAGTCAAATGGATTCTGATGTCACAAAATATTTTTCATTTGTCGATTGACTCGAATCTTCCTCGGCGCTACTCTGTGCGCATCATCCTCGTGCTCAGCGACGTACTGCGAACCACCCGACCGGAAAGCCCAGCCCACGGGTTCAAACTCGCCCGGAAAGATGCGGCATCGACGGCGGCTCAGCCATCCGAACCGACTTCCCCGCAATCCAACAAAGTGCAACGTCCGCAGACAGCTCGTGCTGTCTTCCGCCTTGGCGCAGCAGAATCCAATGGAGGCAAATAGTCTTATTGATGAAGAAAACCATCGAGATCACGCCCAACATCGAGCCCATCTTCGGCACCCGCGACGAAAACCTTCATCTGATCGAAAACACTCTCAAAGTTCGCATCGACCTTCGCTCCGACGCCCTGTATCTGGAGGGTGAGCCGGAAGTGATCTCGCGCGTCGAGCAGATTTTTGCCGACTACGAGGCGCTGCGCCGCGCCGGCGTCACGCTGCAGAATGGCGAACTGCATGGAATGCTGAAGTTGGTGGTCGCCGATAAATCGGTGACGCTGCGAAGCCTGGTGGATAGCGGCAAGCAGCGCTCCACCGGCATTCGCAAGATGGTGCAGCCTCGATCAATCAACCAGCGGCAGTATCTGGAGGCGATTGAGCGCTCGGACATGGTGTTTGGCATTGGGCCCGCCGGCACAGGGAAAACTTACCTGGCGGTGGCGATGGCGGTAGCGGCGCTGACCGCGAAAAAAGTTTCGCGCCTCGTATTGGTGCGTCCCGCGGTGGAAGCGGGGGAGCGCCTGGGATTTTTGCCGGGCACACTGCAGGAAAAAGTAGATCCATATCTGCGGCCGCTCTATGACGCGCTCTACGATTTGCTGGAGCCGGATCGTGTCGACAAAATGCTGGAGCGCAGCGTGATTGAAGTGGCTCCGCTGGCCTTTATGCGCGGTCGCACGCTGAATGACGCCTTCATCATCATGGATGAGGCGCAGAACACCACCAGTGAGCAAATGAAAATGTTCCTGACGCGCATGGGCAATAACGCCAAAGCCGTCATTACCGGCGACATCACGCAGATCGACTTGCCGAACCCGCGCAAGTCCGGATTGATTGAAGCCATTGATGTGCTGAAAAATGTCGACGGCATCGACTTCTGCTATTTCGAGCAGGGCGACGTGGTACGCCATCAACTGGTACAGAGGATCGTTTGTGCCTACGACGGCTACACTCGCGGACAGCGGGAACTGCCACTGGAGATCGCCGAACCATTGCGCAGCGGCCCGGAAGATAAGTCGCCTGTGCAAACGCAATAACGTGGAGATCGATTCGACGCGCGCATCTTTCGTGAACTGTATCGAGAGAGATCAAGCCGAGCAGCGTTTCGGCTGCAGGCGAAACGCTGCGCCCCAGCCATGCACGGGTTCCGTGAATGCACTGCGATATCATGCTTCATGCGATGATCATCATCGACCCTGAAGCCAGCAGCAGCACCCAAGCCAGAGCCGACGCCGCGCTCGCTCTCCCGTCGCTGCGCCTGTTTCTGCGGCGAGCACGAAAGGCTGTGCCTGTTGCCGGCCAGGTCCCTGTGCTGTTGACATCGGATAGCGCAATCAAGCGCCTCAATGGAAAATTTCGAGGGAAACATCGCCCGACCGATGTGATTTCTTTTCCCGCGCTGCAAATGCCCGTACAAGAATCTCGCTCCCGTCAGAGTCTGCAGCACCCTCCCATCGCAGGAGATCTGGCGATCTCGTTCGACGCAGCGGCGCGCCAGGCGCAACGCTTCGGCCACCCGGTGGTCGCGGAGCTGAAAATTTTGATGCTGCACGGCCTGCTGCACCTGGCCGGATATGACCATGAAGCGGACAGCGGCGAAATGGCTGTTCGAGAAGAACAATTGCGTCGCCGTTTTCGCCTGCCGAACACCCTGATTGCCCGCACCACGGCTGGAACTATTTCCGCAGGCCGAGCGAAAAATGGCAGTACCGCACGCATCGCAGGCAGAAAACGGGCAGGCCAGCCATGACCATCCTGCAGTTCACTCTGATCCTGGTGCTGCTTGCCATTTTGACCCTGGCTTCCTACGTCAACCGCCTCTACTCCGAGATGGGCAAATTTTTGTCGCGCGAGTTTCAGGAAAATATCGATGTCTGGGAGCAGCAAATTGAGCCTCGCCTGGGAATGACGCGAGAACATGCCGCCCAATCGGCATCCATCTTGACGTTGCTGGCGCTGGCTTCGCTTTCCCTGGTGTTTGCCCACGTTGCATTACACGCACATCAGGACTATTCTGCGTCCTTCGCAAGCAGCGTCGCTCAAACCGTTCTCGCAATTGTTCTCACCATCCTGCTGTTCCATGATTTTCTGCCGCAGCTATTCTTTACGCGCACCCGCGGGCAATGGCTGGCGCGCCTCACGGGCGCGCTGCGCATCCTGTTCTACCTGATGTTTCCCATCACGCTGGTGCTGGGATTTTTGCTTTCGATTGCAGCCCTGGCAGAGTCCGACCAGCCGCAGGCGGAAGAAGACTCTGCCGAGGCCGTAGAAGCACTGATTGAGGCCGGCAAGGAAGAGGGCATCCTGGACGAAAGCGATCGCGCCCTGGTCCGCTCCGCGGTAGAGTTTGGCGACAAGATCGTGCGCGAAGTGATGACCCCGCGGCCTGGAATCTTCGCGGTGCCTGCCGGCATGAAGCTGGCGGAATTTTCAGAACAACTTCGCACCCATGCCTATTCCCGCGTGCCGGTGTACCGCAGCAATCTGGACGATGTGGTGGGCATCGCTTTCATGCACGATCTGCTGCACATCTCCGACATTGAAGCGGCCAGCGTCACGGTCGGTTCGATTGCGCGGCCAGCCATGTTTACGCCAGAGACCAAGAACATCCAGTCGCTGCTGCGCGAAATGCAGCGCGACAAACAGCACATGGCCCTGGTGATCGATGAGTACGGAGGCCTCGCGGGATTGGTCACGATTGAAGACATCGTAGAAGAAATCGTCGGCGCGATCAGCGACGAGCATGAAACTGCGGTAGCCGAAGAAACTGCCCAGCCGCAGCCGGATGGATCGTACATTGTGCCAGGAAATTTTGAACTGGATCAGTTGGAGGAATTGTTCGACGACTCAGTCTCTTTGCCTCCGACCGAGGATTATGAGGCAACCACGGTGGGCGGCCTGGTCACGGAAGAGGCAGGGCACATTCCGTTTCCCGGCGAAGTGATCGAACTAGCAGGCCTGCGACTTGAGGTGCTAGAGGCTTCGCATCGGCGAGTCGATCGCGTGCGCGTCCGACCCGTCGCCGACGGGCTTGCGTACCCTGCACCTCCGGCGCTGTAAGCCCTAGGCGGCAAATCAACAGCACTCTCTCTATCATGCGAAAGCACCTCGCCACTCTCGTTGAAGATTTTCAGCGGCACGGCAAACAGATCGCCATCGTCAGTTATCCCGGAAACCGGCGGGTTGTCACCACGTATGCCGAACTGGCAACTTTGGCGGGACGATTCTCCCGCCTGCTGGCGGAACAGGGCGTTGTGCCCGGCGAACGGGTTCTGATCTGGGGCGCGAACTCGGCCGCGTGGGTGGCCGCATTTTTCGGTTGCGTCCTGCGTGGCGTGATTGCGGTTCCGCTGGATGCAGCGGGCAGTGTCGACTTTGCCACGCGAGTGATTGCGGATGTGACGCCGCGGCTGATCGTGGGCGATCAGGAGCATCTGCGAAAGCTGGCTCAAGCATCGCTGCCGCACACCGCTGCAAAATTTGCGTTCGAAGATTTCTCTTCCCAATTGCCGCGCTCACCGATGCTGGAACCGGATACTTCGCTGGATGCAGAGACTCCGCTGCAAATTCTCTTTACCTCGGGCACCACTTCCGCTCCGAAGGGCATTGTCCATACCCATGGCAATGTTCTCTCCAGCGTTGAAGTGCTGGAGCGGGAGATCAAGAAGTATCTGCGCTACGAGCGCTGGGTACATCCGCTGCGATTTTTGCACACTTTGCCGCTCAGCCACGTGTTCGGGCAATTTATGGGCCTGTGGGTTCCTCCATTGCTGGCTGCGCAGGTCCACTATGAAGACAACCTCGGCGCCAGCCACGTGATGGATAGGATTCATCGCGAACGCATCTCCGTCGCGGCGGTCGTGCCACGCGTCCTGGAATTGCTGCGCGTTCATCTGCTCTCCACCGATCCGAGCCTGCAGCGCCGGCTCATGGCCGTCCAGAATCAGCGCGTCTGGAAAAAATGGTGGCGCATGCGAAATGTGCATCGCAGATTCGGCTTCAAATTCTGGGCTTTCGTTTCAGGCGGCGCATCTCTGCCGGCGGAGGTGGAGCAATTCTGGAATGCGCTTGGTTTTGTGCTGGTGCAGGGATACGGCATGACGGAAACGACAGCGCTGGCGACCTTGAACCACCCCATGCATCCAACCAGCGGCAGCATCGGCAAGCCACTCGCCGGCCGTGAAGTGCGTGTCGCCGAAGATGGTGAAATCCTGGTGCGCGGTCCAATGCTGGCCGCAGGAACATGGCGGAATGGCGGCATCCAGCCGCGCAGCGAGGAATGGCTGCACACCGGCGACCTTGGCGCGTTGGACGCATCGGGACAGATGCGTTTCCTTGGGCGCAAGAGCGATGTCATTGTCGCCGCTTCGGGCATGAATATTCATCCCGAAGATTTGGAGCAGGTGGTCCAGACGCAATCAGGCGTGCGCGACTGCGTCGTTGTAGGCTGGGAGTCGCCGCGCGGACCGGAGCCGGTTGCCGTGGTGATCCTGCAGGATTTCTCAGACGACGCCAGACTGACGCAAATACTTTCCACCTCCAATCGTGAACTGCAGGAATTTCAGCAGATCCGCAACATGCTACGTTGGCCCGCGAATGAATTTCCCCGCAACACCATGGGAAAACTCCTGCGCCGCGAAGTGGCCGCATGGGTTGCGCAACAACTTCGCGATGAAAATCCTTCGGCGGCTCTCACGACGAGTCAGGACGCCTTACTGCGCCTGCTGCAACAGGTCACCGGACAAGGAATGGAGAACGTCGATGATTCTGCGGAGTTGGCCAGTGATCTCCACCTCGATAGCCTGGCGCGGATGCAATTGACCATGGCAATGGAAGAGCAGTTCGGCGTCTCCGTCGGCGATGCGGCTGTGGCCGGCGCTCGAACCCTGGGAGATCTACGCGGCCTGATTCGAAACGCACGGCCCGACATCCCGCGTGTGTCGTCGGAGTCAGCCGCAGGTGCTCCTCAGAGCCCGCCTCCGGTTTTGCCGATGCAACAGGGCGTGAATGAAAATGTCGCGCGCAGCACGACGTACCCGCATTGGCCGTGGAGCGCGCCGGTGCAGTTCCTGCGCATGGTTTTCATTGAATGGAAGCTGCGTCCGCTGGTGTGGCTGCTGGCCCATCCGCGCGTGCGGCGCGACCGTAATTCACTGCCGGCGCAACCCTCGATTTATGTCGCCAACCACGTAACCGCGATGGATGTTCCGCTGCTGCTCTATGCACTGCCGCATCGCGTGCGCGCACACATGGCCGTCGCAATGTCCGCCGAACTGTTGGCGGCGTGGCGACGACGAAGCGACGCGGCTGGAGTTGGCGGTGGTCCGCTGCGCTGGTTAGCTCCGCTGCAGGCCTTTTTGGTCACGGCGCTCTTGAATGTTTTCCCGTTGCCTGCGGGCGCGGGTCTGCGCCGAAGCTTCGCGCACGCCGGAGAAGCACTGGACCACGGCTACAACGTGCTGGTCTTTCCTGAAGGCCGCCGCACTCTTGACGGCCACATTCAGCCGTTCCAGACAGGCATCAGCTTGCTGGCGCAGGAGTCTCACACACAAGTCGTCCCCATCGCGCTGGTTGGATTGTGGGAGGCCGCGCAGCGCAAGGGCGTGGCTCGATTGCGGCCGCCCGCACTTGAAATCCGCATCGGACCTCCGCTCCATCAGCAGCCGGACGAGTCTCACTCCGATTTTTCCCTGCGCCTGCATGACGCCGTCGCCAAACTACTCATTGCAAGCGATGCGCTTCCAGGCAAAGAGTAGAAAAACTCCCTGGCGTGAAAATCTCACCATTCACTGGATTTTTACCAGTGAGAGCAGCCGCACTAAGAACGGCCGCATCCGACTCCTCCTAGTCAGCCGTACACCATTCAATCCGGCGACAACTTGTCTAAGATCAGCAAGCTTTTCTACGGAACAGCCGAACAAATATCAAAGAATCGCCGACGCCAACCACATTGACAAAATTCGCGCAGGCCAGGCCATCACCATTCCAGTGCTAAGCTGACCGCGGGAGTAGAATTTCCCGCGGCACATGTCCTTCGAAATTGATTCCAACTCCGGGCAGCGGCTCCGTCTACGCCCAGCGGATCTGCCGGCTCACGCGACGTCGTCGAACGTGGATGAAATCTTTCTCGATGACAACGGCCGAAGTTATTCCGCACACTTCGACGGCAGCCACGTGATCTTCAACGATGGCTCCATGGACTCCACGGGACGGTGGACGCTGGGCTCAGCCGCCACCTTGATTACCCAGACTCGGCGGCTGGGCGAAGGCTTTCGCTTCACGTTTATGGACCACGGGCCTCGCCCGCAACGACTGCACGCGGTGTGGAACTTTCAAGGAACCTTGGCGCAGGCGATCGCCGCGTGGAAGCAAGCCGAGTTTTCTGTTTACATCCCCGATCGCGCCTGGAACCGAAATCATCCAGCCTCCGTACACCTGCGAAACAGAGGCGCGGCGATCACTGGAGCCGACTCCTCGCACGTCACCATTCCGCTGGCTCAAACAAGCCGCGAAACCACGGGCACGATCCATGTTGGAGAATTCAATCCGCTCACTGGGTTCGGTGTCGGATTCGTATTACATCATCTGGAACGCTGGATGTGACGGAGGCGCGCTGCACGTTGCGATGCTAAAGAGACCAAGCGACGAGTCCTTTGCACGCTCCCAATTTTTGCGGCGGAATGAACTAGCGGGATCGCCGCGAAGCCGCCCCGCCCAGCAGCGAACCCAGTACGCCGCGCACCAGTTGCCTGCCCACCGTGCTGCCCGCAGTCCGCACGGCGCTTTTCGCCATCGCTTCCAGCAGGCTATCGCCGCGGCCCGTTTTTCCAGTCGGCTGCGTCAATATCGTGGACAAGCCGCCATACCAGGATTGCCCCGGCTGCGCTTTGCCTGCCTGTCCCGCCGCACCTCCCGGCGCCGATCCCGAGGGCGCCGCTGCCGGGTGCGACGAAGCCTGCTCCGCGCGCGCCTTCAACAACTCATACGCGGACTCACGATCGACTGCGGCGTCGTAGACCCCGGCCACCAGCGAAGTTTTCATAATCTGCTGGCGCTGTTCCGGCGTGATGGGTCCAATCTGGCCTTCAGGGGGAGCAATGAGTGCCCGCTCCACGATCGTTGGCGTGCCTTTTTCATCGAGGAAAGATACCAGTGCTTCCCCAATTCCCAGTTCCGTGACCGCCTTTTCGACGTTCAGGTTTGGATTGATCCGAAATGTCTGAGCCGCGGCGCGTACCGCCTTCTGATCGTTCGGGGTGAACGCCCGCAATGCATGTTGCACCCGATTCCCCAACTGGCCGAGGATTGTCTCAGGAATATCGATCGGATTCTGCGTGACAAAATAGACGCCCACGCCCTTGGAACGGATCAGGCGGACCAGTTGCAGCACCTTGTCCTCAATCAC
>JAZKAG010000037.1:57402-59556 GCA_040389265.1 Acidobacteriota bacterium
ATCGAAGAAGAAGACCAGTTTCGGCTTGGCTAGGTCTCCCGCTTCCGGCAGGTGCTCGAAAAGCGTGGTCAGCAGCCACAGTAGAAACGTCGCGTATAAACGCGGTGACTGAATTAGCTTGTCGGCCGCAAGAATATTCACCACGCCTCGGCCATCGGTGTCGGTCTGCATCAAGTCGTCCAGATTCAGCGCCGGCTCGCCAAAGAAAATGTCGCCGCCCTCCTGCTGCAGCGAAACCAGGCCGCGCTGAATCGCACCGATGCTGGCGGCAGAAATATTTCCATACTGCGTCTGATACTCTTTTGCGTTCGCGCCAACAGACTGCAACATCGCCTGCAGATCTTTCAGGTCGAGCAGCAGCAGGCCGGCATCGTCCGCAATCTTAAAGACCAACGTAAGCACGCCGGATTGAGTGTCGTTCAGCCCCAGCAGCCGGCTGAACAGCAGCGGTCCCATTTCCGAAACGGTGGCGCGAATCGGATGCCCCTGCTTGCCAAACACATCCCAGAACACAACCGGCGAGCCGCGAAATTTGAAATCGTTCAATTTCAGCTTGGCGACGCGCTCTTGAATTTTTTGGCTATCGGCCCCTGGCTGGCTGATCCCGGAAAGATCGCCTTTAATATCGGCCGCAAACACAGGCACGCCGATGGCGCTGAACTGTTCCGCCATCACTTGCAGGGTGACAGTCTTGCCGGTACCGGTCGCGCCTGCCACCAATCCATGGCGGTTCGCCATAGTGGGCAATAAATACAATGGATCCTTCGCGCCGGCAATCAGCATGGGTTTTGCCTGAGTTTCCATCCGGGAGCCTGCCTTTCCGACGGAGGAGAAGTTGCGGCCTTCTTCTCCGTACCTTTGAGTATCCACGGCCACAACGCGCCCAGCAACCCGCAGTCGCGCCGACCCTTACGTAGAAATGTGCACGAATGATGCGGCGTTACAAGGATCCGCGCGATTTTCACGCATCTGAATCTTCCAGAGGAAAAGAAACGTCTAGAATTAAGTTACTTCTTCATGGTTCTGACCCAGGTCCAGGTTTTGCTCGCCGTCTTGGATACGGCGCATTCCGCATCGTTGGCGCAAGTGCTGATGCAGGCCGGTGCAACGGTGTCGCTGGTCCAGGTGCGCTCGACGGAACATCTGCTGGAGCAGGTGAGGGACCGGATGCCGAATCTACTGGTCCTGGAGCTGGATCAGGATGGCAGCCTGCTGGAGCAGGTGCGAGCCCGGCACCCCTATTTGCCGATCGTCGTGGCGCTCCTCCGGCCAACAGAGAAAATCACCTTCAGCATCTCTCGACTTGGCGCCGAAGATGTGTGGACACTGCCGCTGGATACAGAATCCATGGTGGAACGCGCACAGGGCGTGCTGGAAAGGCTGCCGGTGCCGCTCGCAGCGCCAGCGGCGGAGCATACACACGATGCCGCCGTAGCAACAGCAACGCCTGTGATTGAAGACGGCGAAGAAGTCGACCCATCAATGCCGCTGCTGCCGCCCCCTGCCATGGTGGGCGCCAATCCCCGCATGGCGGAGATTCGTAACACGGTAGAAAAAGTTGCGGGCACCGATGTCACCGTATTGATCCGCGGCGAAAGTGGCGTCGGCAAGGAAGTCATCGCACGTTTGCTGTTCGAATATTCCCGGCGCCGCCAAAAGCCGTTTATCAAAGTCAATTGCGCCGCCATTCCACACGATCTGCTGGAAAGCGAATTGTTTGGCTACGAGGCGGGAGCGTTCACTGGGGCGACTCGCGACAAACCCGGCAAGTTCGAACTGGCCAACCACGGCACACTTTTTCTGGATGAGATTGCCGAGATGCATCCCATGCTGCAAGCCAAGCTGCTGCACGTGTTGCAGGATGGTACCTTCTCACGCCTGGGCGCCAAGCGCGACGTTGCCGTGGATGTGCGCGTGGTGTGCGCCACCAATAAATTGCTGGAAGAACGAGTACGCGACGGACTGTTCCGTGAGGATCTGCTGTACCGCATCAACGTGGTCACCATCTTTCTTCCGCCCTTGCGCGAGCGCCGCGATGAAATTCCGGTGCTCACGGATTACCTGCTGCGCAAATATGCCATCCAGTATGGGCGTCCGCTTCGCCGCTTCAGTCCAGAGGCAGCCGAGCGTATGACCCAATACGACTGGCCCGGA